>CAZEDB010000047.1:0-1855 GCA_964510855.1 uncultured Enterobacteriaceae bacterium | reverse complement strand
AGCGTGTCCTTAAACAAGACGTCCGCTACCGCTTCGTGATTGATATGAAGACGCTAAAGTAATTTTGCCTAAGCGTATTGTGGGGTAGCGTGCCTGCTTGCAAGGGCTCAGCAAAGCCTCAATGGGTAGTTCGTTAAACCCTCCCGATGACGACCTGCATACGTACCCTTTTTCTTAGCCTTATCCTAGCCCATCAAGGGGTAGCCGGCGAATTCCCTCCGCCTCGGGTAGTAGCAACACCTCCCGCCGATGCAGGGCGTGGGTTGATCAGGGTAAGCCCGACCGAGATTCGCCATTATGACGGTGACCGTAAACAACCTGGCTTCCTCGTTAGCCTCGATAACGGCGAAACTTGGACTTATCGCAAAGCCGATAAAAGTTACCCGGCAAACTTTGGTGGTATGGCGAAAGAAGCACCCGCGTTTGCCCGTAATCCCCGAACGGGCGAGTTCGTACGCATCCAACCCGTCAAAGATCATGTCTTTATATCCAAGGGAGGTCTCGACGGACAATGGTTAGCGGCGACTAAAGAAGGTAAGTTAACCGCGGAGTGGCAAACTCCGGCTCAACGCCAAGAGCTTTTTTCCTTACCGGGAATTATTCGCTCCCCCTTTTTCTTTGACGGCGGCAAGCGTCTACTTGTGCCCACACACAACGCAGGTTCGGGCACAACCATGTGGCTCTCCGATGACGGTGGGCTGAATTGGCGCAAGTCCAAGAGTGTCATTAGTGCCCCACCCCACCAAGCTGGAGGCGTTCATCGCGGGATTCGTTGGCAGAATCGCGGCGTCGAAGCGACGGTAGTTGAATTAAAAGACGGCACCCTCTGGGCGCTCCTACGTACGTCCCAAGACTTTTACTACGAATCCTTCTCGCGCGACAAAGGTGAAAACTGGACGCCGGGTAAACCTTCGCGTTTTGCGGGCACGCTCACCATGCCCACGCTGGGGCGACTGGCAGACGGACGGCTCTTAGCGCTTTGGACCAACCAAACCCCGCTCCCCGAGGTCGAAGGCGCCGAAGGCAAATGGGAAGATGCTTTTACCAATCGCGATACCCTCCATAGCGCGATTTCAGATGACGAAGGTAAGAGCTGGAAGGGTTTCCGTGAAATCGGTCTCGATGAACACCGCGCGCGGTCGGACTACGCGACCTGGGGCGGCCCCCAGGACCGTGGCAACCATCAAGCTGAGTTTGTGAACTTAGATACTAACCGCATTCTCGTAGCTTACGGACAGCACGCCAAGCATCGGCGCCTCGCGATTGTTGATACCCGCTGGTTATTAGAAAAAAGCCGCAAAACTGATTTTAACCAAGGGGCAACCGATTGGGTTCATCATACCTATATTCCCCAGCGCAAAGGTCACTGCTCCTACAATCGTAAGCCTGCCGCCCAAGTAATAGCGCACCCGAGTCGAGCTTCCACCAAAGTTTTAGACATCACCTTCTTGGATGATGCCGAACTCGTGAACTCAACCAACGGTGCAGATTATCGCTCAGGCGGTGCGGCTTGGAATTTCCCCGCAGGTAAGGCAGGAAAGGTAACCCTACGCTTCCGTCTTCCCACTGGATCGGTCGGGGCCCATCTAAGTTTAATCGATCGTCTCTTTAATGCCTGCGACCGCACCGCCCCACAATTCGCTACTCACACCACCCGACTCGCCCCTGGAGTCACGCTTGGAACCGTAACACTTAAGGCCGATACCGACCACGAAATCCAACTCGAGTGGTCCGATTCAGAAAAAGGCTTATGCCGACTGACGCTCGATGGTAAACCCGCGGGCACCCTTCCCCTGCGCCATGCTTCAGTAAACGGTATTAGTTACCTGCATGTCATCGCCGACGGTAATAAACC
>CAZEDB010000046.1:0-2616 GCA_964510855.1 uncultured Enterobacteriaceae bacterium | reverse complement strand
GTTTCACCGCTTTCGGTGCCCGCTTGGCGGTACTTAACGACGCAGCCTTGCTCACTGCCGTCGATAATCTTCGTCCACGCGGCCATGCTTCCGTCCTCTCTGGCGCCGCTGCAGGCTTCCGCTCACATGCTGACACCCTTCAGCGCCGCTTAGAGCAGCGCCGTTTCGATGGTGCTGATATGTCGGTTAAAACTGCAGATTGGTTTGTCGATGCCACCCAAGGCCAACTCGACCTCGATAATAACTTTGAGGCCAAGAATACCGGCGCATCCGCAGGTACGATTCGCCCCATGGGTATCGACGGCTATTGGGCGGTTTCCCTCGGCGTAGAAAATCTTCGTACCCAAGCTGGCACCGCTGAATTTAAAGGTAACGGCTTCCGCGTCGGCGGTGCTCTTGGGGTTATGAACCCTGCTCGCACGCTCTCCCTCGATGCGGGTCTCTCTGTTGGGTTACTTTCGGGTGACCTCACGCGCCCTTCGATTCTCGGGGTTAATAATGTCACCGACCCGGGAGCTTCAACTGTAGGCCTTTGGGTGCGTGCCTCCGCCGCCACCTCCCTCGGGAGTTTAGCCGTAACACCCTTCGTAGCGCTTGAGCATTCGCGTACTACTTTGGATAATACAACCGAGACCGGCGCCGCCGATCCCCTAGGTGATTCCTTGAGTGTCAGCGAAACCGATCATGACCAAACCGCCCTTCGCGCTGGTTTAGGCCTACATCACAGTTGGGTAGAAGGCCGCGGTGGCTGGCGTTATCGCCTCGGTCTCGAGGTCGCTTATGCCCTCCAAATTGATGGCGACGAAGCCACACTCGTTTCGAATCACGCCCAGCTCGGTGGCGGCGATACCTCGTCGACCTTTAATGTCTTACCAGGCGACGGTCTCTCCCTTGCCCCTACCTTCACCTTTGGCCCTTCAGTGGATAGCACCTTTACCCTCGGTCTAAAGTTGGAACAGGGTTCAGAGGGTGAAGCCACCTCCCTCCAGTTCGGTTATCGCCGGAAGTTCTAATTCCTAACGGAGTTATCTAAGACCTTGCCGGGTCTTGGATAAGCCGTGCCTGCCCGCCAGGAAGCCTGCGGGGGTATCGAAAAGATGACTCAGTTGGCGCCCTCTTGGGGATTCGAACCCCAGTTACATGGATGAAAACCATGGGTCCTGACCGGGCTAGACGAAGAGGGCCCAACTGAGAAATTTGGATAAAAGGGTCAGGGAAGGTAGAGTCAAGCGGGGAGACGTCCAAACTGGGCATCAAACCGTAGTTAGATGTCCTTTAACACCATGTCTTCTCTCTGGGCAGGCCTACCAAGGCCCTTACCCCTTGCCCTGTACCCCCGCCCTCGAGTTACTGTTTTGCTCAGGTTTAACCCTCATGCGCCCCCTCGCTCTTGTTTTTTGTGGCTGTGGTTCACGTGCTCGTACCTACGCCGGCATCGCAGCGGAAATGTCTGGCCGTTATCAAATTGCTGCCGCCGCTGACCCAGTTGCGGAGCGAGTCGCGGTTATCCAATCTCACGCGGTCAAAGCTCCTGCTCCCACAGCTTTTAAATCCTTTAACTCTGCTGAGGCGCTTTTTGCCGCCGGCAAACTTGGCGACGTGTGTGTTATTGGCACACAGGATAATTTACACCGAGCTCACGCTATCCATGCCATGGAACTCGGCTATGATCTTTTGCTCGAGAAACCCATCGCACCTAATCTCGAAGATACTGAAGCCGTTGCAAAAGTTGCCCGTCGTCTCGGCCGACGCGTCGTCGTCTGTCACGTTTTACGCTACACACCTTTTTATTCTGAGGTTCGCCGCATCCTTGATGCGGGTGAAATTGGACAACTCATTTCCCTCAATGCCATCGAGGGCGTACAACCCTGGCACCAAGCGCACTCCTTTGTCCGCGGGCATTGGTCAGTAAAAGCCAAGTCGTCGCCTATGATTTTAGCTAAGTCGTGTCATGATATGGACATCTTAGCTTGGCTGGTTGGTTCCCCTTTCACCCACCTGGCTTCGCGCGGTGCACTTACCCACTTCCGATCAGCGAACGCGCCAGCCGGGGCACCTGCCCGCTGTAGCGATGGTTGCCCGGTCGGCGATACCTGTCGCTACAACGCCGCGCTCTACACTAAGCCTGAAGGCCGACGTTGGCTCGGTATGGTCTATGATCGAGCTAAAGAAGCAACCGACGCCGAAATTATCGAATGGACGCGTACTAGCCCTTGGGGGCGTTGCGTTTATCGCTGCGATAACGACGTCGTCGATCACCAAGTGCTCTCCCTGCAGTTTGCGAACGCCGTCACGGCAACCTTTACGATGACAGCCTTCGATGAAGGTCGCCAACTTGAGCTCTTTGGCACCGAAGGCTGGTTGCGCGGGGGTTCCTTCGTAAAAAAGCAAATGGGCTGCGACATTATCGTGCAACGCCACGGGTGGAATCAAGAGCCTCGCCGCATTACGCTCGAAGAACCCAAGCATGGCTACGCTGGCCACGGCGGCGGTGACTGGGGTTTAATGTTAGCCCTGCACGACGATTTAACCCGTCCTGATGCAAGTGGCATGCGTACGTCGCTTGAGGTTTCGCTTGAGAGCCACCGCATGGCCTTTGCAGCGGAAGAAGCGCGA
>CAZEDB010000045.1:0-3981 GCA_964510855.1 uncultured Enterobacteriaceae bacterium | reverse complement strand
AAGTTATCTTCGCCGATTGTAGGTGTGCCTCCACCGAAACCGTCCCGATTGAGGAAGCCAACGCGCATGGAACTGTTGGATAGAGCGATTCCGCTGGCGTTGAGATTTTTGAGACCGAGATTGGTGAGCGTAATGCTAGCGAGGCTATTAACGTAGCCTGCTTGAGAGGTAGCGACCGTGTACCCGTAAAGGTAGCTTTGCGCTGTAGTACCAGAGTCGGTAATGGTGAGGACAATGCCAAGATTACCAGCATCCTCTTGACTGCTCCAAGGCATTGGAGAGTAAGGGCCGCTAATATTTAAATTATCCCAGCTAACCGTGTAATCGATGGCTCCGTCGCCATTGAGATCGACAGCTACCGAGTCATCAAAGAGCCCAGTGAACCGGAAACTGATAGTCACACTGGTGAGGACTCCGTTGGCAGCGCCTTGAGCTTGGACGCGGAAGGCATCGTAGAAGCCATAGCCTTGACGGCCGCCGTAACTACCAGTGTTGCCTGGAATAAACTCGTAAGAGTTAGTATTGTAACCCGAAGGTGCGCTCTGCCAGAGCGCATTATTAGCTGTCTGTATAAAAGTAAGCGTCGGTGTGGCATGAACAGACGCAGCAGCAACAAGGGTAAGAAGGGCTAACTTCATAGCTACAAACACATGGGGTGAGGTTAATCGGCACAAATCCAAAATACCCCAAAATGAGGTTTTTACCCATTATTAGTTTTGACATTGTCCAAATCTACCTTGTTTTAACAGCCTCATGCGTCATCCGGCGGATATCCTGCGAGAGCACCAGCTACCCGTAACCGCCCAGCGCCTAGCTGTCTTAGAGGAAGTCTCCCGCTGCCCTCATGCTACGGCCGACGAGATTGCCGAGCGCACCCGCGCCAAACTTGGCTCCATCTCGAGACAGTCGGTTTACAATGTCTTAACTGTCCTCACCGAGAAAGGTATCATTCGCCGTATTCAACCGGCCGATTCGGCGGCGCGCTACGAAGATCGCGTTGGCGACAATCATCATCACCTGGTTTGCCGTTCGTGCGGACACACCGAAGACGTTTGCTGCGCGGTTGGTCATGCCCCCTGCCTCAACGCCAAGACCCATCACGGTTTCAAGATCGACGAAGCCGAAGTCATCTACTGGGGCTTATGCCCGAAGTGTCAGAAACGGGCGGACCTCCGGTCCTGAAATTAAGAATTAAAAATTAAGAATTAAGAGAGAACCCATCGCCCAAGAAACCACAGCCGACTCCATCAACCGCACCGCAACCCATCCCCTACCCTGTTCCTACCTCATTTTAATTTTTAATTCTTAATTTTTAATTTCCTAACACACCCAACCACCATGTCCGACATCAGCAAATGCCCCGTAATGGGCCACCTCGCCCCTCCTAACCGTCACACCGCCGCCGCGGGTATGACCACTGCTGACTGGTGGCCCAACCAGCTCAACTTAGCGATTCTCCGCCAGAACTCAGAGAAGAGCAACCCGCTCGGAGCGTCCTTTGATTACGCCGAAGCCTTTAAAAAATTAGACATTGAAGCCGTCCGCCAAGATCTCGCGAAACTCATGACCGATTCGCAAGACTGGTGGCCTGCGGACTACGGTCACTACGGCCCCCTCTTTATTCGTATGGCCTGGCACAGCGCAGGTACCTACCGCGTGCACGATGGTCGCGGTGGCGCTGGCTACGGCACGCTGCGCTTCGCTCCTCTTAACAGCTGGCCCGATAACGCTAATCTCGACAAGGCCCGTCGCCTGCTTTGGCCCATCAAGAAGAAGTACGGCAACAACCTTTCGTGGGCCGACCTGATGGTGCTCACGGGCAACGTCGCCCTCGAGACCATGGGCTTCAAGACCTTCGGCTTTGCGGGTGGCCGGGCCGACGTCTGGGAGCCTCAAGAAGACATCTACTGGGGCCCCGAGACCGAGTGGTTGGGCGACAAGCGCTACACCGGCGACCGCGAACTTGAGAACCCGCTCGGTGCCGTACAGATGGGTCTGATTTACGTCAATCCCGAGGGTCCGAATGGTAAACCCGATGCCCTTGCTGCAGCACGCGACATCCGCGACACCTTCGCACGCATGGCGATGAACGACGAGGAAACCGTCGCCCTCATTGCCGGCGGTCACACCTTCGGCAAGGCCCACGGTGCTGGTCCCGCCAGCCATGTTGGTCCTGAACCCGAAGGCGCCCCTCTCGAGCAGATGGGACTTGGTTGGAAGAACAGTTTCGGCAAAGGCAACGGCGCTGATACCATTACCAGCGGTCTCGAAGGGGCTTGGACAACCACGCCCACCCGTTGGTCGAACGATTATCTCAAGCACCTGTGGAATTATGAGTGGGAGTTAACCAAGAGCCCCGCGGGTGCCCATCAGTGGCGACCCAAGGGTGGTGCAGGTGCCAGCACGGTGCCCGATGCCCACGATGCCTCCAAGCGCCATGCACCCATGATGTTCACAACCGACATCGCCCTACGCGAAGATCCTGCCTACGCTAAAATCACCAAGCGCTGGCTCGACCATCCTGAAGAATTCGCCGACGCCTTCGCACGTGCTTGGTACAAGCTCACCCATCGCGACATGGGCCCTTACTCGCGTTGCTTAGGTAAGCATGTTGCCCCGCCCCAACTTTGGCAGGATCCCGTGCCCGCCGTTAACCATCCGCTCATCGATGCGCAGGATATCGAAAGTCTTAAAAAGACGCTGCTAACTTCAGGACTGAGCATTTCTCAATTAGCCGCCACCGCCTGGGCCTCAGCCGCAACTTACCGCGGCAGTGATAAACGAGGCGGTGCTAATGGCGCGCGCATTCGTCTCGCGCCACAGAAAGACTGGGAAGTAAACCAACCTGCTGAGCTCGCCAAGGTGCTTACGGTCCTAGAAAAGGTACAAGCAACTTTCAATGCGGCGCAAAAAGGCGGCAAGAAAGTGTCACTAGCCGACCTAATTGTGCTCGGAGGTTGTGCAGCCGTCGAAGCTGCCGCAGCCAAAGCAGGTGTGCCCGTCAAGGTGCCCTTCTATGCCGGACGAACCGATGCCTCGCAGCAGGAGACCGACGTCGCTTCCGTGGCTTATCTCGAACCTAAGTATGATGGCTTCCGTAATTATCTCGGACGGAAACTTGATCGGCCTGCGGCAGAGAACCTCGTCGACCGCGCTCACCTACTCGACCTCACACCGCCTGAAATGACCGTATTGGTTGGCGGGATGCGCGCCCTCGACACCACCGTACTCTTCCCAGGGCTCGGCGTTCTAACCAAACAACCTGGCGTCCTAACTAATGACTTCTTCGTGAATATCCTGGATTCCGATATCACTTGGGAGAAAGCCAAGATCTGTGAACACTTCTTCGAGGGTCGCCATCGCAAGACCGGCCAAGTCGTCTGGAATGCCAGCGCCGTCGACCTTATCTTCGGCTCCAATTCGCAGCTGCGCGCCCTCGCTGAGGTCTACGCAAGCGATGACGGTAAGGCGAAGTTCGTCCACGACTTCGTCGCCGCTTGGACCAAGGTGATGAACCTCGACCGGTTCGACCTCGCGACCAAGTGACCGCTATCACAGACAACGTCGCCGCCGACCTCGCCCGTGCGGGGGAAGCGGCGGCACTCAGCGCCCGAATTGCCAACGGGCTTTCTGCCAATGCCTGTGATGAAAAGGGTAATACGCTACTCATGCTCGCGGCGTATCATGGAAAAACGGATACCGTAAAAGTTTTGCTCAAGGCAGGTGCTAACCCTGATGGACGGAACGCAAAGGGACAAACCCCGCTCGGGGGCGTGGCCTTCAAAGGCTACACCGAGATTGCCCAACTTCTACTCGATGCCGGTGCCGACCCTGAGGCGGACCAAGGTGGCTCCAAGCCGGCTGATCTGGCAGTGACTTTCGGACGTCACGAAATCCTCCAACTCTTAGAGTCCCACTCCGCTCGCGCCGCGCAACCCACGCGATGGTACAGCCGCCTCATCGGCTGGCTCCGCCGCTAAG
>CAZEDB010000044.1:0-5713 GCA_964510855.1 uncultured Enterobacteriaceae bacterium | reverse complement strand
GGATGAGGTACCGATTTTGCGTGGAAAAGTGCGTTGTGTCATAGGACTCGCAACCCCTCCTGAAAGATGAAAATGCGGGGCTTTTAACACTTTTGTAAGAAACTGGGTAAAAGACCCCTCCGGAGCAGGCGTTTTAATGGCGACAAAACCAGCCCTTCTCCCTAGTAAGATAGGCTCTATGCGTCGCCCTGCTCGCACCCTCATCTTGATGGGTCTTTTCACCCTCCCCTGCTTGCTGGCGCAAACTCCCCCCCCTGCCGAAAGCCCTGCCCCCACAGCCACCAAGCAGGCCCCTACGCCCCGGGGTAACAATTTAGACCCCGAGGCGGTATTGCTGATGGGTATGCCCGTAACCCAGGGCAAAGAGGCCACCTTAGCTTATCTCGCTAGCATTTCCACCCGGGCCGAGTTGGTGGACGACCCCGTCCTGCGCTCAGCCGTCCGCCTTACGATTCGCGCTATCCAAGATAATCCCGAAGCGGCCGCAGCCCTGCGCCAACGCCACTTAGCCTCACTTGCCGCTTATTTCATGGAGATAGGCAAAAAACAACTCGATGACGGCGATCTCCCCACTGCTGTCCAAGCGGCGCAGCTGGCCATGCGTTGCAACCCCACCAATCCCCGAGTGCGCCTCTTTTATGCCGACCTTTTACACCGGCGTCTAGGCAAGACGGAAGATGCTATCTCACTGCTTAAGAACAATTTAAGAACTGAAGGCGCGCTCGATAACGCCGACCGTGCTGTCCTCGAACGCCTCGCTCAGCTCCTACAAACCCGGCACCGGGACCCTGAAGTAGTAGAAATTTTCCGTAAAATACTATCCAGCAATGATTTAGACCAAGAAACCCGCAATATGGCGGCTTTTCAATTAGCAACCTCACTCTATTGGACCGGTAAGTACCCTGAAGCGGTAGCCCTCATCGAGACCCATCAACTCGACCGCTCCATCAGCGGCGTGCTTCTATTGGCGCTAGCTTACTTTGACGGTGGCAAAGTTCAACAGGCGCTGAGCGTGCTCGACAATCGAGCCTCCGATTTCAAAGGCGCCGAACGCGATGCTCTCTTAGCCCAGCACGGACGACTCTTAATGGTCAGCAAGCAACCTCGCCAAGCGCTCTCCATTATCGATGACCGAATTTCACTCGACGCTCAAAATGGATTTCTGCGCGTCCAACGCTTGGCCGTTTTAACCAAACTGGGGATGAACGATGAGGCCGATCGCGAATTACAAGCCTTGCTGCAGCGCTTTGCGGATAATGATGCCGTGTTGCTCGCTTTGGCAAATTTTGGTTCCCAACGCGGAGCGGTTGGCTTGTGCGAAAATCTCGCCAACCTTGCGATTGCTCGCGGTTTTGATACCGCAACATTTTCTGCCCTGCATCTCGAATCGCTGATTCGTGCCGGTCAACCTGAACTCGCTCTTCGCACTTACTTTGCAGTTAACCAAGCCCGGCCGGGTCATTTCCGCTCCAATCAAGCCATGGTCCAAGCCTTACTCGGCATTGCCTACACCTTACGGCCTAAAGCCGATGAGCCTGGCAAGAAAGCCGACACCTCGATTGCGGAAAAACATTTTGCTACCTTCATCAGCGAAGAACCTGGACCTGAAGCCTTCCGCTCGGTGGCGAGCCACTTAATGGCCGGCGGTGCACCCGAGCCCGCTGCACGGATACTTAGTATCGGCGTAGCCGCACACCCTTGGCACACTCAACTGCGCGCCGATTGGGTCGCTGCACGAATTCTTGCCGGGCAAGGCGAAGCTCGCGGTACACGCACCGCCTTAGTCGATGAAGCCGAACGCTTACTCGCAGGTCGTCGACCCATTCCCACTATCTGGAGCGATCTTTTAGCTTGGGTACGGAGCGAAGCAAAACTTGAAGCTAGTCAACGGCGCCGACTCGAAGCTGCCCTCGAGCCCCTCATCCGCCCCGACCTTGACAGGGAAGCCTTCCTCGGGCGCTGATGGGCCTATGACGCTGATTGAAAAACGCGCGGCACTGGTCGCCGAACTTGAGCCCTTTGCGGATGCGCACGAACGTTTTCAGTATATCATCGATCGGGCAAAAGATGCGCCCGGACTTGCGCCGCATGAACGCGTCGATGAGCTCCTCATTCCAGGTTGCACCTCCAATCTCTGGCTCTTGCCCACGTTAGTTAATGGGCACTGTCATTTTCGTTGCGATGCCGACTCCGTCATTACCAAAGGCATCGCCACCTTAGTCTGTGAACTTTACGAGGGTGCAACCCCTGCCGAAGTTGCGGCCACCGACGCCGAGTTTCTTGCTACCGTCGGCGTGACCCAACATCTCTCACCGAATCGGCGCAATGGACTCTCCAATCTCGTGGCTCGCATTCGCTCCTTTGGCCGGCGCGCCAGCGGCGACCTAAGCTAACGACCATGCGCTCTCTCGGGCTAAGTTTACTCCTCGGGCTCATGCCCCTCAACGCCGCGACCGACAACGGTTATGCCATTGTGGTCAGTGCCAGCACGAGTACGGACATCGGCTGGAAACAAGTGGTAGCGGGTCTGCAAGCCCGTCACCCCCATGCGGTAGTTGTGACCTGGAAAGATAGCCCGCTTGAAGCACGCGAGCCTCTGACTAAACTTCAGCCGCGTTTTGTTGCTTGGGTCGCTACGCCTGCCGAAGCCGGAAGAAATTTTGTTACGCATTGCCATCGCATTGCACGACAACTCGACCGCGATCCTTGGCCCGACTATCGCTGGGGCATCATCACGGGGCGAGATGCAGCTTCCGCTCAACGCCAATTAACCGGCCCCACCACTGTCCGCCCCCGGGTAGCTTTATCGACTACCGGAATTGATTTATCGCATTTTGAACGCGGCTTAATTTTTTCCGATGGAAGCAAAGGGCGCTGGCATGAAAAACGAGGTCCGGGCGACGAGACGGGTCACGCAACATTACCCCGACCTGCGGCTGCGATGTGGGCCGACTATTTCCGCACGCACCGTCCGGACCTCTTAGTTTCGGCCTCTCACGGATTTGAACACGGCTTCGAAACCCCTTTCGGTACTGGCTTCTTACAAGTACGCGACGGCACGCTGGTTCCCTTGAGTAAACAAGATGGGCCGACCGTGGGTGACCCTTTAGCAGACGACGTTGCTCCCAAAATTTTTCTGCCGATTGGCAACTGCTTGGTCGGTCACGTCGATGGCCCAGAGTCGATGGTGTGCGCCATGATGGGCCGACTTGGGGTGCGCCAACTTATCGGCTACACGGTGGTGACATGGTTTGGTCGCGGTGGGTGGGATGTTTTAGGCACCTGGCAGGTCCAACCCGGAACCTATAATTTAACCGACGCGTTTTTTATTAATCAGGCGCGCATGGAATACGACCTCCTCAAACTTGCCCCCAGCGCGGCGAATTTTGATCTCAACCTTCCCAATACCGGGAACCCCATGCCCGAGCCAGCGTTTCGGCGCATCCTTAAAACTCCCTTAGCCACCGAAGCCCTTGCGGGCCTTGAGCCGAACTCCAAGGCAGCCCAAGAGCGCTTTCGACAACTAGTAGGATTACTTTGGGACCGTGAAACCGTGGCTTTTTACGGCGACCCCGCCTTCGACGCCCGGCTTAATCCGAGCAGCCCAACGGGTTGGAAGTTAACTGGCCAAGAGGACCATCAAGGTGTGACCTTAACGCTGACTTTCAGCTCAGATGCTGAGGCAAGCAAAGGGGCACCCGACCTCGCTTACTTCCCCACCCGACGCTTAAACAACCCTCAATTAGCTGCAGGCCCCGATTCCACCTTGGTCGCTGATAACCTGATTTTACTCCGTCAACCCCGCCCGTCTGCAGGCGAGCGTGACGTTCGGGTGCGGGTAACCACCCAACCTTAATCGGCAACGGCTTGCTCCGCCTCAGGTTCCGCCTCCAATCCATGCCATGACTACTAACAACACCAGCGAACCTGATCGCGTGCTGGGCGGTGTTTGCGTTTTTGCACTCGTCTGGGCAGCAGTAGTTTTTCAAGCCGGCGGTTTCACCACCACCATCGGCGCCGGCATGGCCTTTCTCGATTGGCCTCTTTCCAACGGCTCTATCAATCCGCCCGGGTGGTTAACCAACTTAGATATGTTCGCCGAGCATTCGCATCGGCTTGCCGCTTTTAAACTAGGTATCATCGCACTCGGCATTGCGGTGTTGCATTTATTACGCGAACCCCGTCGTGGCGTCCGCCTCCTCGCTTACGGCCTCGTAGGCCTGATTGTTCTTCAAGCGGGCTTAGGCGGGCTGCGCGTGGTACTCGATCAACTTAATACCGGAGCCGCAACCAACCTAGGGGGCATTGGCTTCGGCATTGCCCACGCCGTCATGGCGCAGCTCACCGTCGCTACTCTAGCGTGCCTGCTTTTAGTCCACACCCGGGTTTGGCACCAAGACGCCCTAAGACCTAGCCCTTGGGCACAATTCCTTGCACGTCTCGCCCCGCTCCTCTTGCTTGCTGTCATGGTTGCTGCCGCGGTGATGAGACAAAACCGAGTCACGCTCTGGACGAGCGGAGGCGATGTCTTTATTCCAGCGGTAGGTGAAGGCTGGATCTGGTCGGTCAACTTCTTGCACCGCGCGGGCGCCTTACTTGCCGCCGCGGGTGTTATTGCCTTGGCGGTGTCGGGTTCACGCTCGGGCGCACCCCGCGCTTTAATTGTCACCATCATCAGTGCCTTGGTTTTGCAAATCACGCTCGGCATCCTTGCGCTCGGACTCCCACAAAATCCGCACCCGCGCACGCTACACGTCATTATAGGGGCCGTCCTCTTCTGCAGTACCTGCTCACTCGCCTTGCTCCTACTTCGTGCTGCCCGCGCGCGTACCTCATGACTGCTTCAGTGGCGGGCGCCTACCGCGAACTCACCAAGCCACGGCTTTCACTCTTAGCGACGCTCACTGCGGTCGCAGGTTTTTTTCTCGGCGACCCTAAGGTTGCTTGGTCGGTTAGTTCGCTGGCCGCCCTTGCCATCGGTACGGGCATGGCTGCAGGCGCTTGCGGTGCACTGAATCAATTCATGGAGCGACGGCCCGATGCTCAAATGCGGCGCACTGAAACGCGTCCCCTGCCTACTGGACAACTCACCCCGCGGGCCGCTTTTATTTTTGGCTCACTCTTACTCATTGGCGGAATTTTTTTAGTAGCTCTCGGTGCCAACCTTATCGCCGCCGGACTTACCGCCCTGACCGCCGCCACCTACCTCTTACTCTACACGCCGCTTAAATCCCGCACCGGCTGGTGTACCGTCGTTGGCTCACTTCCAGGCGCACTCCCCATTCTGATTGGTGCCGCGGGCCGCGCGCCCGACGGATTACCCACGCCTTCGGCATGGCTAGGATTTTGCGCCCTCTTTGCCTGGCAAGTTCCCCACTTCATGGCCTTGGCCGTACTTTGGCGCGACGACTACAAACGCGGAGGATTTAAAGTCGCTACCGTGGAAGACCCCACTGGCGAATCAGCCGCACGCCAATCGTCCGCCTTCTTAGCACTACTCGCAGCGGCACTTACAACCGCTCTCGCTTACCAAGAAGCCCATCTTCTTACTTGGCTCATCGTGATCCTTACCACCGCTTGGTATGTGGTACTTGGCGCACGCTTTGATAACAGCGTAACGCGTGACACTACTGCCCGACCCTTCTTCTTGTTTTCACTCCTTCATCTCCCCATCAGCTTGCTCGCCTTGGTGGTGGATCGAATTTGGCACAAC
>CAZEDB010000043.1:0-5763 GCA_964510855.1 uncultured Enterobacteriaceae bacterium | reverse complement strand
GCGCTCGTTAACCTCTGGCTTGGCATCGGGTAGGGGCGTCCCGCCGGGACGACCGACTTGGGTAGGGAGGTTTCTCCGAAACCGCCTCAGATGCATCGGGTAGGGAGGTTGCTACGCAACCTCCGGGTAAAATTATGAGCCGACCCCCCTGCTCTAACTTCAGTTCAGCTTTTCGCCAGCAGCCAACGCCAAGAACTTGTCCGACGCGGCAACTTGCTTGAGCTTGCGGCGGCGCAGGTGGGCGGCAGCCACTAAACCGAAGAGGCCACCAACGAGACCAAGGGTAGAGGGTTCGGGGATGGCGCCAGCATCGCCAGCATAGACCCAAGCGGCATTGGCTTGATCGTCAAAAGCAAAACGGGTGGCAATAAGACCGCCCGAACCATTACCGGTCAGCTCAAGCCAGCCGTATTGGTGCTCTGTCGGGCTAACCGTTAGACGAAGCGCAACATAAGAAGTACCATTACTAAAATTTGCGATGTTACCTTTAATCGTCCCGTAAGCATAAATACTATCAGAGGACCGTAAATCTGCTCCTAATGTCAGGGATGTTATACGTCCGTCGGAAACATTTGTGTTATAGCCAAAGTAGGCATTGAATTCAGTACCAACTACCACGCTATCTCCGCCTGCAGTAATGCCCTGACCGGAGAAAATAAAGGTAGGACCATCAGACTCAACAGGACCTAGGGATAATCCAAAAGATGGACCAGCAAACGGGCTTTGATAGGCATCTCCCCCGCCCTGGTTCAGGTTTCCGGTAACGAGATTAGGCTCGAACCAGAAGGGCTGACCTAGGGTGATATTAGGATCAATGTCGAAGACGATGACGGCCGCAGTGACTGGGGAACTGCCAGCCACAAGAAGCGTGGTGGCGGCAAGTTTGAGGCTGGGCTTCGACATTGAATTAGGGTGACACCCAGCCCACCACGGGCAAGCCCTATGTCGGATAACCAGCATTCACTGCCTTGCTTTGCCCTTAGACTAACCTCTTTGACGCCTTAGCGAACCATCTACCGCTGCTGCCATAGCTTCAGGACGAGGTAATACATCCTTACCCAGGAACTCAGCGATTAGCGAAATTTGCCCCGCTGGGTTTGCCACCAACTCTGGGTAATCGACAATCAGGAGCTTCACTTGTTTAGCGGAACCGAGCCCCTTAAGTAACTGCGTGACTTGCGCCTCCATCCGTCGCGCCACCTCAGACTCTTCAAGCTGCGGCTTTTTTCCCGAACGCTCAAGCATAGCAAACTGAGAGCGGACTACCTCAGAGGTCGGCCGGCGCATAAAGATAATTTTGTAGGAATGGATGCCGGGAAGATGGGTTAAAAGCGGGGTAAGAACTTTGACCACCTTGCCCTTGGCAGCGGAGAGTACAGCAGGATCCTTGGGAAGGAGCTTAATCGCCTCCCATTCCAGGAAGCCTTTGGGATTATCCTCATTCGGCGCGCGAATACCATCGGTCATAGGCTCCAGACCACCCAGTGCCAACATCTGCATCATGAGCGAGGTACCTGAACGCGGGAGACCTGAAACAATCACAAACTCGCCGGGCTCGAGGGGCGGCTTAGGCGGAGGGCGTACCGCGGCACGAGCCGCTTCGCGTGCAGCGATTTCACTACGTAAACGCACTCCGCGTTCATCGCGATAGGCCTGATTGGCGGCGCGAAGTTCCAAGGCGCGAGCCCGGGCAGCATCAGCTTCGTCAGTACGACCTAACCAGCGCAGAGAAAGAGAGAGTAGTCGATGTGCAGGAGCAAAACCTGGGCTGACAGCGATCACTTCACGATAGGCAGTTACCGACTCCTCCCAGCGACCTAGACTGGCGAGCGCTTGGGCACGCACCATCAGCGACTCATGATTCTGCGAATCGAGCGCAAGGGCACGACGTGCAGATTCAAGGGCGTCTACCGGACGGTCTTGTCCCGCTTGAGCTTTACCAACAATCGCCCAACCCAGGGCTAGGTTAGGGTCAGCCGCAAGTAACCGACGCGCCGCTTGCTCAGCTAAAATCCAACGGCGTTGCCGCAATAAAGCACGCGCTCGAATGGTGTCGGCCTGTAAACTCGTATCGGTGTCATCGAGTAAAGAAAGGGCGCTTACATAATCACCTTTTTGCAGCGCGAGATTCGCTTTGATTAAACGCAAGGGGCCGGCGTTTTTGAACGACCCGACGAGGGGATTTAAAATTATTTCTGCCAAATCGGTGAGCCCTAATTGCAAGAGACAGTGGGCAAGTTGTTGCGGAAGGTCAGGGCGATTAGGATCACTTTCCAGTGCTGCCTCAAGCAAAGGCAGCGCTTCTTCGTAACGGCCCTCATGAACCAGCATCGCCGCTAACTGTGCATGATTTTGCGCTTCGGTTTGGCGTGCCGCCTCAACGCCTTCTTCGGGGAGTTCCCCAAGATAGCCGAGGTCAACAAAGTGTTGGAGCATTTTTTTACGCTCCGAGTCATCCATATGCGGGAGCTTAGGAGCCTTGGCATCATGTGAACTGGTTTCCCAGGTGGGAATGTCTTCGGGGATCGGCCCAACATCGAGAAGCGAATCTAAGCGCCTACCCATCATCTCTTGCGAACGTGGTAAACCAAACCAACCGAGAATCGTGGGGGCTAGGTCAGGTAGCCGCGCTCCTTCGACCGTAACCTTAGATTTAAAGCCCTTACCTGCGGCGGCCAAAATGCCGTGCGTACGGTGCCAGGCAATAATCCCTGCGGGGATTTTCGGGACGAAGCGTGGGCGAAGGTGATCGCTATGAAAACCATGGTCCGACACCAAGAGCACACCCGCATCGGGTCCAGCGAGGTCGACCAAGCGCGTGAGCATGAGATCGTGCAGTCGGTAGGTCGAATTGACGACATCCCGATAGATTTCGAAATCCTTATCGGGCAACCCCTGCATCTGCGGAGCGTGATAAGGCATAAAGAGGTGAGAGAGCTCATCCACTGCCCGGAAGTAGACGCAAGTAAGGTCCCAGTCGTCTTTCTTCATGCAGGCAACAGCGGCGGCTTGGACACTGAAAGCCTCGGCGACTTTTTGTATCAACTGATGCGGGCGCCGGTCCTTTTCGATGTCTACCTCATCGAGCTTGGGGATAAACATTTTCGCCACATCGCGGGTCAGCGTGTTGGGGTGAACCCGGAGCGCATCGAACTCGGTTCTTAGCTCCTCAGGCCAATACGTACCGGCGGGAGTGGGTGACCAGGTTTCAGGTTTGTCGACCTCGCCTTTGGGTTCTTGGGGATAGAGGTTGGAAACGAGACGGACGTTTGGATCGCGCTCACCATGCGAGGCAAACCATGAGACGAGGTTGGTACGAAGCCCGTGCTCGGAGAGGATATTCCAGACGGCACGGGTACGGCGTGTAGCGGCAGAAATGGGCAGCACCCTGCCCTCGCGAACCTCGGTAAAGCCATGCACGCCGTGATCGATGGGGTGCCGTCCGGTAGCCATCGTCGTCCACAGCATGGGCGACAGCGACGGCTCAAGCGTGGCGAAATCGCCGCTCGACCCCTTCTCAACCATCGTCTGCAGCATGGGCATCTGCCCAGCCTCCATCAAAGGGCGAATAACCTTCCAATCGGCGGAATCCCAACCCACCACGAGTAGACGACGGCGCGGTGATTTCGACATAAGAGACGATGCCATACCCCAAGTGTACGAAGCAACAAAAAGGGCACCCCATTGGGCGCCCTCTAAAAGCAGACAGTAAGAGCTCAGTTCAACTTCTCACCTGCAGCCAGCGCCAGGAACTTATCTGAAGCGGCGGCCTGTTTGAGCTTACGACGGCGAAGGTGTGCCGCAGCCACTAAACCGAAAAGGCCACCGACGAAACCAAGCGTGGAAGCTTCGGGGATAGCGGTGGTTTGACCGGCGAGAATCGATTGGCCAGCAACGTCATTAAAGGCGAAGCGGGTAAACGTGAATACATCCTGACCACCTACCGAGCCGTTAGTGGACTCAATCTCAAACCACCCATAATGGATGTCGCTGCTGTTACTCAAACTTAGCCCCAGATAAATGGTACCCGTCGGCACGGCGTAAGTGTAAAAGAAGCCAGGTGGATTTGCGAAACCAAGGGCTGGGCCGATTAAGCCGTCAGCAAAAAGAAATGACGTGCTAGCTAAGACTCCATTACCAGCTAAAGCAATAGACGCGTAACTTCCATAACCGACGCTGATTTGAAATCTAGGGGTAGTTACTCCTGTGGTTTGAATAGAAAAAGAACCAGTCTGCAAATTGATGGCAGAAACATACACTGTACCTGGTAATACGTAGTTATCATAGGTGACATCTGGAATGTCGAATACCACAATAGCGCCCGAGGCAGACGTGGCGGTGGCAGCAACTCCCAGCGATAGTCGTGATAGTATTGGGGTAGAATTCATAGGAAAAACTTTAAGTTACGAATCACCAAAATCAAGCCTGTCAATTACCCCTCCTACCCCCGCAGCAGCCCGCCCTGCCTTAAGCTCAGTTCAACTTCTCACCTGCAGCCAGCGCCAGGAACTTATCTGAAGCGGCGGCTTGCTTGAGCTTGCGACGGCGCAGGTGTGCAGCAGCCACTAAACCGAAGAGCCCCCCGACGAGACCAAGCGTGGAAGCTTCGGGGATAGCGGTGGTTTGGCCGGCAAGAATCGATTGGCCAGCAACGTCGTTAAAAGCGAAGCGGGTGAAGGTGATATTATTGAAAAGAGAGTTGTTGCTTGCGGCGGCAATAGCCTCAATCCAACCATAGAAAATACCATCATTCGAAGTATAACTAAGGGCAATGTAATGCGTGCCAATAGGAGTATCTAAGTAATAATGACTAAATTGGGCAAAGGGAGCAAAAGTGTAGCCGCTCTCTATCAATGTACCAGCCGGCAGCAAACTGATGCCAGATCGGAATGAGTAATTATTAACTAAATAGAAGGATTTATTTGTCGCATAATTATCGATGAGAAGCCCAGTGGAATTAGGAAAAGACCCATTACTAAAATTCAAAGTTCCGATTTGCAACGAACTGTTGGCATTATGGTTTGCTTGAAAATCAGGGTTGATATCAAAAACCACAATCGCCGCAGAAGCAGAAGTAGCAGTGGCAGTTGCCGCAACGCCGAGAGTTAGGCGGGAGAGTGCTTGGGATGAAGACATGTTAGATATGAAGTCGTATTAATGGCATATTTCAAGGCTATCTAATACCCTTCTTCTCAGCCCGCAGCACACCCGCCCGCAGCCATCCAGCCCAGTAATTGTAAGCTAATCAGCCGTGCAGCTAACCAGCTGATCCGCCCTGCCTTTCCTAAGTTCTATCAGTTCGATAAACTCTTCGGACGCGTTGGGTCAGCGAGCAAAGGGCCTCCCAAGGAATACAATCGGACCACGCACAAAACTCATTTACAGTGATCCGATCAGTAATTTGGCTCCCTAGTAAAGTTGCGACCTCGCCGGCCTTAACTTCGGGGAGATCCGTAACATCAACTAAAGTCTGATCCATCGTGACCCGACCGAGGATAGGGCAACGCTTACCTTGAATTAAGATGTGGCCACGATTACTTGCGGCAGTAGGCAACCCATCACCATAACCGGCAGCGACAATTGCCACCTGACTGTCACGCTTGAGATGGTAAGTGGAACCGTAACTAAGACCCGTTCCGGCGGGAAGCGATTTAACTAACACCACGCGAGCGTGAAACCCAAGCATCGGCTCAGGCTTGAGACTCGCCAAGAAGGAACCTGGGTGGGGTTGTAAGCCATACTGCAACAGACCAACGCGCACGG
>CAZEDB010000042.1:1225-5995 GCA_964510855.1 uncultured Enterobacteriaceae bacterium | reverse complement strand
CTGCTATCCCGCTAATCCCTCTACCTCAGCCGGGAACCACGAAATTGACCAACTTGCCCGGCACCACGATTTCCTTGGCAATAGTTTTACCCTCTAGGAACTTGGCTACAGCTGGGTCGGCCTTGGCGAGCGCCAGAAGTTCTTCCTTGCTGGTCTCTTTCGGCAACTTGGCGGTAGCGCGCACCTTACCGTTGACCTGGAAGATAACCTCGACCGTGGTTTCGATAAGCTTCGAGGGGTCAGCCTTGGGCCAACCTGCATCGGAGATACTCCCGGTATGACCTAGGCGCGACCAGATTTCCTCGGCAAGGTGGGGGGCGAAGGGTGCGAGTAGACGAATGAAATCTTCGAGGCTAGCCCGACGAATACTCGGGGCTTTTTCCGCGGTGTTAAGGAAGATCATCATCTGCGAAATCGAGGTATTGAAGGACAGCGTCTCGATATCGGCGGAAATTTTTTGAATCGTACGATGAAGCTCACGGGTTACTTCTTCAGGCTCATTGTCGCCCGAAGATTTCGCAGCGGGCATACCGGTGGTCTCATCGATGGCCAAGCGCCAGGTGCGACGGAGGAAACGGCTAACCCCTTCGATGCCATTGGTGTTCCAAGGCTTGGAGGCTTCGAGCGGTCCGAGGAACATCAAGTAGAGCCTGAGAGCATCGGTGCCATAGGCTTTTACGATGTCGTCGGGGTTGACCACGTTGCCGCGGCTCTTGGACATCTTTTCGCCATCTTCTCCAAGAATTAGACCTTGGTGGAATAGTTTCCGGAAAGGTTCAGGATTCGGTAGTACACCGAGGTCGTAAAGGAAGCGGTGCCAGAAGCGTGCGTACAGCAGGTGCAATACGGCATGCTCGGCGCCGCCGATATAGAAGTCGGGGCAACCCCAGTAGGCCAGGGCTTCCTTGGAAGCGATACTCTCCGCATTCTTGGGGTCGAGGTAGCGCAGGTAATACCAGCAGGAACCTGCCCACTGGGGCATGGTGTTGGTTTCGCGACAAGCCTTTGCCCATAGCGGTCCAGGTTGCGCTTGCGAAGCGGGCACGGTTGCTCCGGTAGCTAAATCAATCCAGACATTGAGCCACTCGGGTTCACGCGACAGAGGCGAGTCTCCCGTAGGTGAAGGTTGGTACGACTTTACCTCGGGTAGCGTGAGGGGGAGTTGCGACGAGGTTAAGGGCACAGCCGCCCATTCTTGGTTGTCCATCCGACACGTCACCGGCTGCTTGGGGAGAAATTCGCGTAGAGCCGAGTCTGCGGGTACACGGGCTAAGTCTTCAGGCGACACCCAAAGAATCGGGAAGGGTTCACCCCAGTAGCGCTGGCGTGAAAACAGCCAATCGCGGAGCTTATAATTAACCGCAACCTTACCTGCGCCCTTGGCGCCGAGGTCAGCAAGGATGCGGCGCTTGGTCTCGGCAGATGACAGCCCGTCGTAGGACCCAGAGTTCATCATTGGGCCATCACCCGTCCACGCCTGCTCCTGAATATCGACAGCTTTGTCCTTAGAGCTGACGACCTGAATAATGGGGAGGTCGAACTGGCGGGCAAAGGCGTGGTCGCGTTCGTCATGCGCAGGTACGGCCATGATGGCGCCGGTGCCGTAGCTCATCAGCACGTAGTCCGCGATCCATACGGGAATCTTAGCGCCGTTAACTGGGTTGAGGGCGTAAGCACCCGTGAAGACGCCGGTCTTGGTTTTGTCGGCAAGGTCGGTGCGTTCGAGGTCCGACTTATTCCGAACTTTGTCGACATACTCTTGCACTGCGTCGCGCTGTTCGTCGGTGGTGAGTTTGCTTACGAGCGGGTGCTCAGGTGCAATCACCATGTAGGTCGCACCGTAGAGCGTGTCCGGTCGAGTAGTGAAAACCGTCAGGGACTCGCCTGGATGGCCTTTGAGTGCGAAGGTGACTTCGCCGCCCTCCGACTTTCCTATCCAGTTTTTCTGCAGGCGCTTGGTGGAGTCGGGCCAGTCAAGGTCATCCAATCCCTCAATCAGTTTATCCGCGTAAGCTGTGATGCGTAATACCCACTGGCGGATGGGGCGGCGTTCGACGGGGTGATTACCGCGGTCAGAGCGTGGGCCTTCGGGCGTGTTTAAGACCTCTTCGTTGGCGAGCACGGTACCGAGGTTAGGGCAGAACCAGACTGGCTTTTCCGAGACATAAGCTAAACCTTGTCGGAAAAGTTTGAGGAAGATCCACTGCGTCCAATGAAAATATTCGGGATCGGTGGTCGCAATTTCACGGTCCCAGTCGATGGCGAAGCCGAGCATTTGGAGCTGGCGACGGAAGTTGTCGATGTTGCGTCGCGTCTGCACCGCGGGGTGCTCGCCGGTGGCGATGGCATGCTGTTCGGCGGGCAGACCGAAAGAATCCCATCCCATGGGGTGGAGGACATTGTAACCGCTAGCCTTACGATGCCGTGCCAGAATATCCGAGGCAGTGTAACCCTCTGGGTGTCCAATGTGTAAACCTGCCCCGGAAGGGTAAGGGAACATATCCAAGACATAGTACTTGGGTTTACCGCAAGAAGGGGGGAGGGCACGGAAGGTACCTTGCTCTTTCCAATAGCCCTGCCAGCGCCGCTCTAATGCGGCGAAATCATAGGCTCCCTTGGGTGACGGTTCCATCGCCTTGAGCAAGCCCGCCCCTGGGCTGGGAGTCAAGGCGGGGGTAGGTTTAGCTATCCTAGCTAATTTATGGCTGTAGTTCGGATTACTAAAGAGTAGTTTTTAAGTCCTATTCCGCATTCGCCATGCGCTACCCCGCTACGAACTCTATCTCGCTTTTGCTCTTGTTGGCGGCCTCAGCTCTTCAGGCGCAGAGCGTAAATTCAGCAACCGCGTCTGCAGTTACTTTGTCTGGTAACTATACGGTAGCTTCTTCGGGCACTACCACTTTTTACAAGCAGTCTTCGGGTGACTTACAGTTCACCGGGCTCATCACGGGTGGAGGCGTCGGTGCAACGCTATACCTGAACACGAGTGCAGCAGACAGCCTAACCACTTTTACATTCTCCGGGGCGAATACTTTCGTGGGGCGCATCCAGCTCAACCGTGGTAGCCTGGTGGTGAACCATCTCAACGCTTTGGGTAATGCCTCCAATGAGGTTTATCTCAATAGTTATGTGAACAATAGCGTTGGCAACTTACGCTTCAATATTTCAGGAACCTTCGCCAACCCGATCAATAACTATGAGTCAACTTTTGATAACAGTATCGGCGTGGGTAGTAATAATGTCATCCTTACTGGTAACATCTACGGTGGTGGTGGCCTTCGGAAGTATGGCTCTGGAAGTCTAACGGTAACAGGTACGAATACCTACGCTAACGGCACCTATAACTACGCCGGCACCTTACAGATTGGCAATGGTGGTACCACGGGGACTTTGGGTCAGGGCTCGGTTGTGAACAGTGGAACACTCATATTTAATCGCAGTAATAACTTCGAAGTCACGAATAGCATTTCAGGTTCAGGTTCGGTTGAAATTGTAGGCACGGGTCGTCTCGACATGCGTTCGACGATTGGTGCTTCCGGTGGTCTTACCATTCGCTCAGGTACGTTACGCTTTGTCGGTAGTCCATCTACGGATTATCTCTTTGGTGGTACCGCTGTCACGGTTGATGGGGGTACGCTGGATTACGGTGGTTATAGCGAGAGCAACGCAGCGACCGTCACACTCAAGAGCGGCACTATCACCAATGGCATCGCCATCGGTACCGCTTATGCTTTCGAGTCTGGTGTGGCCAGCGTTGTGCTGGGTGGTACTGGCTCGTTGACCAAGACCACCGCGGGCACTGTCACGCTCTCTGGGACTAATACCTACTCTGGAACGACCACCATCTCGGCTGGCACGCTGCAGATTGGCAACGGCGGCACAACGGGTGTCCTCGGCGGTGGTGCTGTCACAAATAATGCGACCCTGACCTTCAATCGCAGTAATAGTATGACGGTATCGAATGCGATTAGCGGCACGGGTTCAGTCGTTCATGCTGGCACAGGAACTACGACACTTTCAGGAAGTAATACCTACTCTGGGGGTACGATTATTAACGCAGGAACCTTTGCTCTTGGTACCAATAACGTACTTGCGGATGCAGGCGCTGTGACGATCAACAGTGGGGGTGTCTTTAGCTTAGGAAGCTTCGGCGACTATATCGGCACACTGACACTTAACGGCAACGCTACTGTATCCGGCACTTCTGGCGCAGGAGGCGGTCAGTTCATTCTTACCCAAGGCCAAGCAGGAACGCCCAGTTTCAAGACGCTCACCGCCAATGGCGTCAATAACACCATTGCTACCAATATCGGCATTTCGTCCCAGTGGGGCGGAGTAGGCGGGAATGCTAATCTACACTTCAATGTAGTCGGTGCATCCGACACCCTCACGGTCGGCGGTGTGATCGCCGATAAATCTTTCGATGGCGGAGGCAATGCGACCTCGGGCGCCATCACCAAGCAGGGAACCGGAACCCTTATCCTGACTAATGACAATACTTACACGGGAGGCGCCACCATATCCGCTGGCACGCTGCAAATTGGCAACGGAGGAACCAAAGGTAACATTACCGGCAATAGTGCAGCTATAGTTAACAATGGCATTTTAGTGGTTAACCGCTCCGATGGCTTTGGTCTTGGCAATGCCATTTCAGGTACAGGTGCGCTCGTGCAAGCGGGTGTTGGCACGACTACCGTCGGCGGTTCCAATACTTTCACGGGTGGTACAACGGTCCAAGCGGGTAAGTTGTTGCTTGGCTCAGCCAATCGC
>CAZEDB010000042.1:0-1125 GCA_964510855.1 uncultured Enterobacteriaceae bacterium | reverse complement strand
ACGGGTGCTTCCAGTACCACTTTCGCAGGAACGATTTCAGGTAACGGTGCTTTGGTAAAGTCAGGGGCTGGAACTTTGACCCTATCAGGAGTGAATACCTACCACGGAGATACCACCGTTAGCGCTGGCACGCTCATTCTTGCAAATGCGAACGCGCTCGCTCGCGATGCCGTGCTCACCCTGGCCGCAGGTGCGACGTTAACGGTTAATCAGCGCACCTTTATTGGTGCGCTCGATCAAGCTGGTGGTTCCATCAATGGCGCGGGCGAGTTAGTGAGTACGCTTACTTTAACCAATAGTGGTTCACTCAATGCAGTCCTGGCCGACGGCGTAGACTTTGCCGCAGGTATTCTTAAGCGCACCTCGGGGGTGACGACGGTCGGCGCAGCCAATACCTTTACTGGAACCGTCAAGGTACAGGGAGGCACGCTCCGTCTAGCTCAAGGTGGATCCTTTAATAGCGCCAGCACCTTGGTGCTCTCGGATGGCGCGACCATGGATCTCGACGGTAAGTCGCAAGGCTTCTCTGAAGTCACCGGCACTGCAGGTACCGTTGCGCTTGGTTCTGGTACGCTGACGATTCATGATGCTACCAATACAAATTTCGGTGGTGTCATTACTGGGACGGGTAGTGTCACCAAGACGGGCGCAGGCCGCCTCGAACTTACGGGCACTAATACGTACACCGGTGTAACCACTATTCAAAATGGCGAACTTAAGCTCAATGGGTCGCTTGCAACTTCAGCTTTAAGCGTAGCCGCACCTGCGACCCTTTCGGGTACGGGTACAATCGCGGGCGACGTCACCATCACCGGCACCCACACGCCGGGAAATTCCCCTGGAGTCCAAACTATCGGCGGTAACTTAACTTACGCTAGTGGTAGCTTGGGCATCGTCTGGGAACTTGCGGGTAACACCGCCGCACTTGCTGATCGTGGCACGGTGTACGATGGTATCGATGTTGGGGGCGACCTAACCGTCGTTGGGTCAACCCCCGTTAACTTGGTCTTCGACTTAGCGGGAAGTACCGTGGATTGGTCCGACACTTTCTGGGACACCGATAAGTTGGGCACCGATGGTTGGTTGCTCTTGGATGTTGGGGGTGTTGCCTACGACGCCAATAAT
>CAZEDB010000041.1:0-6034 GCA_964510855.1 uncultured Enterobacteriaceae bacterium | reverse complement strand
CCCACCTCCACCACCGTCCCCTTCCTTACATGAATCAATAAGCATCGTACCTTCTCAACCGGTACCGAGGCTAATTTCGCAACCGCAATTCGATACAATTCCATCTGCCCGCGGTAAATGTCGGCCAACTCAGTATCCGTCAGACCATCATTGGTCTTATAATCGATAATAATCGCTTCCTTCCCGGGCACCACGTGCACCCGATCGAAAACCGCATGCATCAGTTTGCCTTCATACATGAGCGAGGCCTGACGTTCCGTCCAAAGTAACGCACCTTCAGGTCGCTTACCCAATGCTTCCCTCACTGTCGGCGCCGCGAGGCATTTCAAAATCTCATCCCGCGCCGCCAGCAAAACTTTATCGTTCGTCGTCGCGGTCTTTTCCTTAAGTGCCGTCTCAAAGCCGGCAATATCCCAGCCGAGCGGCTCCATCAAGTCATGCACCAGTGATCCAAAGGCCTTGCCCGCCGCTACCTGTTGGCTTGGAGCCCAGGACCGTCCAGCCCCGTGTTTACCTGCCGCCGAGGGCTTGAGCCGCTCAGGCCGTACCACCGCCTCGAAGGTCACGGCGCTCGGGGCTGGGGCCTCAGCCGGCATGGGCTGCGTTTGCTCGTTAGCAATCCACCCCGCGCTGCCCGTCGACCAAACCAATTCTGCACCGCCCAAGGGTTTCGGCTCACTTCCTTGTCCAAGTGTGCCTTCCAAAAGTTTAGCCACGTCGTACTTCCCGTGCATTTCCTCATCTCGTAACGCCGCCAGTTTATCGGGCTTAAGCGCATCCGTGATCAGTACCAGTCGCCGTACTGCGCGCGTCATACCGACATAAATTCGGCAAAGATTCTCGTAAGCCACATCGGCAGCTTCACGCACCGTCTGTGCCCTAAGCGTTTCATCGAGTTCACAGATAGCCGACTTCGGTCTACTCAAGATCCACTCGGGCGAGAAGTCCTCCGCCTCCTTCACCATCGGCATATCTACCCGTACGCCTGCCAGCGGTTGACGCGTATTATTCAGGCAAGGCAGGTAAACGCAGGTATACTGTAGCCCCTTAGAGCGGTGGATGGTTAATACCTGCACCGATTGTGGGTCAGCCGTATCGCGTAGGCTTGATCCCTCAAGATGACCGCAAAGCCCCTCCAGCGAGCGTTCGCCCGTCTGATCATAAGCCACCGCCAGAGCGATCAACTGCCGTACCCTTTTTCTTAAAAATGCATGAGCGTTGTCGTCTCCTGCCAAATCGACGTCTTTCAACAACTCTTGTACCAACCCCTCAGCCCCTTGGGCTTGTAGCATTTCAGCTAATCGCTCGCGGGCATGATTCCAGCCGCCGAGACGTGCGAGTGTTGTCCGACTGGCCGACGACATCTCAGCCAGCCCTTGAGCCCTCGAATCGCCCGGGTGAGCCGCCGCTCGTACCAACGCCACCAGCCCTGCCGTTAGCGGATTATCTTGGGTCACCGAGGTCTCGCCCTCATCCGCTGCCTCAATCCCCATTCGACGTAGCGTCTCGGTAATCTCCGCCGCTTGATCGTTCTTAGAAACGAGAATCGCACAGGTTATCCCCGCGCGCAACCGCCGCCCCTCCAGCACGCCGCTCGACTTTAAATGCTCACCAATCCAGCGGGCTTGTCGGCTCACCGAGCTCTCAGCCACATCTTCTCCTTCGGTCTCTTCGACCTCAGGCAAGCGCACCCAAAGCGCCTCACCGTCTTCAGGTCGTTTTGCCAATGTACGGTGAGTCTCAAAAGTTGCCGCCCATTTTTCTATCGCCGGCTCTGAAACAAAAACAGCCTGTGGTAATAAATTACCCAGCAGGGTATTGACCATATCGACCACAGGCTGCGAGCAGCGCCGCGTCGCAATCAGTCGCTCTTCGGCTTTTGCCGTCCCCTGTAATCGCACCATCCGGTCACGAATATCCGCTAGCAACCTCGGGTTACCCGCTCTCCAGCCGTAAAGCGATTGCTTGAGGTCACCCACAAAGAAAGCCGTCCGCCACTCATCGCCGCTTGATTCGAGTACTTCCGACAAATTATTCGCTAACACTTTCCACTGACGGGTACTCGTATCCTGGAATTCATCGAATAGCCAGTGGCGTACCCGACAATCCAGACGGTAATCCATCCCAAGCTTTACCGATTCATCGGCGTTCAAGAGCAGGGTGACATAGTCTGAGAACGTTAACCGCCCGCGCCGACGGACCCGCTGGGCATAAACCGCCTCATACCTACCAAGCAGCCTGCGGATTGCCTGGGTTTGCTCCAGCTTAGCCTTCACCCCCAGCGCCAACGCATGAGCCGCTAGCGTGCGGTAAGCCGCGCAGATAGCCGACGGGAAAGTAATGTCCTGCCGACTATAATTGATCGTTACCTCACGTCCATCTACCCCTTGCGTCACATCGACCAACGGGCCTGCCATTGTCTTTAGATACTTATCATCTATTTCACCCGCACTCTTGGCCTGCGAAACGGCTAAAGTGAATTCAAGCAGACCCTTCCGAAGGGTGGCGTGGAAAGTCCCCGCCTCAGCCCAAGCAGTGAGCTCCTGCGCAGCGGCCGCTAAGGCTTTGGACGAGGGGGCTGTGAGCAGTCTAGGGGTTTCCCCCCAGATGCGTTTAGCCTCGCCCCAAAGCGTTGACTCAGGGGCAAGCGTCAAGAGGTCGTGCAATTCCGCCACCCGGCTCTCAAAAGTCGCTAGCGGCATGGCAACCTCTTTGCCTTGATTCAAATCTCTCAGTTCGCGTGCGACCTCGCGAAGTTCAGCTGCGTCGGTCGAGGCTAGGACTTCACTTAGCACGCCGCGCCGCGCCCGTGCCCCTTCAAGGTCGTCCATCGTCCTTACCTCCGGCCCATCAAGCCCAACCTCCGCCGGGTTATTGACCACTAAGCGGGCAAAGAAGCTATCTAATGTCCCCAACGTCAATCGCTGCATCGAGAGTAGCGTGCGCCGGAGTAATCCTCGGAAAAATGCTTGGTCATAGCCGGCCCCTAACTCAAGTCGTTGGCTCAGCTCCGTTGCCTTAGCGGGATCTGCCGCTGCTTCCGCTAGTTTGTCCAGCGTCTTGGCCACAAACTCCGCCGCTGCCGCCCGAGTAAAGGTCAGCGCTACAATCTCCTCGGGCTTCACTCCAAGAGCGAGCAGCTTGAGGATTCGGTCGGACAGCCGGAAGGTCTTGCCCGAGCCTGCCGAGGCGAGCACGACGTTATTCTGCAGCGGCGGTTTCTTCAGGCTCATCCGCGTACCCCTCCTAGATTTTCGGTTTTCATCCAGCCCTCCGTCGGCCGCCCCGCGAGCGCGGGCAGTAGAGGGTAATCCGGACTTCTACTACCGGCCGCAAATACCTCCGGCCCCCCCGCGCGAATCTTCGCCACCACATCCTTAATCGTCTGCAGCGACTGTTCCGCGACTAATTCAAAGTCTTCCCAAAAGGCTGGGCCTACATCATCCACCTGCGCCGGCAGACACAGGTAGCCAATCGCCAGCGGCTGATCCCCGATCTCCTTATGTCCGCTCCGCAGGGCATGGTGATAAACAGGTAACTGTAAATCCTTCCAGCGTCGCACTTGTTCAGCCCCGCGTGAGCCGTCTTTTTTCATCTTACCTGGTACTTGCACCAGGAATTCTATCTCTCCCGCCCGCGGCATGCGTAAGTGGGTTTCTCGCGGGCTCTTAGCCTCCGCAAAGGTCTTATAGTCAAAGACTCTCCAAGCCCCCGTTTCTGTATTCTGGTCGAGGCGGTCTAGCCGGCCGACAATTTTAACCCCCTCTACTTCAAAGGCAGGCAGTTCTTCTTCGACCCCCCGAATAACCCAACCCTTAGCTCCCAGTTGCGCCTGTACCTCAGCAAAAGCTACCAGCCGTGCTTCCGCTGCCATGGCTTGAAGTACAATAGCTGGCTCGGGTCGTGTCCCAAACTTCGATCGTAGGTGTTCTTCGAGATGGCCCAACAGCGAACGCGCGATTGCCGCCGCATCCGTCAGCTTCTTCCCGAGATGTTCTTGTCCAAACCGCTCAAGCGCCCCGTGGGTGAGATCGCCAAACCCCGCCGCATCGAGCTCGATCCGTCCGTGCTCAACCGCATTCATCCCGATCGCCCGCTTGAGCCAAAACTCTGCCGGGTCGGTTAAGTAGTCTTTAAGTTTTGAGGCCGACACCGACTCGGTAATTTTAGCCACGCGCTTGGGCTCAGCTCGAGGGTCGAGCCGGTGAGCGTCGGGTATTTCCCAATAGGGCTGCGCTTCAGCGGGTGCCGCATCTGCAAAGAGTCGACGTACCCGAGGGGCTAGGACGTCGTCCGGCCCCAAGAAAAGCAATCGCGACGGCCGCAATGGGTCGCCCATCTCATCCGCCTGGGGTACAATCACATCTAACCGACCTGCTTGAGCTCGGTGTCGGCGTAACTGCTCTAAGCCAAAGGCCGCCGCCGCAAAGGTGTCATCGTTAGAGGGGAGACCTACCAGATTGCGTAGACCAGCGGGTAAGAAGGGGTCGGCGTGACGTGCGTGAGGTACGAGATGATCATTCAGCCCAAAGATCACGAGGTGCGGTACCTGTTCCCATGCCGCCTCAACCCACCCTGGCAGATTAACCGCCTCAGCACCTTCACTCCAGTTGAAGCGCTCACCCCCAGCTACCTCGAGCACAAGCTCGAAGAACTCCCGATGTCCCATCCCATCCCCTGCTTGCCGCGCCGTAGCTTCGATGGCGCTGAGGACATCTTCCGTAAAGGTCCCTTCTTCGGTCGTGGTATCAATCTTCACCCCGTCCATGAGTAAGGTCAGCGCGTGCATCAGTGCCGCCGCGGGCGACATTTCTAACTGCCGCTGTCGTTCGTTAAGTAAATTGCGCAACGGTTGAGCTAGCCCCCGTATCTTTTCAGACCGCCGCCGGTCTTGCCCGTCCCCACTTTCCGGGAACGCCGCTACCCGCGCCGCGATTTCACTCAACTGCCCTCGCACCAAGGCGCTATCGGCTGCATCTAACCAAGCGTTAATCTCACTAAACGATTCAGCTTTTTTACCTCCGAAAAAATTTCGCACCAAGACCGGGATGTGGAATACTTCGCGGGTTGCACTAAAGTCAGGCTCGGTTGTGCCCAGACAAGCCGCCCAAGCCCTTAGAGCATGGTGTAAGGCGTGAGTGGTGTGCGCTTTGCCGAGAGGGTTAACGGCTTCACCACCTAGGGAGTGAATCAGAGCGGCGACCCGGGGCGAATCCGCTTCGCGGTCACAGGCACAGACGGCGAGGGTCCCTGCTGCGGGCTTAGTATTGCCGATAAGGAGCCGCAGGCGGTTGAGCGCTTCGGCTGGGTCTGCGACCACATGTACATGGGTATCGAACTCAGGCCAAGGGGTGCGACGTTCGAGCCAAGCACTTGCAAGCGGTCGCCCCCAGCCGTCAAACGCTTCGGCTTCGTTAGCATCCGCTCCGACTAACACCGTAATTTCAATCTTCTGACTCATGCGCGCCAGCGCCGTCAGCAACAGCGGCTGAGGGTCAGGTAGGGCAGCAAGCCAGATGCGGCTAACGCCTTCAGGTATACCGTCGCCGGTAGCGAGGCGGGTACGGCGGTCATTGTGATCTTCGAGGCCGCGTTGAGTGAGGGCTTGTCGGTACAGTACTTCAAGTCGAGCGAGGTCGCTCCAGCGCGCGGGCTCTGGGTTAGCAGGTAGGTGTGCCACCGCCGCAAAATCATGTCCCGTGGCCGAACCGCCGAGCTGGTCGCGCAGTTGAGAAAGTGTCCGTGCAAAGTCTTTCGCTTCTGTAAAATCAAAGCTGCCGGGTTCGGTATTAGGGAAGAGGGCAGGGTAGTCGGCGCGGTTGATTTGACCCAAGACTTCAATCCAAGCGAGTAACACTTCGGTTTCACCTGCGACAGGTTTGCCCGCTTCTTCCCAGTTTAGGAACGACGACGGTGTCTCAAAGCGCGGCAGCAAAATGCCTTCGGGGTGCTGCATCGCGAGCTCCTCCTGGATCAAGCGCATCGCGAAGGCCGAGGGCACGATGACAATCTGATCCCCCAAATCCATCACGCC
>CAZEDB010000040.1:0-6201 GCA_964510855.1 uncultured Enterobacteriaceae bacterium | reverse complement strand
CCGGTGACTAAGCCCTGGGCTGCAGTGAGCGCACGATTGGTCCGCATCACATCATCCACCTGCTGAAAAGTCGTAGTTAAAATCCCAACGAGCGACGCAATCGCGATACCGATGACACCAACCGCTAAAATGACTTCAACTAAGGTGAAGCCCGAGCGGCGTTTCGTGGTAGTAGAATGAGAAATCATTTGAGGGCGGCTTCTTCGAAGTCGGTGGTATCAGAAGTTAGGGCGGCTTCGCCATTACGACGCAGTAAGATGGCCGCAAAGGCATCAGGCTTTAAAAAAGTAACACCGCCAGGAGTGGCCACACCCTCGGCCAAAACCAGCATCACGCGGCTAGCATGATTCGAGGTTCCATCTGAGCCAAATTCTACATAAAACCATTCGCTGCCGTTTTGGTGATAGGTGTTGTTGTAGTAGCGGACGGCACTGGCAGACTCTAAGGGACTCGCCAAGGGGCGGAAGCGCATCATCGCGCCCGAAGGTGAGTCAAAATTCCCTGGCTCAATCCCAAACGAATCCAGCAAGGCACTGATATCACTGCGGCGGGTGGTAGCCGCCGTGCCCGATAGCGAAAGCTCCGCAGCCGAGGGCATGGTAGTACTAGAAGCGGTAAAGCCTCCTGGTACGGCTTTGCTCGGAGGCACCAGCATCACCCCAGGGGGCAACATAACCGCAGGATCGGGCGAAAACCAAGTGTACTTGGTGGGGTCAGAACCAACGCCGACAAAACCAATGGCGATGATCATCTCGCGTAAATGTCGATCAGGGTCGGCAGGATCGTTTTTAATTAAAACCCGATAACGAAACTCTGCCGGTGCCCATGTCCCCGTGAAACCAGTTGGCTGAGGAAGTGCCGCCCGATTCATCATCGCTTGAGCACGCGCCGAGCGGAGCATCGAACCCAACATGCGCTGACCGTTATTTAAACCCTCAGGGTTAGCGGGGCGGATAACCAACATCATCGAGGCCAAAATCAGAATGACCGCAATCACCACCAAAATCTCAATCAGGGTGAAGCCCCGGCGAGAGGCGACGTGAGATCTGGAAGGCGTGCGCATCACTGGAGAGTGACGATGTCGGCAAAATCTGAGCGCTCCGTACCCACCGCGGCAGTAGGCGCATCTGCCGAGGTAGCATCGGTCTTGGAGGTATAAATCAAGACGCGTCCGGGAACGCCCGCAGTACCCGTGTAAGCCCGAACGTCTGAGGGGATAGCAGCGGCAGCAGGAGGACTACCAACGCTTCGCAGAAAACCATCACCTGTAAAATCCATTACCACCCGGATGCTACGATTGCCCAGGCGGTCGATGAGGAAGTTGCTGGCACCTATTGAACCTGTAGTATCGGTTGCGGCGGGAAACTTAGTGTAATCTTCAAAGTCATCGCGGGAAAATTCCACAAAGCCCTCAGCATTACGATTATACTTGGCGCGATTACCAGTCGGACCTGTAGCTAGAATAGCGCCGTTGGGACACCGCCCTGATAAAGACATAATGAAAAAGGCACCAACGTTGGCAGCGGCTGCACCGCTTTCGAGACGGTAGAGCGTATCTGCTGTAGGATAAGGGGTCGCTGCGGCGGTTAAAATAGGGTAATGACCGTAGGCCTGCTTGTAGCGCACCAGCCCTGAAGCCCAACCGCTAATGGCGGTTTGGGAATTCGCAATCCGAGCGCGTTTTTGCACACCCATCGCAGCTGGGAAGAGCACCGCAGCCAAGATACCAATGATGGCAATGACAGTTAAAAGCTCTATAAGGGTAAAGCCTCGACGTAGCGGGGAACGCATGGGGAAAAGACACCTTACTTCTATGCCGAGAGGTAGCGAAAGGAAAGCCGCAAAATCCCGCCTTAAACCCCCGCCTTCCAGCCCATAATCGTGGCTAGACGGCTGAAAGAAGCCTCCCCAAACCCCAACTCCTGCTTCAGGGCGGCATCACGAGCCAAGGGATTGCGCTGACTACGGACTTTACGAGCTGAAGACCAGGGAATCTGGCCCCTTAACCAAGGCCAAGTGGGGTCGCTGGGTACGGGGAAATCGGAGCCATGGACGATGCGGTCTGCCAAGCTATCGAGTAGCCGCGGTATCGCCGCGGAGCGGATGGGCGAGCCGAGGGCCGAGTTATCAATCAGGAGCCGCGGGTGGCGGCGGGCTAAAGCCGCTAAGTCGGCAAAATAATCTGGCTGCCAAGGGAGCGAGCGGCTGGCCCCATGCGCCGCAATACAAACCACCCCTTGCTCGAGAGGGAGTTGTAAAACATTGGGGTGCTCAAGATCGGGGCGTAACACGGGCAAGGTTAGTTCACCGCCGGTGTGCGCGAGAAAAACTATATTTAAACGCGCACACGCCGCCCAAAAGCGCGCATGACGCGGCGCGGAACAATCCGCGCCATGACAATTCGGCAAAAGCTTAAGCACGCGTGCCCCCAAAGCGGCACACCGCTCAAGTTCATCAAGCGCATCGGCACGTTCCGGGTGAATGGAGACCGCTGGTATGAGACGCTTTGGGTCGCGTCGGCAAAAATTTAGCACCGCATCATTGGGTACGCGAAAACCTGCCATCGGCAAGGGGCGGCCTTGCGTGTCGTGCGGAAGGTCTTGGGCCAGAATGACCGCACCATCGAGACCCGAGCCTGTAACATGCTCATGCAGGGCTTGGTCAAAGGCCGCATCGAGCCCGCCCTTAAGGTAACGTGATGCAACCCCTGCTTCACGCAGCAGGAATCGAGCCTGCAAGCGATTCCAAGGGGTCTTTAACTGAAACGCTCGACCGTCACCCGACGAACCGTCGCCAACTAAGTGGACGTGGCAGTCAAGGCGCACAGGTTTAAATCAGTGAGGGAGAAAGAGGAAGCAGGCCGCTGCAATAGCGGTGGGAATCAGCGCCCACAGGAAGAGACGTAACGCCGAGAAGCCGCCTTCGTAGTGGCGTGCTAAGATGGAGAGACCGGCAGGGTTAGGCGCATTAGCAATCACGGTTAGACCTCCACCCGTAACCGCTCCGGTTAAGACAGCGTATTGTAAAGCTCGGGCAGCTTCAGAGCCGTCAGACAAGGCTGGGACTTGTGCCGCCAAGAAAGTAATGGCGGCGTTATCGTTGAATGCAGTGAGGATAACGGAGCCAGCAAAGAGTTCGAATTCACCGAGACGCATAAGCAAAGGCGAGATCCACCAAGCCTGCAGACCTCCGTGCAGAATGAGAGAGGCCAAGAAGAAGGCGACGAGCAGTGGGCTGCGGAGTTGGATGGGCGACTGCCACTGTGGGGTAGCGACGGTAAACGCCAGGAAGACCAGCAGACCGGCCATGAGCAGGGCACCGTGGTGCCCAACCAGCATAAGAACCGTCCAACCCAAAAAGATTAAGTGCGCTCCAACCACCCAGGCAGGGGGACGTCCTTCCGATTCCGCGTGCAGGGGCGGATCTGCCCGACGGGTGAGCTCGGCAAATTCACGGCGGAATAGCCAAGCGTAGAAGGCGGTTGAAATCGCAATCGCCAACATAGCCTTCAAACCAAACTGGATAAACATGTGGGGCGTCGTCCAACCCCAAGTACTTGCCACCATCACTACCGGTGGAGCCGCAAAGTGCGTGAGCGTACCCCCAATGGAAATATTCACAAACAAGAGCGCCAAGGTCGCGTAGCGTAACCGAAGCGAAGGTTTCAATTCATGAAACTGCGCACCGATCATTAAGGCGGCAATAGTCATGGCGGCGGGCTCGGTGATGAATGAGCCTAAGAGAGGCGCTACCGTTAAAATTACTGCCCAGCGCGCCAGCGGCGTACCGCCGAAAGAACGCGCGAGGCGATTAAGGAGTCCGGAAGCGGTGGAGAAGATGGGACGCGACGACGCAATCACCATAATCACAAAGACGAAGAGCGGCTCGAGATACTTGGGTGAAGCAAGAATGCGTGTACCTGGGCCAGCTGGCTCAGCAACTAAAGCTGCAGCACGCGCATAGTCGGCTGTCTCCATGTACGCAGTGGCAAAGGCCCAACCTTTTCCAGGCCAGAGGACAAATGCGTAGAAAAGAATAAAGGCCCAAATCCCGAAGACCGCTTCAATCTCACCGAGTAAGTGGAGTAGCGAGGCCCTGAAGCCGGCGGACTTTCCATCGGGACCTACGGGGACGAGACCAGCTCGGACGCGCTCTTGGTGTGCTTCTTCTAGATGATGCGCTTGGCGCGTAAACCAGGGCGCTAAGAAGGTGTGGAGAATAGCTAGGAAAAAAATTCCTGTAGCGACCAACAAAAAAGGATCAGCCTGAGCGGCGGCGGTTAGTTCGGCCCAAAGAGTAAGTTGCGGCTCCATGCAAAGAGTCGTGCGGCTGCAGCGAACGATTGCAACCCAGACCGAACTAAGACAGATTGAATTTATGGCCTACCCCGCCCTGCCCAGCCTACTTATCCTTGCACTAACGGTATCTTTAGGCGCCCAGACCATTAATCGTAACTACCGTGGCTCTGCGGCCGACAGTCCAGAGGGTAAAACGGGCTTGGCTAACCCAGACCGAGGCTACCGCTTAGAAATCCAACTTGGTTTACCCGAGGGCTCCTACCTTGCGATGAGCCAAGATGGTAAAGCCGGATTAAAGCGCGGGCCCTTAACCGCAGGAACAACGCCCTTTGCCCACGCGGGTATCGACGTCACTAAACCTGGTTGGAGTGACCGCTCCTTAGGCGAAGCCCTCACGCGTTGGCGCAACGCTGATGTTACGACTCACCTTGCCCTCGCGTGGATTGAGCCCACCGACAAACCAATTAGCCCAGCCACCCTCGCACGTCTCAACGCCGGCTTAACGACCGCACGCAAAGCCGGCGCGCGGGTTTGGTTACGCTTGGCTTATGAAATGGATCGCACCAAGGCGGGTGGCCCTACGGTCGCGACCGCGCAAGCACACCTCAAGTCACTCACCCCCCTTTTACGTTCGCACGCCGAGGTTTTAACGGGCCTACAACTTGGGATTATCGGACATCGTGGTGAAGTCCGCGGCGCTACCCGTATTCCTGAAACCGCAGCCGACCATGCCGCGATTCTCAAAGCCGTGATGGATGCCCGACCTAAGGGCAAGGCCTTGCTGCTACGCTCGCCCGGCATGCGTGCAGGATTACTGCAAGAACTCAAACTCGCCCCGGTTGTCACCCAAGGTGAAGCTTTCGACGGCGTGACCGCAGCAGGCACAGTAGGATTTCATAACATTGGTTTTGGCCATGATGCGACGGATGACGGCACCTTTGATGCTATCGGCAACACCGACCCTGATTGGCGCGCGTGGGCTGAGCAGGCCATCTGGGTACCTGCGGATATCGACCTTGGCCCAGGTGCACGGAGCAGCACCGCACTTAACGATGGCTGGCAAGCCGCCGTACGACTCTGCGTCGAACGCGCCGTCACCCTAGGTGTCGCACACGCTTGGTCGGCCGCCGATTCGGCGGGAAAATCCGGGCCGGTCGACGGCTGGAAGACGCAGATGAAAACTCAAGCAGAAGTAACCGCCCTCGGTCTGCCAGTTTCAGATGGTTACTTTGAAGACAGCAAAGGAGCTGCGGTCGCACGCTCTGCCTTTGATTACCTCCGCGATCACCTCGGCTACCGGTTTGAACTTCGCAGTGCCTCTTGGCCTGGGAAGATTAAAGCCAACCAACCTTGGGCACTTAATCTTCGTATCGCCAACCGCGGTTTCGCTGCTTGCCCCGTACCACGTATGCTTGATTTGGCTTATGTGCCGAAATCAGGTCGTCCTATTTTTGCACCTGGCCAAGGCGAAGCTTTCGATATGCGACGACTCATCCCCAGTCATCTTATACGAAGCGCCCAAAGCGAAGATGGCGCGCACAACATTACGATGAATGGTCGCGCCCCTGAAGCACCCGGTAAGTATCAACTTGTTTTGCTACTGAGAGAGTTTGATGGCGACCCCCTGACGGCGATGGGACAAAACTCAAATACCGCCTCGCGCCCGACGCGCACCTCGCAGCCTGACGCTCGTTACTACATTCGCTTCGCCAATCGTGATGTACCGCATTGGGTCTCACCCGATGGTACAAGTGCCGGCCCGGTGATTGGTGAGATTGAAGTAACGAGGTAACTGCGGTGACTGCTGGTCTGCTGGTTAGCTTTCGATTACTGAGCAGGGAGGCTGCGAGCGGTATTAGCGGGTTAGCGGTGTTAGCAGGAAGCGGAGGCATAGCTCGATAGC
>CAZEDB010000039.1:0-6587 GCA_964510855.1 uncultured Enterobacteriaceae bacterium | reverse complement strand
TCGGAATCTCCGCATCCGGTCTGACTAATTGATAGTCTGACCCTGACTATTTGAAAGTCTAGGGGATGATGGCGCCGGCCTGGCCTGGGGTGCCAGATACCGCAATCGATCTATCAAAGCTAATATGTCGATTTTGAGGCTTAAAATCGACCTATTGAATTGAATCTGTCGACGGCTCGTACGGCCTGGCGCTGGTCGGTGCGGCGATTCGTCGGCGCCGCAGCAAGTAAGCTCAGGCCAAGCGACCTAGACGGGCTCCGTGGAAGCGGGGTAACATTCCCGATTTGCGTCGCGGGTCGCGACGATGGGGAAGTTTATCGGGTTAGTCCCGTGGTCCGCCGGCCCGTAGCCCGAGAATCTCATCTGCCCGCTGACTGTACTCGCGGAACTGCGCCGCGTTGCTCGGGAGTTTAATATCCAAGTCGAAGGTCGGGATCATCGCCTTCATCCGTGCCTGACCCTCGGGGCTAGCGAGCAGGGCAGGGAAACATTTCCTGATAACCTCGAGCACAATGTTTACCGAGACCGAGGCGCCAGGCGAGGCTCCGAGTAGCGCCGAGATGCTGCACGCGGCATCGGTGATGACCTCGGTGCCGTAGTGGACAATACCAGCCTGACCATCCGTCTTCTTGATGGCCTGCACGCGAATACCTGCGTCGATTAACTTCCAATCTGCAGCCTGCGCGGCAGGATAGAAAATCTTCAGCACCTCGATACGGTTCTTCATGCTCTGCGTGCCCTGCTGGATGAGGTAACGAACAAGATCGAGGTTATGGATGCCAATCTTGATAAGAGTGGTGAGATTGTCTGGGCGAATGGAGAAGGGGAGGTCGGTGTAACGGCCCTTCTGGTGCAGGAACTTCGTCGTCCAAGCCGCGAAGGGACCAAACAGGAGCGTTTTTCTGCCATCCAAGATACGGGTGTCGAGGTGCGGCACAGCCATCGTCGGGGCCGCAGCGAGCGGTTGACCATAGACCTTGGCCTGGTGCTTCTTGACGATCTCCGGATTATCGCAAACGAGCCACTGGCCGCCGATAGGGAAACCGCCCAGGCCCTTTGCCTCTGGAATGCCGGACATCTGGAGCAGGGGAAGTGTGCCGCCCCCCGCGCCAACGAAAACGAACTTGGCGCGGTTAGTCCGGATAATTCCCGTCGCTAACTCCTTCACGCGGACTTCCCAGCCCGTGCTGTCTCTACGCAGGCCGATCACACGATGCCCAGTGGCGATGCCGCAACCTTCCTGTCGTCCTAGCCAACTTAGCAGTTTGCGCGAGATAGCGCCAAAGTTCACATCTGTTCCTCCGTCCATTTTCGTGGCGGCAATAGGCTCGTCGCCCCGACCTTCGACCAAGAGCGGTGCCCAACTCGCAATGGTAGCACGGTTCGTACTGAAGGCCATCTCCTGGAAGAAATGGTGCGCCGACATTCCGGCGTGGCGGGCCCTGAGAAATTCTACCTGGTCTGCTCCATGCACAAAGCTGATGTGAGGGACGGCATTAATGAATTCTCTCGGATGACTAACCATGTCGTTAGCCACCGCGTAACTCCAGAACTGTTTCGATTGCTCGAACTGTTCGAAAATCTCAATCACCTTGGCCACCTTCACCGAGCCATCTGCCTCGCGCTTGGGCGTGTAACTCAGCTCGCAGATTCCCGCGTGCCCCGTGCCCGCGTTATTCCAGCCATCCGAACTCTCCTGGGCCAAGCCCTCGCTGACCTCATAGAGCTGGATAGAAAGTCGCGGATCGAGCCGCTTCAGCATCGCGCCGAGATTGGCCGACATTACCCCGCTGCCAATTAGGATGATATCGGGGTTTTCAATGTGGGTGGCGGAGGGCATGCGTTTGGCAAGCGTGGGGATGGATGTTGGGAGACGGTTTGAGTCGTGATGCCAACAGAATCGTCAGGCTGCTTTCGCAAGATTTAACCCTCTCTTCCCGCATGGCAAGTCCCTTGGCTTGAAGCATCCTTTAGGCGCTCAGCTCCAGTTGGGCGGATTATGACGTAGGTCACGCCAATCTACTAGGAGCTCGGACTTCTAATGGTGCCTGCGTTGGTGGATCTAACGTGCGGTGCGAATGAGAGGTAACTTCAACGATGGGGTACGCGACGTAACTCCGAGATATCGTGGCCGTTGTCGACGAGCCACTTCACGAGCTCTTGGTAGCGGGCCTCAGGTAAAGTTTTAGAGCGTGCCATAATCCAGACTAGGTCGCGGTCGGGCACGCCGATGATGGTCGTCTGGTATTCCTCGTCGAGGTAGGCAATCAGGTACGCTGACTTGAAGGGCCAGAGAAATTGCATGCGCCACTCGGCGTTGGTCTCGCGGTTGTAGATAAAGCCCGTTGGCCGATAGGTCTTGAGTGGGCCGTCGAGGCTCCCGTTGTTGAAGACGTAGGTTGTCGCGATGGAACCGTCTTTATCTAAGCGGTAGCTCTCGACCGCATTGTGGGCTTCGTCCTCGATGAAGGCCGGAATGTGGGCGATGACATACCAGTCGCCCATGAAACGTTGTAGGTCGACGCGACGATCAATCGCGCGCAAAGGTTCTGGGTGTATGGCGTTGGAGGAAAACTGGCAACCTGAGAGAAGTGTCGCTAGTGCGATAACAAATAAAAAGCTTATCTTGTTAATTCCATGCGTGGCTAGGCCATGTCGCTTTTTAGGTTGTAGGATCATTGGTAGGTTAGGTTGTAGCGATTTCGACAGCTTGCGATTTAAACCAGCAAATAGAGATTTTTTGACAATTTTTGAGGTCATTCAATCGGCAAATAGTAACCTGCGCTTTCTCGCCTTGAAGAGGCTGGCTCCATCTGCCATAGTCTATCCCGTGCCTAGCGTTGTCCTCAGTTTTTTAGTTTTAGTGGCCGCCGCGTCTACCTCGGCTTCCACGATTTTCTCGGAGCCTTTTGATTATTCGCTTGGTTCAAGTCTCAGCGGACAGAACGGTGGTTCGGGTTTCTCGGGAGCTTGGTCGGGCGGTAACAGTTCAATTGTGTCGGGTCTCGCGGGTGCCCCAACTGCTGTTCAGGTTGGTAGCGATACGGCCTCACGCTCGCTTAGTTCCGCTGTATCGACGGCAAGTGGCGACATCTTCGTTGCTTATCGTGTCAACGTCGCGAATTTCTCGGGTGGAAATTATACAGGTATGAGTTTCTGGGATGGTGACACAGAGGAGCTCTTCTCTGGTATTCCTTGGCAGGCTCAGAGTTTTGGCTTTGATGCGCATGCAGGTAACGGGGGTGACGACATTAAGAGTATTAATTTTATGCCTACTTCCAGTGTCACCTATCTGATTGTCCTAGGTTTGGTTGACAGTGTCACCTCAGGTAAGGTCGACATTAAACTCTGGGCAACAAGCGATCTGGTCACTTCCATTTCTGGACTCGTTGCAGGTTCCCCCAACGCTCAGCTTCTAGGTGTGAAATCAGACTTCACTATCACCTCCATTCGTCTCGCCGGTGATTATTCCGGAGGTCTCAAGCTTGGGGGGCTCGGATCAGCTTCGACTGCCCTTGAGGCAGCGGCACTCTCAACCCCCATCCCCGAGCCCTCCACCTATGGCCTCGTGCTCGGTGGCCTAGTGCTCGCTGGTGCCGCGATTCGCCGCCGTCGCGCCAAGAAGTAATCCAAAAGAAATTAAGTTAAAAAGCCCCAGCCCTCTGGGGCTTTTTAATATCCATTTTATATAAGGGGTCAGGCTGGTTACCCCCATTAAGCAGCCTGACCCTTGTGTTTTAAAAAGCCTAAGCTTTTTTTCGGCGGCGAATAGCAATCGCAGCCAAGGTCATTAGGCCAAGGTCAATACCGTAAGTAAGAGGCTCAGGAATGGCAGTGACGTTAACCGCGGCTGCATTGAATCTAAAAAGGCGAGCTTCGCCCGTACCAATACGAAAAGCCGGTTCACCGAAAAAGCCCGAGGAGATTTGGGGGCTGGTCCAAGATGCAGACTGTAGTGCTAATTGTACGTCGATAAATCGCGCCTCATAAGTACCTGCTTCCAAATTCGCTAGGCTGCTTGAATAGAGATGGAGTGACGAACTTACATCGTTACTTTTTTCAATGGCGATGGTGGTTAGGTCGACGCCATTCAACGAACCTTGAATACCGCCGCCTGCACCTCCGTCCATAGCCAGGACGTAGAATGTGGTTTCTCCATTTAAAAGCGTAAGATCAAAGGCTTGTGCAGCTTGGATCTGACTGACCCAGCCTACATTATTTTGGTAAGCAGCTTCTTGACGCGTGATGGAGGTTTCAGTTCCAGCAAAAATCGCAAAATCATTATCAACAATTAACTCAATGGTTACAGCAGATGCACAAGTGGCCCCTAAAAATGGTAAGCAAGCAAGCGATAGTTTATGGGCCATCGCATGTTTATTAATTTCTAGGTACATTAAGCAAACCCAAAGCCATAATGCTTCTTTTTACACAAAGAGTCGGCGCATGCTCGCCGATAGGGGGTAGGTTGGTTCCAAACAGCGAGTTGCTCGTTTGTTATCGCAGCAACAAGTGGTCGTTCGGAATGCTCCTTTGCGTGCTAGCGTCGAAACCAGCAGCGTTGTTAATGGGGGCGCTTACACCTTAGGTCACAATCTGGCTAACGCCGGAAGACCGACATAAAGGCCCATGCCAGCTCAGCCCCCTCGGCGTCACGGCAAGGCTGTCCGATGAGTCGCCGCACCAAGAAACTGTCAGGCAGATCGTGCGAGCGCGAGGGCAGGGCATGGCCTGCACCTTCCATGCGCAAGAACTCCACTGGGGCTCCATTTGGTCGCACGGGCGGGTAGACGGTCCGATACAGACGGCAGCCATCCTTAGGGTCGTTGTCGGGCAAGGTTTCCTGGGCTTTGGCGGGACCTGCGCCGTTCGTCCGTACCCACCAATCGCGGTTAGCTTCGACAGGGAGCATTGGGGTCCGCTGCCCGCGTACGACGCCGCCATCCCATTTCACCAAGGGGTCCTTGGTGCCATTGGCAATCAACAAGGGCGTGGCTAGTCGCGGCGGGCTCACGCGCGTCATGTCGGCGGGCAGCACGGCGATGAATGCCGCGGCGGCCGCGAAGCGCTCTGGGGCCTCGATGAGAAGTCGAAAGGTCATCATGCCGCCGTTGGAAGCGCCCGTCACATACACCCGTTGGGGATCGGTTCGATGGCGTGCGGCGGCGTGGTCGAGCAACTGGAGCAGGAAGCGCACGTCGTCGGCCTCGGTTTGCCGCTCGTCGGGTGGGCGGAGGTCGTTCCAGTTTTGCTCGTTACCGCGCGGGTCACCGTTCTTGGCGTTCGTGCCATTGGGCACGATCAGCAAAAAGCCTTCGCGGTCGGCCAGCCCCGGCCAAGCGCGCGTGCCTCCGGCCCGAGGCGAGAAAAGTTTATGCATGCTTTGGGTGCCACCGTGGAGCAGGAGGACGGTCGGCGCCCCCTGCTTTAATCCCGTGGGACGATAAATCAGGAAACAGCGATCGACGTTGCCGACACGGAGTGTTCCCTCGGTCCATGTACCCTTGCCCGGAAGGGCGTCCGACTGTCCCAATGCGATACTGGGAATAGTCGCAAGAAGTACTAGGACGGAGCTAACGAAGGCGTCCAAGGTTTGATTCATATTAATCCAACCCTCGGAAGTGAGGGGTAGTTTCGCGGTCGGCCCCATTTAACCCTAGCATGGGAAGCGAGCTTTCCGAGATGTTTGAGGAAACTTGCGGCCAGTCTCGGTTTTGGATGAACATGATACCCGTGCGAGGACTCCCCCACTTCCTTCTGCTCGCGTTAATCGCCGCAGCCTCCCAGGCCGCCGACACCGTCACCTCCGCCCAGCCCTCAGCCAAGTCGGAGCAGCGGGAGTGGGTCACGCCCGCCGTCACCGCTGTGCGGGTCACGCACCACGTCTTCCGCAGCGCCGCGGCAAAGGCCGACGTCAGTTACCATCTGTACCGTCCAGCCACGTATGAAGTTAATCCTGCGCGCCGCTTCCCCGTGGTCTATTGGCTGCATGGATCTGGCGGCGGACAAAAGGGCATCCCAAGTATCGCCCGCCTTTTTAACAAGGCCATCGAGGCCAGCAAGCTGCCGCCCTGTCTCGTTGTTTTCGTCAACGGCCTGCCCATGGGCATGTATGTCGACTGGGCCGACGGCTCCGCGCCGGTCGAGTCGATGATGATTAAGGATCTCATCCCGCATATCGACGCCACCCAACGCACAATTGCCACGCGCGAGGGACGGCTTCTCGATGGCTTCAGCATGGGTGGTTATGGCGCCGCACGCCTCGGTTTCAAGTACCCCGAGCTCTTTCGCGCGGTCTCGATTGTCGGTGCCGGCCCGCTCCAGCCCGAGCTTACCCGAACACCGCGCGCGAGTCCCATTCAGGCACAGGACCTTCTTAAGCGGGCCTTCGCTGGGGATCAGGCTGTCTTCCGCGAGGCCAGTCCACGCCGCCTTGCCGAGCGCAACGCCAAGGTCCTTAAGGAAGGTTCGCTCATTCGCATAGTCATTGGTGACCAGGATGAGACCTTCGCCAACAACGCCGACTTCCATCGGCACCTAGAGTCGCTCGGCATAACGCACGAGTGGACTGTCGTGTCTGGCGTCGGTCA
>CAZEDB010000038.1:4647-7977 GCA_964510855.1 uncultured Enterobacteriaceae bacterium | reverse complement strand
TAAGGCACTTTGCTTCTGCCGCGCGCATCGCCTTGGCCGCAGCGGGTTTTTTGTCGCGATAACCTGCAAGGTGGAGCCAGCCGTGGACTAAATAAAGTAGGAGCTCCGCCTTGGCTGACTGCCCGTGCTCAGGACCAGCTCGGCGTGCTTGGTCAACGTTGATGACAATTTCGCCCGCGAAGGGCTCGAGGGGGTTCGGCTCGCCGACGAAGGTGATGACGTCGGTGACAGATGGATCATCCATGAACTCCGCGTGCACCTTGGCGATTTCTTTATCCCCAACAAAAGCTACCGAGAGTTCTCCCGCAGGACACTTCGCCCAGCGCTGACGGTCGAGTGCGGCGATGACGCGTGTGACAGCCTTCGCCGGAGCAGGGAAGCCTTTACGGCGGCTGGTCGTGTCGACAGTTCGAGCCATTTCAGAAGGCGACGCGAATTTTTTCCCAGAGTTCCTCGAGCGCTTGAGGGAGGATGTGGGTCTCAGCCGTGACAGGCATGAAGTTGTGATCGCCGTCCCAGCGGGGCACAATGTGCGCGTGGAGATGCTGAGGGATGCCGGCACCGGCAATTTTACCCACGTTAATGCCGATGTTAAAACCACCAGGTTGCATGGCGGTGCTAAGCGCCTGCTGGGCACGAATGATAAGATCGAGAAACTCCGCACGCTCGTCGGAGGTCAAATCAGCCAGCTCACCGACCTCGCGGTTCGGCAGCACCATGAGGTGGCCAGGGTTATAGGGAAAGTTATTGAGTAGTACAAAGCAGGTCTTGCCGCGATGTACGATGAGTGAAGCGCGATCATCACCTGCGGTCAGTAGGGCGGGGAAGGGGTTGCCCGCCGCTGGCTTCTTGCGCGTTTCGATGTAACGCATACGCCAGTAAGGGTGAAGATGGTTCATGTGAGGAAATTAGTCCGCCTAGAGGTACAGGGGAAGGCGGATTATGTCCCTTCATTGCGCTGACCTAAGATGAAGGGTAAACCGTACTTTTACCTAGCGAATAGGGAGCCTTGCAGTTGTGTACTTGCCCGTAGGGGCTTACGGAGGCCGATTTACAGCCTTTAAACCTTGTGGTAGACCGCTTGCCAAGACCCCTTGGGGCCTCCAGCATCTCCGACCTATGTTTCGCTTGGCAGCTCTATTTGCCCTCTCAACTCTTTCGCTATCGGCTCAGCAACCTACTGGACGTCAGGTAGCGGGTCTAGAGCAAGATATCGCAGAGCTTCGCACCGAGGTCGCTAAAGTTTCCCAGCAGCTCAATGACCTTCAAGCCGAGGTTGCTAACCTGCGTAAACGTCCAGCAGGCGCCCCGAATACCGATCGCGAAACGCTCTTAGCGGAAGTGGACCGTCGTCAAGCTGGGCTACGTGCTGATTTGGATCGTGCGTTTGCGACCTTTACTAAACAGGTCAATCAAGCGCTAGCTGCACGCACCCCCGTAGGTTCGTCCGGCACACCCGCTCCTACGGTTACGAGTGTAGCTCCCACGGCTGCAACGACTCCAAGCACTCCAACCGCCGCGCCTGAATTGCCCCCTGATATGCCGCGCACGGGCATTCGTTACAAAGTTCGCCCAGGCGATACCATCAGTGCGATTGCCCGTCGGAATAACTCTAAGGTTGAGTGGATTCTAAAGGCCAACCAGATGGAGAACCCCAACGCTCTACGCGTGGACGAGGAAATTTTCTTACCCCAACCATAAAGCATCTAGGTCATGAGCAATCCTCCTAAAAAAACTAATCTCGGGCGTGGCCTGGGTAATCTTATTTCCGGTGGCGCAGGTAAGTCGGATAGCCCTGCAGCTTCGGTACCTCCCATAACCTCGAGCACGCCTGCACCTCAGCAACCCGCAGGTATCTTGGATGTAGCCGTCGCCTCCATTGTCCCCAATCCGCGCCAACCCCGCCGTGAGTTTGACGAAGCCGGTATTAAGGAGTTGGCCGAATCAATCCGTGCTGAAGGCCTGATGCAGCCGATTGTGGTGCGTAAATTGGGTACGGGGTTTGAGCTCATCGCGGGTGAACGTCGGTTACGTGCTTTCCGCCAATTAGGCATTAAAGTTATCCCTGCTCGTGTGCTTGAGGTCAGCGATGCCGCTAGTGCGGTGCTCGCCCTCGTAGAAAACTTACAACGCGCGGACCTTAATCCCGTCGATGAAGCCCTAGGTATCGCTTCGTTAATGCGTGACTTTAAACTTACCCAGGATGCGGTGGCCGAGCGCCTGGGTAAGCCCCGTGCCACAGTCGCTAACTCTGTACGCCTACTCCAACTTGATCGCGAAGTTTTAGGCTACCTTAGTAAGGGTAAGATTAGTGCCGGTCACGCTAAGGTCCTACTTGGCCTTGAGCAGGCCGCCCAGCAAATCCAAGCCGCCCGTCGTATCGTCCAAGACGACCTTTCGGTACGGGCTGCCGAGAAGTTAGTGCGTCAACTCGCTGCCCCTAAGCCGGGCGATCGTCGACGTCGTGTAGCCCAAGCACTTGAAGATGTTCAGCGTCGACTGACGACCCATCTGGCCGCTCCTGTTCAGGTCCAACGTCGAGGTGCTAAGGGTGTTATCTCGATTCGCTACTCCGGTGATGAAGACTTACAGCGCATTCTCGAGAAGCTTGGTCTTAAAGGCTAGTTGCGACTAAATTTTCTCTATGTCTACTGCTCTCCTGTTTTCAGGCCAAGGCGCCCAAGTCGTCGGTATGGGTAAGTCTCTCTACGAGGGAAGTGCGACCGCCAAGGCTCTCTACGACCGCGCTGCCAAGGTGCTACCGTTTGATCTTAAAGAGATTTGTTTTAACGGACCGGGTGAGACTTTAACCGAAACCCGGGTCTGTCAGCCTGCGCTTTATGTGCAAGGGTATGCCCTCGCGGAGATCTTGCGTGAGCGCGGTCACCTCAACGATCTCAAAGCCTGTTTAGGTCTCTCTCTCGGTGAGTTAACGGCTTATGCTTTTGCGGGTGTGTGGGATTTTGAAACTGGACTTAAGATTGTCGCTGAGCGCGGTCGTCTCATGCAGCAGGCCTGTGAGTCCTCTAAAGGCGGTATGGCCGCGGTCATCGGTGGTACTCGCGAAGAAATTGCTAAGCTGTGCGAGGCCTTTGACATTCAGGCCGCTAATTTCAATTGCCCTGGTCAGGTCGTGATTTCGGGCGATGCCGACAAAATTGCCGCCGCCCTACCTCGCGCGAAAGAGTTCGGCGCTTTCAAGCTCGTCAAGGCTCTCACGGTTGCGGGTGCTTACCATAGTCGCTTGATGGAGCCTGCCCGCGCTGCTTTCGCGGCCTACCTTAAGGACATTCCTTTTGCTGCACCTAAGGTCACCGTTTACACCAACAC
>CAZEDB010000038.1:3031-4547 GCA_964510855.1 uncultured Enterobacteriaceae bacterium | reverse complement strand
ACTGAGCCGCCGGGTTGAATGGCACAGGTTGCACCCGCATCAGCGGCGGCCAAGAGCCCATCAGGGAAGGGGAAGAAGGCATCGGAGCAGACGGCTGAGCCTTGCAGGGCGAGCTTCGCTTCGCCGGCTTTCCAGACCGCAATACGCGAGGAATCAACGCGCGACATCTGGCCCGCCCCCACCCCGAGCGTACGTTCGCGACCAGCATAAACGATGGCATTGGATTTAATATGCCGGACCACGCGCCAGCCAAAGAGCATGGCTTCCATCTCAGCGGCGCTAGGTGCGCGCTTGGTCACGACCTTGAACTCGCGGGGATTGACTGGCTTATGATCGCGGTCTTGCACGAGTACGCCCCCGATGACGGAACGAACTTCGCGGAGCGTGTCGGCTCGTAGACCAACTTTGGCACGCATCAGTCGTATGTTCTTTTTCTTAGCAAAAATTGCCGCAGCCTCAGCGTCGAATTCTGGGGCGATAATGACCTCAGAGAAGATTTCGGCGATGGCTTCAGCCAGCGCTTTATCGACCGTGCGGTTCATCACGATAATCCCCCCAAACGGGGCTTGGCGGTCGGTTTCAAAGGCTTGGTGCCACGCCTCGAGCAGGGTGGGGGCTGAGGCCGCACCGCAGGGATTGGTGTGCTTGAGGATAGCTAAGGTAGGTTTCTCAAACTCACCAATCAGGTAGGTTGCGGCGGTGATATCGAGGATGTTGTTAAAACTCAGTTCCTTCCCCTGCAGTTGCTCGAAGGCTTCGTGGAAGCTGCCGTAAAGCGCAGCTTGTTGATGCGGGTTTTCGCCGTAGCGCAAACGCTGCGCAATCGGGAGAGTGATCGAGAAGCGAGAAGGCAGCCCTAGCACGTTTCCAATTCCTGGCTCAGTCTGGGATTCAAGATAGTTAGCAATCGCGGCATCGTAAGCGGCAGTACGTTGGAAGACTTTTAAGGCTAAGTCGCGACGCAGCTCGGCGAGTTGTTCGGGTGCAGCCAAAGCAGCGAGCACTCGTTCATAATCCGCCGGGTCGGTGACCACGCTGACGGAAGCGTGATTTTTGGCGGCACTGCGCAGCATGGAAGGCCCGCCAATATCGATATTTTCAATTGCATCCTCGAAGGCACAGTTAGGCTTAGCCACGGTTTGCTCAAAAGGGTAAAGGTTCACGACTACGAGATCGATGAGTTCAATGCCGTTGGCTTTGGCTTCAGCGAGGTGCTCAGTAGAGTCCCGGCGGCAAAGTAATCCTCCGTGCACCTTAGGGTGGAGAGTCTTAACGCGACCTTCCATAATCTCAGGTGAGCCCGTGTGGTCGCTGACATCGGTTACAGGGAGGCCTGCTTCACGCAGGAGTTTTGAGGTGCCCCCGGTCGATAAGAGTTTGTAACCATGCTGCTTCACGAGCGCAGTGGCGAAAGGTACGAGACCCGTTTTATCGGAGACAGAAAGAAGGGCGAGAGGCATGGGGGCGGGAGAGGGATGAGGTAGAAAGTAGAAGGTAGAAAGGGGTAAGAAATTAA
>CAZEDB010000038.1:0-2931 GCA_964510855.1 uncultured Enterobacteriaceae bacterium | reverse complement strand
AATTAAGAATTAAGAATTAAAAAAATTGGGGATAGGGGAATAGGGGACTTGGGGGCTAGGGAATGGCAGAAGGGTTTAACGGTGGGGGCAGGGAATAGACAATGCCACTTTTAAGTCTTTCCTGTCTAGGGTTCTTAAATCCTAATCTTTTTCTGCAAGTATCGCTGTGGCCTCTTCCATCCTTATCCTTTCAGGCGGTGTTGATTCGACTGTCTTATTGGCGCACTTGCTTGCCGAGGGGCGGCAGGTTCGGGCGCTGACGGTGGACTATGGTCAACGGCATCGCCGGGAAATTACCTCCGCCCAGTCCGTTGCTCGTCACTATGGCATTGAGCATCGAGTCGTGGATATCCAATCCGTAACCGCCTTGATGGGCGGCAATGCTCTGACCGATGCTTCGATTAATGTTCCTGAGGGTCATTATGAAGCCGAGTCGATGAAGTCGACCGTGGTGCCCAATCGGAATATGCTTTTTCTTTCCCTAGCAGGAAGTTGGGCCGTAGCTACCAAGTCAGACAGTGTGGTTTACGGTGCGCACGGCGGCGATCATGCGATTTACCCCGATTGCCGTCCGGCTTTTGCTGCGGCGATGGATCAAGCCTTGGGCCTCTGTGATTGGCACCCGGTGAAACTTGAGCGACCCTTTGTGGACTGGGATAAGGCGGCCATTGTCCGTCGCGGGGCTGAATTAGCTGCCCCCTTGGCCTTAACTTGGTCGTGCTATGTTGGCGGGGCTAACCCCTGCGGTCGCTGCGGGACTTGTGTCGAGCGTCGCGAGGCTTTTTCCAAGGCTGGCATTCCTGACCCCGTTCGTTACGAGTAAGTCATGCTTACCTGCCGCAAAGTCTACGCGGATATTCCTTTTGCCCATCGTCAACATCGACATGCTGGCCACTGCGCCTTTATTCACGGCCACAGCTGGTCTATCTCGCTTACCTTTGCTTGTCGCGAACTTGATGCTCACGGCTTCGTAGTTGATTTTGGTAACCTCCGTTTTCTTAAGGCTTGGATCGATGAGCACCTAGATCATGCCTGTGTGCTTTCGGCTTCGGATCCTGAGCTTGCTTGGGTGAAGACGAAACAAGCTACCCTCTTTAAGTTGCTCGTAGTTGAGAACGCCTCGGCCGAAGGTATCGCTCGCCATATTTTTTCCGCGCTTGACCCCTTGGTGCGTCGAGAGACGAGCGAGCGAGCTTGGATTGCTGAAATTGAGTTGCACGAAGATGCCCGTAACTCGGTGCGGTTTGTGCCCTGATGTATCCCGTTAACGAAAAATTCCTTAGTTGGCAGGGTGAGGGGGTGCACTTGGGACGTAAGGCCTTCTTTATTCGGCTTCAGGGTTGTCCGGTTAAGTGTGCTTGGTGCGACGCCGCCTCAACTTGGCACCCTAATCATGTCCCAAAAAACATCGAACGGTTCACGGCTGAGGCACTTGCGCTCGAAGCTGCAGCGAGCCAACCCGAGTTCGTGGTCTTAACCGGAGGGGAGCCCTGCATCCATGATCTCAATCCGTTGGTTGCCGCCCTTACTCAGCATCGCCTTCCGGTCCACCTCGAGACCTGTGGGGCCTTTCCTCTACCTGAGGGGTTAACTTGGGTCACGGTTAGCCCTAAGTGGGCTAAGCCGCCCCTAGCGGCGGCTTTAGCGGCCGCTCATGAACTGAAAATCATCGTCGAAGACCCGGAAAGTATCGGCAAGTGGGAGGCCGCCCTGGGGGGTTGGACCTGCCCTATCGTCTGGCTCCACCCTGAATGGGGTCAGCGGGCAAACCCTCAGGTCCTTACCGCTATCACCGATGCGGTAAAGACGCGCGGGGCGCCTTTTCGTGCTGGTTGGCAGGCTCACAAGCCCTATGCGGCTGATAGTTTGGACAGCCGGAGCCGTCCGCCCGCACCCCTAGGCGGAGACTTGAGCCGAGGTTTCTGAGTAGCCGAGCTGGCATTTAGATAAATTTCCTTAGTCCAAGTGATTTTCTTCTTCCCCTTAAGCGGTTGAGTCGTTTCAAAACGGACTCATGGCATCTAACGCAATCCTCGCCCTTGAAGACGGTAGCGTCTATCGGGGGAGGGCGTTTGGAGCTAAGAAGACCGTGGTAGGTGAAGCGGTATTCAACACGTCGATGTCGGGTTATCAGGAGATCCTCACCGACCCTTCTTACTTTGGTCAAATTGTGACCATGACGGCGCCGCAGATTGGCAATTATGGTATTAACGAACAAGACCATGAGTCCGATAGCCCCAAGGCTGCCGGATTTGTTGTGCGCGAACTTTCCCCCATCGTTTCAAGTTGGCGTGCAACCACGGATTTAGGTTCGTGGTTAGCCAAGGCTGGTATTCCGGGCATTGAGGGAATTGATACGCGGGCGTTGACCAAGAAGTTGCGCGTCGCTGGTGTAATGAAAGCCTGTCTATCGACGGAAGGTCTTACCGATGAGGAAGCGGTTCGCCGTGCCAAAGAATGGAAAGGTCTGGTTGGCGTCGACTTCGTTAAAGAGGTGACGTGCAAGGCACCTTATCGTCTGGCTGAGAAGCAGCTTGATGACGGCCTTTTTACGGTTCCAGGCACGACGCTCTACAAGGCTAAGACTGGCCGTCGGTTCTATAAGGTCGCTGCCTATGACTTCGGGGCTAAGACCTCGATTTTCCGTCGCCTCCGTCACGCGGGTTTTGATGTCCATGTCTTCCCCGCTACGACACCTGCCTCTGAGATTCGTAAGCTTAAGCCTGATGCGGTGTTTCTTTCGAACGGACCTGGTGATCCCGCTGCGCTTGGCTACGCGCACACTGCCGTCGCTGACCTAATTAAAGATTTCCCTACCTTCGGTATTTGTCTTGGGCATCAAATCATCACCCATGCGATCGGTGCTTCGACTTATAAATTAAAGTTTGGTCATCGTGGGGGTAATCAACCGGTTAAAAATAGTGAGACCGA
>CAZEDB010000037.1:0-10977 GCA_964510855.1 uncultured Enterobacteriaceae bacterium | reverse complement strand
CCATGACCCGTCCGAATCGCCACACTGATGTCCTCAAGCCCTTAAAGTTATGGGACGAAAGTGACATCCCGGAATTACTTAAAGGTCATAAAGATCCCCTCATTCTCGTCCTCGATGGCATCCAAGATCCCCACAATCTCGGCGCACTCATTCGTACTGCCGACTGTGCGGGTTGTACCTTCGTCGTCATCACGCGGAAAAATTCTGCCCCCGTCACCGATACCGCGCGCCGCGTTGCCGTCGGTGCCGCCGAAAAACTCCCCATCGTGCAAGCGAGTAACCTCCGCAACGCCCTAGAAAAACTTAAAAAGGAAGGCGTTTGGATTGCCGGCACCAGCGACCATAAAGCGAGCCAATCGGTCTATGCGGCTAAACTCACCGGCCCCCTTGCCCTCGTGCTGGGAGCTGAAGGCGACGGGATTCGGCACCTGACTGCGGTCTCGTGCGACTTTCTTCTCCGCATCCCCATGCTCGGCACCGTCCCCTGCCTCAACGTCTCAGTCGCAGCTGGTATCTGCCTCTTTGAGTCCCTGCGTCAGCGCGGCCATCGTTGAGTTGTAAATTTTCCTTGAACCAACCGCTAGGGTTTGCGTTCATTCTTTTCCGCTGTCCTGGCCGGATAGCTCAATGGTAGAGCAGTTGACTCTTAATCAATTGGTTCGGGGTTCAAGTCCCCGTCCGGCCACCAGCGGTTTTTTGTGCCTTTTGGAACTCGCCTACTCGTCGCTCCCAGCTTCCGACGTTCGTGAGCGTTCGAGCGGATCTTGATTAACGCCTGCCGAGGCGCCGTCTTTATCTGAAGGCTTGGTACCCACTAATTGATAAACCCCGTAAGCTAAGAGCGCCACCAAAGCTAAACCGATAACCACCGGGTTTTGCTCGAAGGTGCGTTCTAATAAATGGGCTGAGTCAGAAGTCGCCGCCTGCTGCTCAAGCACACGGGTTACAGCATCTGGGGCGGGATTCGACATTACCCAGTATCAAACGCGGCTGCTTATAAATATAAAGAAGAAATCCTCGTATCACGCGCGCGTCAGCCATGAAAAATGCCCGGGCCTTAGCCTCAACCCAACGCTATCCTACTTCTTTAGGCGCTTCACCTTGAGATTTCTAAACTCTACCGGATCGCCATGACCCGCAAAACCCAGATGACCCTCGGTAAGCTTTAGGCCGGGATGTTTCCTACCCTCCATCGCTTGCGCTAAATCAACCTTACTTAAATCGGTGTCGAGAATTCGGGTGCCATTAAGCTCCACTGTTAGCCGCGTGCCCTGGAGCGTGACCTCTTGAAAATTCCACTGACCAGCTGGGAGCTGATAGCCTTGGGCGGCCCCCACTAGGCCATAGGCAGAGCCATGCACTTGCCGGGGATCAATTTTATCTCCGGTCGCTGCTTCATAATTGCCATCGAGTATTTGGCACTCGGTGAAGCCGTGATAAGCAGGCGTCCCAGTACCTGGATAACGTAGGGCTAGACCGTTATTACCGCCTTTAGGGAGGCGAAACTCGAGCCGGAAGGTGAAGTCGTCATAAACCCCTTCCGTAAAGAGCGTCGCGCTTTGGCCAGGTTTATTACGTAACACACCTTGGTGAACTTCATAACCGTTTAAACCGCCGCGCCAACCCGTGAGGGTCTTGCCGTCAAAAATATCGGTAAAGTCCTCGGCATTTTTCCGACTCAATAAAAGCTGTGCTTCTTCACGGGGAATTTCACGAATCGAAAGATTTCGCCAACGCACGGGGTCGCCATGCGATTGCAGAAGTAAGGGGCCAGTAGCTGGCACGGGTAGAGCCCGGTTGTACATATTTTCGAGACGGACATGGTCGACCACCAAGGTGTCATTTAACCACACACTCACACGCTCCCCCAATTGGCGTACCCGCAGCTTATTCCACTGACCCACGGGTTTATCGGCGCGGACTAAAGGGTCACGCCCCACCGTCCCGGGCGTATTATTCCAAAGCCCGCCACTTCCTTTCGCTGCACCATGCTGCCACGCAGCTTGATCCTCAGGGTCCCAGATTTGTACCTGAGGTACATTCCTGAGATAAATCCCCGAGTCCCCTCGGGGCGAAATCAGGTACTCGACCTTAAACTCAATGTCGCCGTACTCGCGTTCAGTCGCCAAGCAGGGCCCTTTACCCGTAGTGATGAGCTCACGCCCTTCAGTCCGCCAATGTAGGCGTGCCTGTGCATTCCAGTCTGCTAACTTGGCCGCACGGACTTCTGGGGTTAGTGCCTGGAGTTGGCGATGATCAAAGGTGTCTCCCCCTCGCCAACCCTCCAAGGCGGGCCCAGGCAAGATATCGATAAACTGAGGCTCAGCTTCACGACCGATGGCTGCGGCCGTAATCAAGCCAAGTAACAAAACTGCGGGGGTACGCATCTCAGGTAAGACCCAAGTTAGGAGTAGACGTTCCCTCGAGCCAAAAAAGAACCCCGCAAAGCGGGGTCTTCACCGAAGCTTTAGGTCTAACTTAGAGACCTACGGGTGCAGGAGGAGGGCCACCATTAAACGGTGCTGCGGGAGCCGACGAGGTCGCACCGCCCTTGTAATTGGCGTCAACGACATGGACGCGGCGATCCTTAGCTGCAGCTGCGCTCGAAGCACCTTGGGTCGCTTGCTGCTCGCCCAGTGCAATTACTTCCATCTTGGAGCGAGAAAGACCAAGACGAACTAAATACTCCGCAACCGATTGGGAACGACGATCGGAAAGACCAAGATTATACTCTTCCGTGCCGACGTGGTCGGTATAACCCGCGAGCAAAAGCGTCTTGCCCGAGGCAGCGCCAGCTAAGGCGTCTAACTTCGCACGCTCGTTAACTTCAACCGTGTAACGATCGAAACCAAAATACACCGTGGCTAAAATGGCCTCGGGGGGAATGGTGCCATTGCGAATATTTTGCGTCATGGACTCAAGTCCAGTGGGACGACCATTGATACCGGTGTCGGTCATTCCGGTATTAAAATCGGACGGGTTAGCGGCGGGACCACAACCCACGAGAACGAGGGCGGCGGCGGCGAGGAGAAGATTCAGGCGCTTCATAGCTACCCAACTTTCAGCACCTAGCCGCCAAGGGGCAAGCCAAAGACGAACCTCCGGCTCAATAACGAGGCACCTTAGGGTCAATGCGGCAGGACCAAGCCTCAATGCCACCCTCAACATTACTGACCGCCCCCAAGCCCTTAGAACGTAGGAACTGGGTAGCCCTCATGCTCCGCCCCCCATGATGGCAGTGAATCAGGATAGGGACGTCTTTGGGCAGTTCCGCCCAGCGCTCCCCTAGTTGCCCCAAGGGAATGTGGTGGGTTGCCCCCATTTGGCATAAGGCCACTTCGGAGGGCTCGCGGACGTCTAAGAGAATGGTTTGCGGGTTGGTGGCTCGCAGACGAACCACCTCCTCAACGCTGACTTCAATGGGTAAGGTTTCAGACATAGAAGATGAAGTAGGAACCGGAGCACAACTAGGGGCGTAATCGGCCGGATTAATCGCACGTAGCGTCGCCTGACTACTGCATGCCGAGCAACGCACGTCAGGTGTGACGGTTAAGGTTCGGGCTACGCCCGCTCCTAAATTAATTAAAGACAAACGCGATTGCTGACGTTGCCCAAGAATCACGGCCAGCACTTCCGAAGCCATCCAGGCTCCAATTACCCCGCAGGTGGCACCGAGCACACCAGCCTCACCACAGGTAGGGGCAGAGGTTGCGTCGGGCACTTGCGGGTAGAGACAACGATAGCAGCCTTGCTTAGGCAGAAATACGCCGACCTGCCCCGCCTCTTGCAAAATACTGCCATGCACCAAGGGCTTACCTGCAAGCACCGCTGCATCACTCGCGAGAAAACGTGTGGCAAAATTATCCGCACCATCGACCACCACATCATAACGACGAACCAACTCGAGCGCGTTCGCCGGGGTTAAACCTTCGGGGTAAAGGGCCACCCGTAATCCAGGATTAAGTGCGGCGAGGGCTTCTGCGGCTGAAACCGTCTTAGGTAAACCCAAGGTATCAAAACTGTGCAGGACTTGCCGGTGTAAATTCGAAAGCTCAACCCGATCCGGATCCGCAATACCCATAACCCCCACCCCAGCGGCGGCTAAGTAAAGCGCCGCAGGACTCCCTAGACCACCCGCCCCAATCAACAAGACTTTAGCCCCCAAGAGCGCACGCTGACCGTCCTCACCCACTTGAGGGAGACGCATCTGCCGGCTATAGAGCTCTTGGTAGTCCGAATTCACAGACTTACCCTCTTACACTTTAAGCCCGTGGCGCAAGCGAGGAGGCGGCTTTTAGATCAGTCAACCCGGGCGCTTACACTCAGTAAAACACCTTCTCCATAAACAAACCCCGCGCCGGTGCCGTCGGAATCTCCGCGGTAATCACCCGCTCGTCACGATAAGCACGAAGACGCTCGGGCGGAAGCTCGCCCTTGCCCACCCGCAGCAAGCCCCCGACCAATCGACGTACCATGCGATAAAGATAACCGCTGGCCTCGGTTGTAATCGTAATCCGCTTCCCGCGCACACGAATCGAAAGCCGGCGTAAATCTTTAACCGGGTTTTCCTTTTCCATACCTTGACCGTGCGTAGCGCCAAAAGCCCTGAAGTTATGCTTACCGATTAAAAGTTTAGCGGCCTGGCGCATGGCAGCGACGTTAAGTCGACGCTCGCCCATCACCAAACAGGTTCGCGCCTCCCAAGGCAACGGGTGACCACAATAGATTTCATAGCGGTAGCGTTTTCCCTTGGCACTAAAGCGCGCATGGAAGGTCGACGGTACCCGACGAATCGAGCGTACTAAAATCCCATTAGGTTCACGCGAACGTAAGGCGCGTAGAAGCGCAGCCAAAGGGTGGGGCCAGTGCACATCAAAATGGCAGCACTGCCCTTCACTGTGCACCCCTGCATCGGTGCGACCACTCCCCTGCACCGCTACCTTGCGCTTGAAGATTTGCGATAAACGATGCTCCAAGAATTGCTGTACTGTGACGCCATTAGGTTGCACCTGCCAGCCAGCAAAATCCGTGCCCTCATAGGCTACGGTGGCGAGGTAGCGCGTGGGAGCTGGGACGGGACGAGACTTAGCCATGGGCATCTGGAGGCGGAGGCAGACCGGCACCATGATGACGATCGAGAAAACCTTGGAGTAAAATTTGCGCCGCCTTCGAATCAATTTCGCCCGTGCGCACTTGGGCCCGACGTTCATCACGCGAGCGCGGCTTGCGGTGACCCAATGACTCGGCCGCGGCAGAACTCGTCAGGGCTTCGTCCCACCGATGCATCGGCAACCCGAAACGCTTGGCGAGCACCTCCATAAATTCATCGACCCGGTCGGTGGTAGGGCTACGCGAACCATCCAAGCGTAAAGGATAACCCACCACTAAGTCTGTTACCCGCCGACGTTTTAATTCCTCGGCAATATGGAGCAAACGCGCTTCCAAGTCTGGCTCGACCGCAGCAGGGAGAGCAAAGGCAAAGCCCAGCTCGTCGCCATGCGCGAGGCCAATGCGTTTTTCGCCATAGTCGATCCCAAGGTAAACAGGCACCTCAGGAGTAGGCACAAAGTTAGACCGAAGGAAAAGCGGAAACCACTTAGCAAGGCTGAAGGAGAGGCCGAGGGTGGAACAACCTCAGCGACCCCCACCAATCATAACCTTGTGGTCATTCTTCGACTCTACCCCTGGGGTGGTACGCCCCGCTTGGACTTGCTGCAATAGGTTTAAACGCAGGGTCTCTGCATCGTCCATCTTCACACGGGCAATATCCGTTTGCTCAGAGGGATCTTCCTCTAAGTTAAACCACTGATAAGGCAAAGCATGGCCTGATGCGTTCGCCGCAGGAGCTAAAATCAATTTTTCAGCACCTTGACGAAAGGCAAAGAGTCGATCGCCCGCGTGGTGCACCACCTGCTCACGCACTCGAGATTTTTGACCGAGAAGTACAGGCAACAAACTGACGCTATCCTCGCCTCCGAGTTTACCCGCAGGGGTGGAAACGTTCGCTGCCTGCAGCAAGGTGGCATAGATATCCGAACTGGTTGCTAAAGCCGCCGAACTTGTGCCGCGTCCAATTCGCTTCGGCCAACGGAAGAGCGCAGGTACGCGATGACCCCCTTCATAGAGTTCACCTTGATAACCGCGGAAACCGGCGGATGAGAAATGTCCGAACGCAGCCAACTCCGCTAAACCGGAATCGCGTGAGGCTCCATTATCCGAGGTAATGACGACGAGCGCATCTTCAGCTCGTTGGGTTTCGCGTAGAGCCATTAAGATTCGCCCAAGCGAGTGATCGATTTCCATCACTAAGTCCGCATACGGATGCATCGCACTTCGTCCCCGCCAGGCAGCAGAAGGCTTGGCTCCTGCCGCCGCCGAGGGCAGCGCAATCACCAGGAAAAAGGGGCGAGGGTCTTCGCGTGACTTGCGCAACTCAGTAAGCGTACGCTCCGTGAGTTTACTCAAAAGGGCCTCAGGATGGGGTTGCGGCAGCTGCGACGCTACCCGGTTGCCCTCTAACCAAGGGCCGATGGATTGCGCAGATTCGCTGGCTAGGCCAAAGAAGGTCTCAAAGCCACGGGCGAGCGGACCGTCTACAAAGGGTTGGGTCGTATCAGGCTTACCCTCAGCCCCTTTAGACCAACCCAGACCTAAGGTCCAATTACCCATATAAACCGTGCGATAGCCCGAATCTCGGAGCAAGGCGGCAACCGTCGGACGTTGATCATCACTCCCCTTACCTACGGGAGAGAAGCTACCTGGGGGCGCTGCACGCCAACCGTAACGTCCAGTCAACAGCGCATAATGCGTCGGCGTACTCTGCGCACTCGAACTATGGAAATCTGTCAGGCGCATACCTTCCGACACAAAACCATCGAGATAAGGCGTGCGAATCCGGCAGCTCATGGAAAGCGCCGCGACATCCCCGGTACCCACATCATCGAGGATAAAAAGGACGATGTTAGGGCGAGTGTCGCCGTGAACCAATCCCGTGGCCAGTAATCCGAATAAGAAAATTTTAAAGGCCATCGCAGACACTAAAGAATTAACGGGTTACTCCTAAGGTTAAGAGCAGGTTAGCATAAATCGCCGTCTCACCACTTTGAATAACTAAGGCCACCTCAGGCTGACTTGCTGCCCTGTAAAAAGCCTGACGTTCCATCGCGGTTAATTGCTTAATGCCCGCTGGAGCTAACGCTTGGCGGAACCTATTCCAAATCGGAGGCTCACCTTTTAGAGCATAAGGCCCCTTGCGCAGTACCGCCATCACTTCAGCCTTCTCGAGGGCAACCGTACGAACCAATACCTCGAGAATTTCAGTAACACCGAGAGTACCAGGAGCGAGATTGAGGTGCACTAAACGCGCATTCGGGCCCAGCGTGGTCGCGGCCGGGAAATGACCATCCGTAAGCAAAACCTTAGAGCCGTGACCCGCACGAGCCAGCGCTGCGAGAATTTCAGGGTGCTGCAGAGGGGTGCGTAACATAAGAAAAACTTACTCTAATTAGCCCACCTTACCCGCAAGGGAAAGCCAACTTTTAAACCTTAAAGCTTAAGGCCAATCTCCTGACAAAGCTCAGGGCGTGCCTTTGCCCAAACCTCAAACTCATCTACGCCGAAGTCCGCTTTAACCTGCGCACCATATTTAAAGGTAGGGCATTTCGACTGTCCACTACACGCCAGCAAATCCCGGCTTTCGGTCGCTGAAGCAATGACATCGCGCACATCGAGCGCCACTTGCTTCCGTCTAAAGTAGTCGAGAGCATCGGTGCACCAGGGACAACCAGGCTTTATGTAGAGAATGGGCTTAGGCATAGCAGAGATATGACCGATTTTACTAAGCAAACTCAAGGCGCAACTCGGCACCAAGGACAGCCCCAGTCATCATAAAAAAATTCTTACAGGCGTTCGCTAAAGAGAACTCCCAAATTTACTTCGAGTTTGGCTGCGTAACGCCCGCGCTGTCTCGATCAACAAGAGCAGGCCTAAGCCCAAGAGCACGGCCGCACAAAATGTTTCCGCATATTCTACCGGGCTTGAGGTTAAGCCCACCCAGCGTTTATGCAGCAAGAGCACCAGCGCGGCAACCGAAGCTGTGAGCATAACCAGGGCAGGAATAAAGGCCGGCCACCAGCGACGACCTTCACTGCGCAACCAGAGCGTGACGGCGAGTAAGGCGAGGGCTGCGAGTAACTGATTCGACATGCCAAAGATGGTCCAAAATGTCCGCCAGAGCGGTACCTCTTTGCCGTCAACTTGCATTTTGGGTAAGAAAGCTAAGACCGCGGGTAGCGTTAAGGTCAGAAGTGTGGCCAACCAAGCCTCCGCCCTAGTCTTCCAACCCATCAACTCACAGAGTGTGTAACGTCCTAACCGCGTACACGCATCCAAGGTATCAAAAACAAAGGTCGCAAAACCCAACAGCGCCATGGGTAGTGCTACCGCAGCGGGCACTAAGCCAAAAGTTGCAACCTCAGCTAAGCGCGCGAGGCCCTCGGCATAAGTGCGATCGGGTGAGCCGCTGACTAAGTGACCCACCACGCAAAAGACAGCCAACGAGAGGCAGGCGAAAAATGACTCCAGCAGCATACCCCCATAGGCCACGGGAACGGCATCCGTCTCGCGATTGAGTTGTCGCGACGTCGTCCCACTCGCGACCACCGAGTGAAAACCTGAGCAGGCTCCACAAGCTACGGTAATCAGTAAGAGGGGCAAAATCGGTTGCGCGCCGGTTAAATCGCCAAACCAAGGCGCGCCCGTAAAGGCGGGGGCTTGCAGCGATAACTGGCCACTCAGACCGCCGACCAACAGCCCTGCAGAGGCTATCACGATAACCCCGTAAAGGAACCAACCACCCAACTCACCTCGCGGCTGGAGCAACATCCAGATTGGCGCCAGCGAGGCCAGCGCACAGTAGCCTAAAAGAATCAGTACCCAATCGCGCGAGGTTCCCCATTCGAAGGGTAAGATTTGTCCAACCCCTAAAGCTAAGGCCACCAGCGGAAGAAAAATCCAGCGAGCAACCGTGGGCGACATACCCCGTCGCACGGCTAAACCCATGGCGATGGCGAGTCCGAGGTAGAGCAGCGAAGACGTCGCGACTGCGGGTCCAGGGGCAGCCTCACCTGCTTTACCTAGCGCGACAAACGTGCCCGCCGTGATATCGGCAAAGGCCACAATCACGTACACCAGCGAAAACCAAATGAAGATTAAGAAGAGTCGATGACTAAGCGGTGAAACCGACCTTCGTACTACCGCTGCAATACTCGCGCCCTTTTGCCGCACCGAAGCTACCAAGGCGAGAAAGTCATGAATGCCGCCGATCAAAATCGCTCCCAGTAAAATCCAAACCAAGGTGGGCGCCCAACCAAAGGCAGCGGCCGCTAATATCGGACCCACCACAGGCCCGGCCGCCGCTATCGCCGAGAAGTGCTGCGGCAAGAGCGCCGCCGTGGTTGCAGGATGATGATCATCATCCGCTGAGGCATGCGCAGGCGTCGTACGGGTATTATCTAAGCCCACCCAAGTAATTAAACGCGGTCGTGCGACGCGGTAGGCTAACGCTAACAAAAGCGCACAGCCGATTAAGTAGACGACAAGGGGCATGGGGTAAGAATTTACTAGTCAGCCAGCCCGATAAAGCGAAGAAGGAAAGTAAGCCTCCAATCGCACCCCGTCTTTATACATCACCTAGACTTGCGCTTCATCCAACCCTTCGCTGATTAGACCTATGAATCCCTGGCTCGAACTCGCAATTGGACTCGGCCTGCTCATTGCCGGCGCAGAAGTCCTTATCCGAGGCGGCGCTGCCCTTGCCCTTCGACTAGGTCTTAGTGCTCTGGTGGTAGGGTTAACCGTCATGGCCTACGGCACGAGTAGCCCCGAGTTAGTGGTTAGCATCCAAGCTGCCACCTCAGATAAAAGCGCCATCTCGCTGGGTAACGTTATCGGTTCCAATATTTGTAATGTACTACTCATTTTAGGCTTCGCCTCACTCATCACCCCGGTCTCGGCCAATACCCAGGTCGTACGGCGGGAAGTTCCTATCATGATCGCGGCTACCTTCATGATTGCCGCCATGTTACTCGATGGTGAATTAGGCCGCGTCGACGGCGCCATCTTAGTAACCACGGTGGTGGTCTACACGGTACTTACGATTCGCGACTCACGCCGAGTGGCAGCGCAAAATCCTCAACCTGAGTCCGATGATGCCAAGTCCTTGGGTCTAGGACTCGCCACCCTTTACGTCCTTGCCGGTTTAGGCGTCTTGATCGTTGGCTCGCAATTATTCGTGGAAGGCGCGGTGGAACTCGCCTCAGGTTGGGGCGTAAGTGAGGCCGTTATTGGCCTAACCATCGTTGCCATCGGCACCAGCTTACCTGAGTTAGCTACTTCGGCGGTGGCGGCCATCAAGGGAGATGCCGACGTCGCAGTGGGCAATGTCGTAGGCTCCAACATCTTTAACATCCTAGGCATTCTGGGTACCGCGGCCGTCGTGCAACCCATGCCTACGGGCGACATCAGCCATGTTGATCTAGGGGTCATGATTGCCGTTGCCGTCCTCTTTTACCCGCTCATCCGCCTGCGTGGAAAAGTTGGCCGCATCGAGGGCGCCACAATGTTACTGTGTTACGCGGCGTATACGATGTGGTTGGTTAATCAGCAGGGTTAGCGGTATTAGCGGTGTTAGCGGTATTAGCGGTGTTAGCAGGAAGCGGGAGTATAGCTCATTAGCTCCATAGCTCGATAGCTCGTTAGCTCTGTAGCTTGTTAGCTTTTAATCTCTCATCTCTCATCCCAAATCACTCATCCCAATAGCTGTATCTCCTTTCTACCTTCTACTTTCTACCCTTCCTATTCCCCTATTCCCCTAGCCCCCTTGCTTTTTAATTTTTAATTCTTAATTTTTAATTTCACGCCTCTTCGTTCTTCGTTTTCAACCCCTTTTACCTTCTACTTTCTACCATTCCCTCCCTT
>CAZEDB010000036.1:0-11383 GCA_964510855.1 uncultured Enterobacteriaceae bacterium | reverse complement strand
TCGCCGTCGACGGCGCGAGCATGAGCACAGATCCAGCGGCAAATAAAAGTGCGGTTGAGAGGCGCATGAAAAGATTAAGGGGGAGACTAGGGGTGAGGCAGTGATGCCCTGACTTCAGATTGAGGGCAAAGGGTGGGTCTTGGGGAGACTTTTTTTGTACCAATTAGGTGTCAGAACCCCTGAGCAAAAACCCTCAGCCCACTGAGCAAAAACACCCACCCCCAGTTGGGTTAGGCAAAACCTTAACACGGTTTTCACAAAGGTGCCCTTAGGGCCTAAAAAATGTCCTATTTTTCACTCTTAAATTGGGGTGGTCACAGCCGGTAGGTCGCTTATTCACAAACCATGCCCCTTCGCCTCCTTGCCCTACCCTTGGTCTGGCTCGCCTTACTATCGACCGCCTCGGCGGCTGAAGACCGGTCCTTTTCGGTTATGGCCTTCAATGTGGAGAACGTCTTCGACGTCGATGACGTCTCTCTTTACGCCGACTTCCCCGTTACTGGCAACGCACCTGATCGTTGGACACCCGAACAACTCGCGCGAAAACTTTCCGCCGTGGTCGAAGTCTTACGGAAAGTAAATGACGGCAAAGGACCCGATGTTTTAGTGCTCAATGAACTCGAAGTCGACCATACGCCCGTATCGACGATCAGCGTCAGTGATTTTATTACCCGCCATCGCGGTAAAGATTTTCGCCAACTCCTCCGCGGCGAACTCTCGGCAGAGTTACGCGGCGCACCCGTGGAAGCTTGGCTTTGCAAAGCACTCGATGACAGCGGACTCTCGGGTTATCGACTTATCCTCGGCGACGTTACGGACCCAGCCTCTGAAAGTATCCGTAATGCAATTTTAACCCGCCTGCCCGTACACTCGATCAAACAACATAAGCTCGAAGGAGCACGGACCATCATTGAGGCAGCGCTGGATATCGAAGGCGAACGGGTTTTTGTTTTTGCTAACCACTGGAAGAGCGGCGCCGGCAATGCCACTGCAGAACGCGTACGCATCGGCAATGCACGCGTCTTGCGAGCTCGAGTTGACGAGCTTCTTAGGGAGAACGCCGAGGCAGCTATCATCGTAGCCGGGGACTTAAATTCTCACTACGACCAATCCACGCGCTACCCTTACCTAACGGAAACGGGGATTGAAGATGTCTTAGGTTCACAAGGCGACGCCTTGAAACTTCGGACTGCAGGTGGTGCCGCCCTCTACAATCTTTGGTACGAGCTCCCCCCTGCCCTTCGCCGCTCCGATGCGTTTCGCGGCGAGTGGGGAACGCTCATGCATCTCATCATCTCGCGCGGTCTCGCCGATGGGCGCGGGGTCGACTACCAAGCCAACTCTTTCCGGACTGTAGAAATCGCCGGGCTCAATGCTTACCCTGTAACAGGATTACCTTGGGATCTCAGTCGCCTCGGCCCAGGTGCGGGCGTGAGCGACCACTTCCCCGTGATAGCAAGCTTCCGCATCGCGCCTGCAGGAGAGAAACCTGGAGTAAACCCCCTCCGCACCCCCGCGATTACCGGGCCTGCGGCTCCGCGCTGGTATGCTCACATCGACCCAGCCCAATTACGCTCAGCTACCGTGGTCGCTCAACTCGACCCTAAGGGCTTAGCCGAAGGCATGGGCGAACTCCTCCGCGTTGAGGGTAAGTGGGAAGGTAAGATGCGGGTACGTATTGGCGATGTTACCTACCCAGTTTGGTCGCATGATGAAAATGTCATGGCCGCACTTCGAGCCACCCCCGAAGGCGACCCCGTGCGATGGATTGCTCAACTGGGTTTCCATAAGGGCCAAGTCCAACTCGTCATTGAGTCTGCCATCTGGATGCGTCAGCGCACGAAGTAAAACCAGACCCTTCGCTTAACGCCGCAGCGAGAAACGCGTGGCTCACAAAAAAGGCGACCTTGTGGTCGCCTTTTTATTTCGTCACGCGAACGTGATTACTCCGACTTAGCTTCGCGCTTGGGGCGGCGAGCCTTCTTGGGGCGCTCCTCTGCGGTAGGCTCATCAGCCACATCTTGCACTTGAATGATGGGGTTCTCCGAAACGATTTCGAAGCCAAGTTCAAAGGCAATGGTGGGGTGAAGTTTTACGTGAGCAACATGCTTGCCCAGTAATTTGACGGGACCTTGGCCAAGCTGAATGCGCTTACGCTCGAGCTCGATGCCTTGCTCATTAAGACGGGCAATAATTTCTGTGACGCTAATCGCGCCATACATTTTGCCTCCCTCGCCGGTCTTAACCGAGAAGGTGAGACTGGTAGCCTGTAACTTATCAGCAAGGGCTTGAGCGGCGGCGAGATCGCGGGCTTCACGTACGACGCGAGCTTTAGCGAGCGACGCGATATACTTTTGGTTACCGCGATTAACGGGAAGCGCGATGCCCTGCAGCAGCAGGTAGTTACGAGCATAGCCCGCTTTGACGCGGACTTGCTCGCCTTCAGCGCCTAGGCCGTCGACGGGTTTAATAAGAAGAACTTCAATAGTAGCCATGTTGGTGTCTTGGTAAGGAGTTTAGTTTAAGTATCAGAAAGGTACGTCGTCATCGGGAGCATCTGAGCTAGGAGCGGCAGAGCCAGCGGAACCGCCACGTGCGCCACCCGAACGAGGTGCAGGCGAATCGCCACCCTCGGCAGCGCCAGGAGCGCGACCGCCAATGAAGGTGAAGTTTTCGAGGATAACGCCCAGCTTAGTGCGCTTCTCGCCCGTCTTCTTGTCATCCCATGAATCTTGCTTCAGGCGGCCTTCGACGAGAATGCCTGAACCCTTGGAGCAATACTTAGCGATAACCTCAGCTTGTTTACCAAAGGCGTCGACGTCGACATAGGTTACTTCTTCACGCTTCTCGCCTTCTTTGGTCGAGTACGAGCGATTGATAGCGAGTGAGAACTTGGTCAGCGGCTGGCCGCTAGGAAGGGCGCGTGACTCAGGGTCACGAGTCATATTACCAACCAGAACGACGCGATTATAGGAGGAGGCCATGGGTCAAAAAGTAGAACGATAAATTAAGTTGAGAGAATGGCCTCGATTAACCCGGGCTTAGCGTGACTGGAAGAGCACGCGGTGGACCGTGCGGTCGAGGCGTACCTTCTCTTGGAAGGCAAGCGGGAGAGTGGCGGCACCCGAGACATCAAAGCGCACATAAATGCCGGAGGGGAATTTACGATCGACGACGTAAGAGAAATCGCGCTGACCCAAATTAGTAACTTCGCCCACCTTGCCGCCGACGGCCTTGAAGGTGTCTTTGAGTTTATCGATAATGGTCTCAGGAGCCTCGGAGACGCCACGGAGGTCGAGGATCGCAGTCGCGCGGTAGGAGCGGGTAGTGGACTTAGGCTTGGTCATAAGGAGTTTCGCTTGTTGGTGAAGTTTTGTGCGGCCGGAAGGCCTTGGGTAAAGAGAGTGGTGAGACCGTTAATGAAGTCAGGGTAGGCAGCGCGGAGGGCGGCAAGATCTTCGGGAGGAAGGCGACCGAGGACGTGGTCAGCTAAATCTTGGGCGGAGTGGCGTTTGGGGCCGATACCGATGCGAGCGCGGATAAAGGTAGGTCCGAGATGCTGGATGCAACTGGTGATACCGTTATGGCCGCCATCAGAACCTCCCGTGGTGAGACGCAGAACGCCAGGGGGAAACGCGATGTCATCGTGAAGTACCACACAATCGGAGGGTTCGATGCGGTGGAAGCGAAGGAAAGCCGCGAGGGGCTGACCGGTCTCGTTCATAAAAACGAGGGGCTTCACGAGATGAATCGGCGTCCCGCGGAGATCGATTTTGGCTACCATAGCCGGGAAACGGCTTTCGGTGCGCCAAGTCGCTTGCGCTTGCTCGGCCAGCGCTTCGATAACCAGCCAGCCCGCATTGTGACGGGTGGCGGCGTATTCGGCGCCGGGGTTGCCGAGAGCGGCGAGGACCGCGAGAGGCATAAGACTTCAAAGAACGGGGAGAATGGAAATCGGGCACTGCCCGATGAGAACTTACTTTTTGGCAGGAGCAGCAGCAGGGGCAGCAGCGCCAGCAGCAGGGGCGGCAGCACCAGCAGCAGGAGCAGCGGCACCAGCAGCAGGGGCGGCGGCACCAGCGGCACCTTCGGCAGGTGCAGCACCTGGAGCGGGTGTGGCGGCCACTTCTTCTTCGGCCATCTCGGAGACGACGGCGATAACGCGCATCTTGTCTCCGACGAAAGTAATACCCGCAGGGGGTTTGATTTCACCGACGTTGATGGACTCATTGACTTTCATCGCCGAGACATCGACTTCGATAATTTCAGGGAGATCCTTAGGAAGGCACTTAACTTTAACCGTCTGGGAAACCAGATTCAGCGTACCACCGTCCATCTTCACCCCAACAGGCTCGCCCACGAGTCGGACAGGAACGTCCGCTAACATCGGGGCTGCAGGGTCAATCTCTTGTAAATCGAGATGGAGGAAGTTTTGCGTAATAGGGTGACGCTGAAACTCCTTAACCAAGGAGAGCATCTTGCCTGAGCCCTCAACGGAGAGTTCGATAAGGGCTGCGGCGGATCCTTTGGCACGCATGAGGAGGCGGAACTCGGTCGTGTCCACGGACACGAGCTTATTGCCTGATTTTCCGTAGATGACGGCAGGGAATGAGCCGGCAACGCGAAGTCGGCGGGAGGCACCACGGCCATTGCCGGTGCGGTTTTTAACGGTGAGCTGGAGCTGCTTCATGGTTGAATGGGTCCTGGTGAGTCACGGGCCCGGAGGATTCCGGCCGCGCCTCGCCCGAGGGAAAGGGAAGGTTGAAGTTGGGAAACCCGCCCTCGGATGACAAGCAAAACCTGCGTTGGCCTAAAAATCGCTCGTTTTAGGGCTTTTCCTAGACCCCAGAATCCCTCATTAACCCCCTCCCGGCCGGAGTGGCGAAATGGCAGCCGCAGCTGACTCAAAATCAGCCGCCCTTAAAGCGTGTGGGTTCGAGTCCCACCTCCGGCACGGGGTTTCCTGTTGGAATTGACAAATCAAGAGCCGTTATGGCAGAAATTTTGGCGTCAAAAGTTATGACCAAGACTTTGCTACTCCTCGCCTTAGGCGCAGCCAGCGCTCAGGGACAGTCCTACAGTTACGTTTTGACTAACGGTCTCTACGATAACACCGATAACTGGACGGCTGCCGTGCAATCCGAATTTGGACCTAATGCGACCGTCGCTGACTTCGCCACTCTCAAGACTGAATTTGATGCCCAGCCCCAGCTCTTGATCGATATACTTACTGAAACGAACGGTAGTGCCTTTGTTCTTTACCTTGGTAATCAGTACTCCAGCGATGTCCGCGCCTACTTCACCGCAGTACACAACGGGAATACTCCCGGCAACTTTGCGGTCTTTAGCAACATTGCTAACAACACTATCAATCTGGGTTCTTGGTATATTACCGATATGCGGATTTTGGCCTATGCACCAACAGGCATCCCTGAACCTTCTACCTATGGATTAGGACTCGGTGCACTTGCGCTCGTAGGTGCAGCTTGGCGCCGCCGTAGACAAAACCAGCGCTAAAGGGCTTAAGGCCTCACCCGCATCGACCTGCTTTTGAGCAGGTCGTTTTGTTTAAGAGCAAGAACACCAACAGAGATTAAAAGGTTGGGCAAAAAAACCAGCGAGGTTTCTAAGCCCGTAGTCGCTTCTCTACCAATATCTCATCATCTCTTTTAAGGTAGCGGAGCCTCTAGGGTGTCGCTGCGCTTGCAATTTACCTAACTGCCCAACGCTTTTGGCCCAAGCCCCTCTCCGACTCTGCCTAACGGGTGCTGCGTCCCACGCCGCACCGGTAGCAGCGTGTGCTTATGGAGCGAGCCGTCCTGCAATTGTGATTGTGGCGCGCGATCTAGGAACAGCCGAACGCACCGCCGAAGAGACCGCGCACCTCTTACGACTCCTCACGCAAGCGGAACCCTCCCTGCGCGCCGTGGGCGAACCCGATGCTGCGACCGAAGCATTTGAAGCCGACTGTGATTTACTGGGTGCCTTAGCAGACTTACGCCACGGCGAACCCTGCGCTACACGCCCCTTGATTTTAGCCTGTCTCCCTGGGGCAATCGCCCGGGCACCAGAAGGCAGCCAACAGCCTACGTCAGAGACCGAGCTGGTGGTGCGCTCTAAAGAAAAGTTAAATCTCAAAGCAGCAGCGGCGCGACTGGTCGCAATGGGCTACTCATCCGAAGCCATCTGCGAGCGACCGGGGGAATTTGCCCTCCGTGGAGGAATTTTAGATATCTACCCCGTCAATGCCCGCCAGCCTCTCCGAGTTGATTGTTTCGGGGATGAAGTGGAATCGATTCGTCGCTTCGATCCCTCAACCCAACGGAGTGAGGGCGAGGAGAGTCGCTTAGTGGCCTTACCCTTACCAGGTCATGGTGGAGGGGGTGGACGTCTGGATGCGGCTTTACCAGCAGATGCGTTAATCGTTGTTCTCGGCGGCGTCGTCGATGAACCCGCACTCGCTACCGCACGAAACCGAAAAGATTTAGCCTGGATCGTGCTCGAAGAAACCGATGCAGCTCCCGAAGGTTTTCGTAACCTGCCCTGCCCTATTACCTCGGCTGAAGATCTTGCCGTGGGTGCCGGCGGGGTAGCGGAAGCTGAGCGCGCGCTCGTCTTACGGGCGGCGGCCCGTAAAGCCACTGGAGGTCGGCCCGTGATTCTCGCCGTCGACACCGAAGCCTCGGTAGAACGCGCGCAATTAGAAGCTGCAGAAATTACCGGCTTTAAACCCCAAGTGGCGCGGGCGCGCATGGCTGCCGGTGCTTTAGTAAAGCCCGGTGAACTTCCTGGCCCTCTCGCCCAAGGCCTGATTCTTTTGACCGAACGCGAACTCTTCGCCCGACGTAGCCGCACGCTCACGAGTCTACCGCGGCGACGTACGGCCCAACGTTCGCGGGTTGGACAACTCCTCGACTTTTCCGAATTAGCCGAAGGCGACGCTTTAGTACACGCTACTCAAGGCATCTGCCTTTATCGCGGCATCCGGGTATTTCAAATCGAAGGCACACCTCAAGACTACTTGTCACTGGAGTTTGCAGAACGTGCCATGCTCCACTTGCCGCTTCGCGAATCCCACTTGCTCAGTCGCTATGTTGGTATGGGGCGGGTTGCCCCCAAACTCTCAAGGCTCGGCGGTGGCGGCTGGGAACGCGCCCGCAAAGCCGCCGAGGGCGCCGCGCTCGACCTTGCCGCTGAATTGTTACGCACCCAAGCCCTTCGCCAAGCACGCCCTGGGATTGCCCATCCGCGCGATGAAGAGAATCCATGGATGGGAGAATTTGAGCGCGCTTTCCCTTACCGCGAAACTCCTGATCAAGCCCGAGCGATTATCGAAACTAAAGCCGATCTTGAACGACCCTCGCCGATGGATCGCTTAATCTGCGGTGATGTGGGTTTTGGCAAAACTGAAGTCGCTCTGCGCGCGGCGTTTAAGTGCGTCTTGGGCGGACGGCAGGTAGCGGTCTTAGCGCCCACTACGGTTTTAGCCCAGCAACTCCATGCCACGTTTCGCGAACGGATGTCGCGCTGGCCGGTAACGGTTGAACTCTTGAGTTCGTACCGTACCTCGAAGCAACGCACCGCCACGAAAGAGCGTGCTGCCGCTGGACTGGCCGATGTGGTGGTTGGTACGCACGCCCTACTCGCAGAAACTATGCGCTTCGCCCGACTGGGGTTGGTGATTGTCGACGAAGAACATCGCTTCGGTGTGGTACACAAAGAACGCCTTAAGCGACTTCGAGCGGAAGTGGACTTTTTGGCGATGTCGGCCACCCCCATTCCACGCACGCTTTACTTAGCCTTAGTAGGGGCACGTGATTTAGGCGTGATTGAAACCCCACCGCGCGAACGACTCCCCATTCGCACGATTGTTCGAGCTTACGACGAACGACTGGTTTCCGAGGCCATACGCGCCGAGTTAGCGCGGGGCGGACAAGTCTTTTACCTCCATAACCGTATCGAGACGATTGAAGCTGCAGCCGCTCGCGTACGCGCCCTCGCACCCCATGCCCGCGTCACCGTGGGCCATGGCAAAATGGGTACGGGTGAATTGGAATCGGTCATGGCAAGCTTTGTCGATGGCGAGGCCGATGTTTTAGTCTGCACCACCATCATCGAAACCGGTCTCGATATTCCGAATTGCAACACCTTGATTCTCGAAGGCGCCGATCGCTTAGGCTTAGCCCAACTCTATCAATTACGCGGACGGGTCGGACGGTTCAATCGCCAGGCTTATGCTTACTTATTCTTACATCGCCATGGGGCGATTGCCGAACGCGCCCGAGGTCGACTCGCTGCGGTACGCCAACACAATCAACTCGGGGCGGGCTTCCGCATAGCCCTGCGTGACCTCGAACTCCGCGGCGCGGGTCATTTACTAGGAGCCAAACAAAGTGGCCACATCGCAGGGGTTGGCTTCGAACTCTACTGTCAACTGTTACGCGAAAGCATTGTGCAACTCAAAGGGGGCGGACGGCGACTCCGGGCGGAAACGAGTTTAGACTGTATTCGTCATGCCGATACGCCCATGGCCACGGGAGAAGAAGTTCCTGAAGGGGGTGCCCTGCTTGCGGCTCTACCCGTAACATGGATTCCTGATACGCGTTTACGCATCGATGCTTTCCGTCGCATCGCCTTAGTTAGTGATCGAGAGGAAATTAAAGCCTTAGGTGAAGAACTCCGTGATCGCTTTGGCCGACCTCCCAAAGAAGCGGAAGCCTTACTCGCCCTCGCTGACCTTAGATGTTTAGCAGAATCACGCGGCATTACCCGCGTCGACACCAAGGGTAAGGTTTTACGCTGCCAACGCATGGGAGCAGGCGGCAAAGAAGAGCCCGTGCTTCAGCTCGGTAGGTTTCCCCGCTTGACCGCACGCGACCCCCTAGGGAAACTGAAAGAGATTCGTGCCTTCCTTGGCCGATTACCTGCCCTTCCTGTATGCCCGCCCTCCTCTTAACCGCCGCCCTACTCGCCACGCCCTTGCCGGTTGAGACCAAGGGCTGGACCGATCGTAATGGCGACCGCGTCATTGCTGTAGCTGGAGATCAAATTGTTACCGTCTCGGATGTGCGGCGTGAACTTTCACCTCTGTTGCGTAATCTTCGCGGCACGGCCGATGAACAAGAAAAAGCCGTGCAAAAAGCGGCCTCTGAAGTACTCCGCACGCTTTCCGATCGAGCCATCGTGCTGCGCGAGTTTCGTGAGAGCGGCATGGTCATCCCCCCGGCGATGATTGAAACTGAGTTAGACGATCAAATTCGCCGACTGCACGGGGGCGATCGCTTGCGTTTCCTGGCTGCTCTGCGCGAAGCCGGCACTACCCCGACGGAACATCGCCGTCAGGTCGAAGAGAAAATCATTTTCGATTACATGCTCGGTCAAGTTCGCCGCCGTATCGGTGAAGCTAGCCCAGCCCGCATCCAAGCGTTCTATGAGGCTAACCCTGCCCTCTTCGCCCGGGCTGAGCGCGTACGCTTCCGTCAAATTTCCATCCTACGCCGCGCTACTGAGACGCCCGAAGAAGCCTTAGCTCGAGCCCAATCCACTCTTGCTGCTATAACCGCAGAACCCACCGATCGCGTGGCACGCTTTGCCCAAGCCGCACGCACGACGAGTGATGATGACTACCGAGCCCAAGGGGGCGAAGCAGGCTGGCGTGATCTTGCTGAACTTGCGGGGCCAGTTGCTGAATTATTACGCCAACTTCCCGACGGTACGGTTTCGGAAATCCTCACCCTCGATGCAGGACCCGAGAAAGCGCACTTCATTCTTTTGCGCGAGGAGCTGCGCGCTGCAGGTGCGGCTGACATTGAAGAAGTCCGCGGAGCGATCGCGAATCGTATACGTGAGGAACTTTCGAATCAGGCGGTGCAAGAATGGCTACAGCGCTTGCGCGAGAAGCACGACGTCGTCCTGCGCTAACGTTGCGCGCCTATGGCCGCGCCGCACGCACCCTTTACCTGTTTAGCCCTACCGAAGCGGTCGGCAGGTGTTGTCCTTCACCCCACCTCACTGCCTGGGCCCGGTCCGATAGGGTGTTTTGGCTCAAGCGCGCGTGAGTGGGTAGATTGGTTAGCCGCCACAGGTTTTCGTTGGTGGCAAGTATGCCCCCTAGGGCCCACAGGCTACGGTGACTCCCCCTACCAGCCTCTTTCGGTCTTTGCCTTAAATCCGTCGCTTATCGATATAGAGGAACTGGTTGAAGTCGGTTTAGTAGAGTCTGAGACCTTAGCCACGCTGAGTACGCCTGAAGGTCGGGTTGATTACGGGAGGGTCTGGAATCTCCTACGCCCTGTACTCCAGGCTGCGGCAGAAAATGCCCGCGCTAACCCGGCTAAACTGGAGCGTTGGGGAAACTTTGCGGCGTTTCGCGCTCGCGAACAACGCTGGCTCAGTGATTGGGAACGTTTTGCGGCCCTGCGAGAGGCGAATGGATTTGTCGCTCCTACAAATTGGAAAACCCTGGAGGTTGATGCGGCTGGGTGTGAGCGCGCGGCGATTCTTCAATTCATTGCAGATGCTCAATGGCGAAACCTCCATGCCTATGCAGCTCAGCGCGGTGTAAAGATTTTAGGCGATGAGCCGATTTATGTTTCGGCAGATGGCGCCGATCGTTGGGCCAATCCTAAACTTTTTTCGCAAGGCGCTGTGGCTGGAGTCCCGCCCGACTACTTTTCTGATGATGGGCAACTTTGGGGGAATCCACTCTATGACTGGAAATATCATCAGGCAGATAATTTTGCTTGGTGGCGGTCGCGCGTGGCACGCGACTTAGAACTCTTTGATGCCATCCGACTCGATCACTTTCGCGGCCTCTGCGACTTCTGGGCCGTGCCACACGACGCTACCACCGCCCGTGAAGGCTCTTGGCAACAAGGACCCGGCGAAGCCTTTTTCCGCGCCCTTGGACCTCAGCCCATCGTGGCCGAAGATTTGGGTCTGCTAAGTCCTGGCGTTCACGCCCTCCGCGCTGAAGCCAACCTACCTGGCATGGCGGTGCTACAATTTGGTTTTCCGCTAACCGAAGATAATCCCCACCACCCCTCGACAATCACGCCCGACCGGATCGCTTATACCGGGACGCATGATAACGACACCGTGGCAGGCTGGCTTAGCGGACTCGATGCTGCCACCTATGATGAAGTTAAAGTAGCTCTCGGTGGGGCACCTTCCCCCCAGACTATTTGGCAGGCCGTGCTTAGCTCTCCGGCAATCGGAGCCTTCGCCCCGGCTCAAGACCTACTTGGCCTCGGCTCGGAGGCCCGACTTAACACCCCGGGAACTGCCACGGGCAATTGGACCTGGAGACTGCGCCGGAGCGATTTAGCCCTACTTAAGACAAACACACCATTGCTTCGCCATGAAATCGAAGTGGCGGGGAGGG
>CAZEDB010000035.1:0-11799 GCA_964510855.1 uncultured Enterobacteriaceae bacterium | reverse complement strand
CCCTCCTTTTTACTTTTTACCTTCTACTTTCTACCATCATCCCCCCCTAATCCCTTATCTCTAATCTCTTATCTCTCCTTGCTAATTCCAACTACTTAACCTCCAGGGTCACCTGCACCTCGACCGCAGCGTTAAGCGGCAGGCCATTGACTGATACCGCCGCACGCGCGTGCTTACCGGCATCGCCAAAAACCGAGACAAGAAATTCAGAACAACCATTGAGCACTTTCGGGCTGTCGGCAAAGCCATCGATGCCGTTGACGAATCCTTGGACCATGACGACGCGCTTGATGGCGTCGAGCGAACCAAGCGTTGCCTTGGCGTTCGCTAAAGCATTGAGCGCACATAGTTGCGCACCTGCCGCGGCGGCGGCGATATCAAGATCTTTGCCCACCTTACCGGCATAAACGATTTTCCCATCTCGCATCGGCAGGGTGCCAGCGAGCACAAGTAGGTTACCTGTGCGGACAGCAGGTACGTAGGCACCAGCGGAGGCTGGAGGGGTAGGCAGGGCAATGCCTAGCTCACGCAGGCGCAATTCGGCGCTCATTACTTTAGCGACCCTTGGTCTTAGCCATGCCTTCCAGCAATTCCGTCATCAACTCCTTGGCCTTAGCTTTAATGTCGCGGGTGAGGTTCAAGTCTGAAGTACCCATGGCTGAACGTTCAGAGCGGAAGGTTTCAGCAATGATGGGTTGGCTGTTGCGGCGAATGGTGGCCTCGTCGCGTACGGCGAGTCCGACGGCTGCAGAATAACGACCCAATCCACGGTCAAAGCGAATTTCGATGATCAACTGGGGGGCATTCGCATCAGGATTGGTGGTGGTCTGATCGCGTGGCGTAATCCCGGCTCGGCGCATTTCCAATTCCATCAGATCGCGGACTTCATTGCGGAGGTCAGCATCGTCGGGGCGATTCTCTGAGGTGCGGACATCAATAAAGAAATAGGAAATCGACCTTAGGCGGGCAAAGGCAGGATCAACCTCACCTGGTTTATTAATGACCCGGGGTTGAGCCGCGGGGGACGTGGCTGGAGGGATTGTTGGGGAGGGGGCAGGCTCCTCAAAACTTTGAGCCATGACGGGTTGGGCGACGAGGGCGGCAAGGATAATAGCAGCGAGGCGCATAGGGTTAGCGTAGGTAGAGGACCCCAGGGTGCAATCCCCAAGGCAGGTCTCCTTTCTCGCTCGCCCCCGCTCGTTGCTTAGTCTACGAAAAGAGCCGATGTTTTCCCTCGGCTCTCTCCTTATAATTGCAGCCTCAGATCGGGGTGCTGCTTGGTTCTACGAGCAAATGGACGGCCCAGGTCGGGCTATCGCTGCCATCCTGCTTTTGTGTTCATTTATCGGCTGGGGTGCGATGATTCAAAAATGGAGCGACATCCAAGAGAATCGTCGTCGTAACCATGCCTTTGAGCGCCGCCTGCGTGATGAGTCTGCCGTCACAGCCCTTAATTTCCCACGCAGTACCGCCCTCTCGCCTTATGAGTTTCTTGTCGCGGAATCGACCACCGCTTATCAGCGGCACCGCGGAAAAATGGTCTCACGTCAGGATATCGCACTTTGTATGGGCCACGTTGAGAATGCCATTCAGCGCGGCATCTCGCGCACGCTGGTTAAATACGAGGAAAAGATGGTGCTACTCAGTTCCCTCGTCTCGGGCGGTCCTTTTCTTGGGCTACTCGGCACGGTTTGGGGTGTGATGATCACCTTCGGTGCCCTAACCGATAAAGCGACCATCTCGATGCTCGCGCCCGGTGTTTCGGGCGCACTCGTGACCACGACTTTAGGCCTAATCGTTGCCATCCCAGCTACCTTTGGTTATAATTATCTTTTAACGCAGGTTAAGATTATGACCACCGAGCTCGAGAACTACGCGAGTTCGCTGGCCGACCGCATTGAGCTCGAGCTCGAAGCGGAAGTGCGCCGTAACTTAGAGTCGCGTGCGCCCTTAAACCAAGAGACTGCCGTGCCTGCGCCGCGTGCGGTGCAACCCACCGCCGCCGCTGCTCCCGAGTCGGCACCAGCTGCACAGGCCACACCAATTATTCCTGATGACCGTATCCCAGGTTGGGAAGACGCTCGTTAACCCGCATGGCTCGAAGTTTTTCTAAGCCTAATCGGTTGCATGCACTGACGGAACTCAACGTCACGCCTATGCTCGATTTGTGTTTCTGCCTCTTGATCATCTTCATGATCTCAACCCCAGTACTCGAGCAGACCACGCAAGTTAATTTACCCAAAGCAGCTCAAGGTGCGGGTGCGCCTCCTGAGGTTAAGACGCGTTACTTGATGGTAACGGTTTTAGCCGGCGGGCAGTTACGTTTGGCCGACAAGGTTGTGACCTTGAAAGATATTGAAGCCGAGTTTGCGCGCGTCGCAGCTTTGCCCGAAGCGGACCAGCCGGTCGTACGGGTGCGAGGTGAGGCCGCGGTTACCTTGCAAGAATTGATGGATGTGTTTTCGGCTGCGAAGTCGAAGGGTTTATCTAAGGTCGGCATCGATACGGAGGTTCGTTAACACTCATGTCTGGCGAGTCGCGCGGCTGGGTAGGTTCTGTTGTGCTGCATCTTGCTGTGATTGGCCTATTTATTGGTGCTTCATGGTGGGCTTCTCGTGCCGGCGAATCGCTCGACCCGGTTGATCCTTTGCTGATTGATTTAACTGGGATTGAGGGACGCCGTCCGGGTCAGGTAGATCGCAAGGAGGGTGTTGCCCGCGGTTCGGAATCGGGTAGCCGTTTGTTTAATGCCAAGACCATCGATGTTGAAAAAATTAAACGTCAGCAAGCGGCCGCTGACCGTCCACAAACATCGGGTGGCGCTTCAACCACGCGCCGGGGTGCGACTCAACCCACCAATCGTCGGGAGTCACTCGATAACTTTATGCAAGGTCGTGGCCAGGGTACCTCACGCACCAGCGGCGTGGCTACCGGCGGGGTAGCAGGGGTTTCGCTCGGCCGTTCCCACGGTACGGGCGAGAATGGCGGCGATGGGGGCACGGCTTCAGCCCAGCAACTTTATGCAGGTGAGGTACTAGCTCGTTTCCGCTCCGCTTGGATGGATATCGTAGCAGCCGAAGGTGAAGATTTAGGCGAGGTGGTGTGTGGTGTGAAGGTGGCCATAACCGCTTCGGGTAATGTAAGTTTCTCAGGTTGGCTGACGGAGCCCCGCCAAGCCAAGGCCGCCGCCTTGGTTCGAAAAGCTCTAGCCCGGATTGGCAACTGCGGCCCACCTCCTAACGGTAAGGCCTTCACTATTGAGTTTAGCCGGGTAACGACGGCGGAGTAAGATTTACCTCGCCGCTTGCCAGCGGGGCTGGCTCGTGTTCCCCTGCGGCGTGGAGATTATCGTCCTAGGCTGTGGTACGTCCCAAGGGGTTCCTTTGGTGGCCCATGCCAATCCAGGTCTCGACCGGGCGGACGCCCGTAATTGGCGGACGCGAGCCAGTGTCCACGTCGTGATTGAAGGTCATCATGTACAGGTCGATACCGGTCCTGAGTTTCGTCTGCAGTGTCTTTGGAATCAAATCAGTGAAGTCGACTCGGTGATCTTAACTCACGGTCATGCTGACCACATCGTGGGTATGGATGACTTACGTCAGTTTTGTCATGCCCGAGCAGGCGCCGCTATTCCTGTTTATGGAACGGACGAAGGTCTAGGCCGTATCCGTACCCTTTTCCCCTACGCGGTGGATAAGACCAAGGTCGACGGCTATGTGAACCTCGCGCTCCACTCCATGCCGGAAGTGCTCGAGCTCCCCGGCGGCGGTCTGGTTCGTAGCACCCTCCTCCCTCACGGTGTTGATGTACTCGGGCTAGTATTTGAAGAGCCTTCGACCGGGGCGCGCTTTGCCTACTACACGGACTGCAAGCGCGTGCCGCCTGCCGCGCGTGAACTCGCACGCGGAGTCGATGTAGCCATCCTTGATGCGCTACGCCCCGAATGGCACCCAACCCATATGACCTTGGCTGAAGCCTGTGAAGCCGCTGAGGCCATCGGTGCGGGTATGACTTACCTTACGCACATGACCTACCAGTTGGATTATGCGACAACCTCGCACCAACTTGAACAAACGCACCCGGGTATCCGCCTCGCCTATGATGGGCTGCGACTTAACTTAGGACCGCGCGTTACCTAAAAATTTTAGCGCGAGGTTTCAATCCAGCGCCGCAGGGTGGCTAATTCCGCAGGCGTTAGGGGTTGTGACTTACTTTTCTTAGGGGGCATGGCCAACTCGTCGTTGCGATTTGCCTGAGCCAGTAAATAGACCGCACTCTCCATTGGCTTACCCCAAGTAATGCCGGGACCGTTCTCTTTGCCCCCTTTAACTAAGGACTCGATGGAGTCGGCATAGAAGCCGCCCCGACGTTTCTTTGCTGCCACACTATGGCAACCCGTACACGAGCGTTCGAGTAGTGGCTTAATCTCGGCTTCATACATAGCTTTCCGATCGGGCACCGCTGGAGGCGTTTTTTCAGCCGGAGGTGAGGATTGTCCGATAACCCAAGCGGCTAACAAACAACTTAAAAGAGCGAGGCGCATACTTGTTAAACAACGCTAGCGATGAGAGGTTTCAAATTTCGCCTAAGATAAAAGGTTCGATTTCGCTGCGGAGGCGTTCAGGCACAATCGCCTCGAGTACAACCCCTTCTGCTTCGGCTTTTTCACTAAGAATACCGGCAATAGCATGGAGTTTCCCGACGATATCATAGCGACTATGCGGGATGAGCAGCCGGAGCTGACGATCGCCACGGGCAGCGAGCGCATCCAACGCCTCGAGCAATGCGGGGATGCCTTGTCCGGTAGTAGCACTCACCGCCACCGCTCCGGGATAACGTGCGAGTGCCTCGTTGAGACTATAAGCGTCGAGCAGGTCGCATTTGTTAAGGACGGTTAAGACCGGGCGTGCTCCAGCGCCCACTTCGGTCAGGACCTCGAGCGTGGTGGCGGCGTGGGCCTCGCGGTCGGGTGCGGCGGCATCGATGACGTGTAGGAGGACATCGGCTTGGACAGATTCTTCCAACGTGGCCTTGAAAGCTTCGACCAATCGGTGGGGGAGTCGGCGAACAAACCCTACGGTGTCGGTTAAGAGCAAGGCCCGACCTGAGGGGAGTTGGAGTCGCCGAGTGGTGGGGTCTAAGGTCGCGAACAATCGGTCGGCAGCTAAAACGCGTGCCCCCGTGATGCGATTAAGCAGGGAGGACTTACCGGTATTGGTATAGCCGACGAGGGCAAAGGTCGGGAGTGGAATCCGTTGACGTTGTTTGCGTTGCGTCGCACGCGTGCGCACCACTTCGGCGAGTTCACGTCGGACTTTAGCAATCTTATCACGGATAAAACGCTGGTCCATCTCGAGCTGCGTCTCACCCGCGTCGCGCTGCATAGCACCGCCGCCACGCTGTCGGTCTAAGTGCGACCATAAGCGTTTCAGCCGCGGCAGTTGTTGTTGCAGTCGTGCGAGTTCAACTTGCAAGACCGCTTCTCGCGTCGTGGCTCGGGAGGCAAAGATATCTAAAATCACTTCTTGGCGATCGATGACGCGTAGGCCTGGAGCATCCTTTTCCCAGTTGCGTTGTTGCGCAGGGGAGAGGGCATCGTCGAAAACGATAAGCCCACAATCAAGGCTACGGGCTAGCTGGGCAATTTCCTCAACCTTCCCTGAACCCACCAAGTGGCGCGGGTGTTCTTCGCGTAGCTTGGCTAAGGTTTCACCTCGGACCTCGACGCCGAGGTTGCTGACCAATTCACGTAGTTCTGCCAGTAGGCTAAGAGCTTCACTTGCTTCTTGTTCCGGTCGCTGCAATCCCACCAAAAAAGCCCGGTTGAGACGCTCGCGGATTTTCGGATCCTGCGGGTCAATCGGTGCCTGAAGCGGCTCAGCAGTGGTCTTAGCCAAGGTTTTAATTTTTTCGGTCGACCAAAGACTTTACCAACGCGACGAGTAAATCGACTGAAGCACCCGAACGTTCTAACGAAGCACAGGTGGCGGCGGTCAGGGTTACGACCTGGGCGCGCGCAGCCTCAACGCCGTGCAGGCTGTGGTAGGTTAATTTACCCTGTTCAGCATCGCTCCCGGTGGGTTTGCCAAGCTGGGCTGAGTTACCCTCGAGATCCAAAAGGTCATCGGCAATTTGGAAAGCTACGCCGAGGCTTTGGCCTGCCTCCCAGAAAATTTCGGTTGCGGTTGAGCCGCCTACGCGTGCCCCCATCGCCAGTGAGGCTGAAAGCATGGCCGCGGTTTTGCCGCGTTGGATGTTTGCCAGCCGTTCGGTGGTGGCTGGGCCGCGACGACCGAGGGTGTCTTCCATTTGTCCGCCAACTAAGGCCGAGGGTCCAGCGGCTTGGGCAAGTAAGCGCGTTAAGTCGCGCGCCAGTTCAGGCGCGTGATCCGCAGTTAAGGCAAAAGCATGCGCGAGTAAGGCATCGCCGGCGAGTACGGCAGTAGCTTCGTCATAGAGGCGATGGACGGTGGGTTGTCCGCGGCGGGTAGCCGCGTTGTCCATACACGGTAAGTCATCATGAATTAAGGAATAGGTATGGATGCACTCTAATGCCACCGCAGCGCGTTCCGCTTCAGTTGCTGAGCCGGGGCGGACGGCTTCAGCGGCGGCTAAACACAAGAGCGGTCGCAAGCGTTTGCCTCCGGCATGCAACGCGTGACGCATGGCTGCATCGAGTTGCGGCGAGACGTTGGCAACTTGGGGCAGGTAGCGCTCTAGGGCTGCTTCGGCTTGCGCCAGCAGGCGTTGACGTTCGACCGTTTGTGCAGACGTCATGCCGTAGCTTTAGGGCGATAGAACGAAGCGGTCCGACCTACTGAGCCAATCATCGCGCTTTTAGTCTGAGTGGCCAATTCGGTGGCTTGAAGGGCTAACGCTTCGCGGTTGGCGGTAAAGCGTACCTTGACTAAGTCGGCCCGACGAAAGGCTGCCTCGAGTAATTGAGCAATGCCTGGGGTGACGCCTTCTTTGCCTACAAAGACTTTGGGGTCGAGGGTCTGAGCTAAACCACGAAGATGAGATTTTTGGGCACCAGTAAGCACGAGAGTCATAAGACGCCTATAAGGGTCAGCGGTAATGGCTCGGGGTCAAAGATTAAACCACGGTTTAACGCCGAAGGGTGAGTCCGGTAGGGGTTGAGGCCTGAGCGAGTTCGGCGGGGGTGCCCGCAAAGACGAGTTGCCCGCCTTCGGGTCCGCCCGCAGGGCCGAGCTCCAAGGTCCAGTCTGCCGCTTTCACGACGTCTAAGTGATGTTCGACGACAATCAGGGTAGCACCCGCGTCGCGTAGGCGGAAGAGCAGGGCGAGTAAGCGTTCGACATCATCAGCGCCTAAGCCCGTGGTCGGTTCGTCTAAAATATACAAGCGACCCGCGTGCTCGCGTCGGGCTAAATCCGCCGCGAGTTTGAGACGTTGGGCTTCACCTCCTGAAAGTGTGGGGGCGGGCTGACCTAATTTTAAATAGCCGAGGCCAACCTCTTCGAGCGTCTTTAAACGTTCGGCGAGGCGCGGTTGATTACGGAAAATCGCCGAGGCTTCGCTCACCGAAAGGGCGAGCGCATCAGCTACACTTAGACCTTTGAAGCGCACTTCCAGCGTCTCGCGATTAAACCGTTTCCCGCTGCAGGAGGGACATTCAATCAAAGCCTCACCTAGAAATTGCATATCCAAAGCTACCGATCCTGCACCCGCACAAGCTTCGCAGCGACCCCCACGTACATTGGCACTGAAGCGCCCAGGCCCATAACCCCGCGTGCGTGCCAGCGGGGTTGCAGCCCAGAGATTGCGCAGGGGGTCGAGCAGGCCCGCAAAAGTAGCGGGGTTTGAGCGGGGGCTACGTCCGATCGGCTCTTGGTCAATGAGCGTGTAAGCGGTAAAGCGTTCGAGACCTTCGATGCCGCGGTGTCGGCCTGGTACGACTCGGGCGCGATTGATGCGGCGAGCCGCAACCGCTCCTAAGATATCGATGGCGAGGGTGCTCTTGCCTGAACCTGAAACGCCACAGACCACGCTGAGTCTGCCGACGGGGAAGGCTGCATCGACTTCGCGAAGGTTGTGTTCGTAGGCCCCGCGTACTTTGAGCCATTCCTTAGGTTTAGGTAAGGGTTTAGGTCCGCTCGCTTGAATGGTTCCTGAGAGCCAGCCCCCGGCACGGGATTGGGGATTGCGTTGGGCCTCAGCTACGGTGCCTGCAAAAACCACTCGACCGCCTTCGCTGCCAGCACCGGGCCCCATTTCAATGAGATGCTGAGCGGCGGCGACCATTTCACGGTCATGTTCAACCACCACCACGGTGTTACCTAAATCCCGGAGACGACGTAAGGTGTCAATGAGCCGTCCATGATCACGCGCATGCAAGCCGACGCTTGGTTCATCGAGTACATAGGTGACGCCGACTAAGCCGATGCCGAGTTGCGAAGCTAAGCGCACACGTTGGGCTTCGCCGCCTGAAAGCGAACCAAACTCTCGATCGAGGGTGAGGTAATCGAGTCCGGCCTCCGCTAAAAATCCTAAACGTTGTTCGAGTCCACGTCGGGCTTCTTCAGCGGGTTGTACCGCAGGCAGCTTGGTGAGGGCTTGGACAAAACTAAGCGCCTCAGGAATGCGCAGTGCTAAGAAGTCCGCCAGATTAGCTCCAGCAAGTCGCAGACCTAAAGCGGCAGGGGCTAGGCGGCGACCTCCGCAGCTAGGGCAGGGTGTGGCCGATTGAAAAGCCAGTAGGCGTTGGCGCAGCGATTCGCCTGTGGTGGTGCGGAAGCAGGTAGTGAGTTCGGCAAACATACCGGCCCACTTAGTCTCGATGGGTTTACGTCCTTTCGGGGGCGGTAAAAGTAAGAGTCGGTCGCCCGTGCCGAGGAGGAGTGCAGACTTTACTTCGGCGGAGAGTTTTTCCCAGGGCTTATCGAGATCTAAACCTAAGGGTTCGGCAAGGGCGCGAGTTTGCGCGTTACGACGAATGAGCATTTTGCGCGTCCCTAACTTCCAAGGTTTCACCGCGCCCTCATTGAGGCTCAGGGTGGGGTCCGGGATGGCTAAGGCTTCGACAAACGACAAAACACTCCCGACGCCATCGCAGGTGGGGCAGGCGCCGCGTGGATGATTAGGTGAAAGTTCGCGCGAGGTGAGAGGCTCGTGCGTTTCACCACAGGTCTCGCAACTTAAGGCGAGGGAAAGGGGAATTTCGCGCCAAGCCCCTGCGGCTTCTGCAAGGACAACACACCGACGGTTGCCTTCGCGGAAAGCGAGTTCAAGGGAATCGGCTAAGCGACTTCGACTCTCGGGTCCAACCACGATGCGGTCGACTACGACATCAAGCTGCCGTTCAGTACGCCCAGTGAGTCGACCTTCGGTTTCTTCAGTTGTCCCGACTTCGCCATCGACTCGGAAGCGCGTGTAACCGCGACGGCTTAAATCCCCTAAGGTTTCGAGTAGGGCAGAAGGTCGGTCGCGCCGTACCGTTGCCGTAAGCATGAGGCGGGTACCTTCGGGCAGGGCGAGTAAGGGGAGTAAGCAATCGTCGAGTGAGCGCCGACGAATCAGACCGCCGTCGCGGGCGCACCGACGTTCTCCTGACACCGACCATAAGAGCCGAGCGTGATCGGCAATTTCCGTAACAGTGGCGACAGTCGATCGGGGGGTTGAGCCGCCCGCCCCGCGTTGCGCGATGGCAATAACAGGAGAAAGGCCCTGAATGAAATCGACATCGGGGCGGGGCAGAGCTTCAAGCTGCCCCCGGGCTTTAGTGGAAAGGGATTCAAGATACTGACGGCTGCCCTCGGCATGTAAGGTGTCGAAGGCGAGCGAGGATTTACCTGACCCACTCACGCCGGTAATGACCGTTAGTTGATAACGCGGAATACGTACCTCAATATTCTGAAGATTGTGGACGCGTGCCCCCTTAATGTGAATTGAGCTCGATTCAGACATGCAGCAGCAGTTGCTAGACTTTCGTACCCAATCCTTGGTGCAAGGGCGAACTGGCCCTAGATAGTTAGAAGCGTTGGGCCTAAGGTTAAGTAAGGCCCACTTTTTATAGGTTCCTTCTTCCCTGCTACGGTTCTTTGGTTAGGTTAGGGTCGTGGATATCCTCCGCCGATTATTTGTGGTACTGCTCGAGTGGGTCTCACTCGGGTTGGGCGTCTTCGTGGCCTCAAAGTGGGGCCTGCTGTCGTTTAAGGATTTACCCACCTTTGCTGCCATCGTTTTGACCCTAGGTATTTTGAATTCCTTTGTGCGCCCCCTTGTGCTGGGCGTTCTTTTGATCGTCTCGCTCCCGGTGCTGATTCTGACCTTAGGCTTAGCCTATTACCTAGTTCTATTGGCGGCCAACGGCACCATCCTCTTCTTAGCCGATACGCTCTTAGGTCAGGATTTTATGGTCAAAAGCTGGGTGCTTGCTCCTTTAACCATTAGCCTGGTCTCTTGGCTTTTAACCTCAGCCTTAGGTATTGAGCAGGTAAAGCCTTGGAAGCGGCCGACGCGCGGCCCCAAGGATGATGATGCAATTGATGTTTAAGCCGGACTTTCCTTGCCTTCCGGGCTCCGGCTGGTTCCGCTTCTCCTCGAGATGATTCCCGCCCTCTCCGTTTGGTCCCGCAATATTTCTCCTTCGCCGACCTTAGCTGTCGATGCCAAGGCCAAGGCCCTCAAGGCTGCAGGCAAAGATGTCTGTGGCTTTGGTGCCGGGGAACCTGATTTTGATACGCCTAACTTTATTAAAGAGGCGTGCGCTCAAGCCCTCGCAGCCGGGCAGACTAAGTATGCACCTACACCGGGCATACCTGCTTTGCGTAAAGCGATTGCAGAATCTTATGTCGCACGGGGTTTTGCCGGCATGACCGAGGCTCAGGTGGTCGTTTCCCCGGGCGGCAAGATGTCGTGCTATCTCGCTATTCTCGCCACGGTTAGCCCCGGCGATGAAGTCATTATACCCGCACCTTACTGGGTGAGTTACCCCGAGATGGTGAAACTCGCGGGCGGTGTGCCCGTGATTATTTCTGCCGAAGACGCCACGGGTTTTAAGGTAACCCCCGAGCAGTTACGTGCCGCCCTGACCCCGCGCACGCGCATGGTGATTTTGAATAGCCCTTCAAATCCTACCGGTGCGGTTTATACCCGGGCCGAGCTCGAAGCGCTGGTTACACTTTGTGTCGCAGCTAAGGTTTGGATTCTATCGGACGAAATTTACGAGCATCTGGTCTACGAAGGTCAGACTACCTGCAGTCCTGCCACCTTCTCACCTGAGGCGGCGCGCTTAACCATCACCGTTTCGGGTTACGCTAAAACCTATTCGATGACGGGTTGGCGCCTAGGTACTTTGGTGGCGAACAAGGAAATCGCTGCGGCCGTCAGTGATCTGCAAAGTCAAATTTCTTCAAACGCTACCACCTTCGCCCAATTCGGTGCCTTAGCGGTTCACCAACACCCTGAAAAAGCCCGAGCTGCTTTGGCGGAAATGCAAGTAGCCTTTGACCGCCGTCGTCTGCTGCTTTGGCAAGGTCTCAATGCGATTCCAGGTCTCACCTGTTATCGCTCCCAGGGTGCCTTTTACCTCTTCCCTAATATTCGCGCTTTCGGACTTTCCTCCAGTGAGTTTTCCGCCCGCTTACTAGAAGAAGAATTGGTCGCGGTAGTTCCTGGCTCAGCCTTTGGCTCCGAAGGTTACATTCGTCTAAGTTACGCGACCTCAGATGAGACGATCCGTAAGGGCCTCGAACGCCTCGCTCGCTTCTGTGCTAAGTTAGGACAGCGCTGAGGGTAGCTTACTAGCTCAGTAGACCCTCTGCGGTGACTGCGGTA
>CAZEDB010000034.1:0-11900 GCA_964510855.1 uncultured Enterobacteriaceae bacterium | reverse complement strand
CCGCGCGCTTTGAAAATTTTCGATATCATCGCCGAAGCCGAGGGCGAGTAAGTGCAGGCAAAAACTTTTTACACTCCGTTAGTATAAGGGGTTTTCGCTACGGGTTATCCGAGCGATTTGACGTGTTCCCAGAAGGGGAAGTAGCCGCGGGTGGCGTGGGGGAAGAGTTGGGTGTCCCACGCACGACGTTTCCAAATCAGATTAATACCGGCGGCCTTGAGCGCGGATTCGGCTTCGAGGGCATAAGGGTGCCAAGGGCCAATGAAGGGTCGGTAGGCGACGACGTCGGTTAGATTTTGGGCTTTAGCCCAAGTGACTAAACTTGCGCCGAAGTTATCGGTCGGGCCGCCATCAAGCGGGGCTTTAAAGTGATTTGCGGCGCGTTGGGCACCTTCGTTGAGCGCAGCAGCTGTCCATGCCGTTACACGCTCGCCCCAACCTGCTTGTGTCGCGATACCTTGGGGCCAAGGAGCATAGACACTTACAAACTTATGCGAGGCGAGTTCGCCGCATTCTGCCGCGAGATCTTCGGCGTGTAACCAAAGCCCTTGGCGCTGACCTGTGGCTTGGGCTGCTGTGGGACTGGGTGACCAAGCCGCAACTTTTGGTAGAGGCTCTTCGGTGATTTCAAACGCTTGGCTCGCGAGCTCGCGACTCTCAGGTGCAAAGACACCATCGGTGTAGTGACTGATATTGTCGGCCCGAGCGAGGTAGGTCTTGCCCTGAGTTTGAAGTCCCGCCACCCACCGCCAAGAAAGCGTGTTACTCGCGGCATCGCCATCGAGGAGGTGTTCATAAAAGAAGGCCGCTCCGAGCTCCCAGGGTAATCGCAGGGTAAAAATCCAAATAGAAGCAAACCACATCCGCGCATGATTATGCAGATAACCGGTGGCGACTAATTCGCGGGCCCAAGCATCGAAACACGTGATGCCCGTGTGACCTGTGAGGGCGGACTCGTAGGCGTTGCGCCGTTCTCCTTTTAAATTAGCCCGTAGTACAGGGACAGCGGTTTGCCAACGCGACCAGGCGGCGGGACGTTGCTCAAGCCAGCCTTTCCAGTAGGTACGCCAGTAGACTTCCTGCACAAATTTCTCCACCGCATTGAAGGGCCATTGCGCGCGTACGGCGGCGACGACTTCACTCTCGAGCAGTTGGCGTTTTTGTAACCAAGGGGAAAGCCGCGCCACTTGGTGATGTCCTTCCCGCACAAAATTTCGCTCCGCTGCGTACCGTCCAGCCAACGGCAAAAACTCCGCTTGGCGGGCTAGGGCAGCAGCTCGCGTGGGGGAAAATGCCGACGGTAACGTCATGCCTCTAAACAATCCCGCTCGTGCTTAACTGCAAACTTCGGGCAGTTTTTTCTAAGGCTAAGGTCAAGGCTACAGCTCAAGCCTAACAGCCAAGGCCACTTTAATCGACTAACCCTTAAAAGCCTGACTGATAGCGGAGGCTAGACGATGGCACTTCTCCCCGATCTTCCCGGTGTCGTGCTCGATGATGCTTACCGTTACCGTCTTATAGCTAACCGTAAGGTCGGGGTGATGGTTTTGCTGATCTGCAATCTCCATAACCGCGTTGGTGAAGCGCCGGACCTCGTCGTAATTTTTAAAACGAAACGTTTGCTCAAGTTTACCGTCAATTTCGGGCCAAGGGTTCATGGTTATTTAAAAGAGTGTTAGTTACGCTCGCCTTTAATCCAGCCGCGGGCTCGGACGGGTTCGACCAAGACCATGTGGGGTACGGTGAGGGCAGCGAGACCAACAAATACAATCTGAATCAGGCGAGCATCGATGGGGTGATCTGCCAACAGCCACCAGGCCAGTAAGGTTAACCCAGCAACCCCGAGCATGGGAAACAGCGCCGCCATCCAAAGGAAACTTAGCGAGGTGGTCTGGGCGTAGCGTGCTGTCCGCAGAATATGGCGGGCGCTATGCATGCCGCAGAAGAAGAGCGTGAAGGCAATTAGCGGCGGTGCGACGACGGCTAAGATAATCAGCGAGCTTAACTCAAGGCATTGCCAAAGGGAGTGCCGGAGAAGGTAGATCACCGCCGCCAGCGCTGCCGCTAACCAGGGCCACGCTAGGTAGGCCATGCCCGTGAGTAAGGTTTGGCCAGCGGTTGGGCCAATTAGGAGCGTGAACAAGGCGGTGATGGCCTCGGGGTGAAGGAGCATGGGTAAGAAAATAACCACGCCGCCTTGGGTTATTCTTAACCACCAAGGAAAGTCGCCTTCGGGGTCACCAGAAAAATGGGCGATAGAAATGATTAAGAAGGCCGCGAGAAAAATACCCGGGGCAAAATACCAAAGACCCACTACCAAGGCGGCGAGTAGGAGATAGAGGACGGTGAAGCGTAACCAAGCGCCGAGGGTGTTGAGGCCAAAGCGTTCTTTGCCAAAAACGGTATCGAGAGCGCCGTGCGGGACACCAAGGGCGATGATTAAAGCTGTGACTAAGATAAGTTCAGCTTGGGCATCCCAAGCGGGAAGGCTAGCAGCCACGGCAGCACAGAGCAGGGCACAGACGCTGAAAATTAATCCCTGGAGTTTAAGTGCGCTCATGGTCGGTCCCCTTTAATGAGTTGTCGCAGAAAAAGTTTGGCTGGCAATGCCCGAGCAACTTTGAAGCCATCGGTCAAGCGCGCGTCACCTGCAAGGAAACGCAGTAGGGGGCCGGCGGGCACGCGACTAAAGAGCCGAAGAAAAATATTGGGTCCTTGCTCGGGCGTGGATTTGAGCACGCGGAGAAAGAGATCATCCATCCAGCGAATCATCGCAGGGTCAGGGGCGTGAGGTTGGATGGGTAAGCCGCGTTGCAGTTGGTCGGCGGCCTGTGTGGCCCACTGCTGGATGCGTTGGAAGCCGTAGCCGGTTGCAGCGCGCACACCCCCAGACTCAAGTCCAACCCGCACATAGCCGGGCTTGGGCGGAGCTGGATCGTCGGGCAGACCCATCGGGATAACATACGCTTCGCGATGACTAACTTGGTAAGCGTGACCTCGGGTAAGGCGTTTCAGTTGGGCCTCAAGTAAAGGTGTGAGATCTTCGGCGCTTTGGGCGCGTGGACTAAACACGGTAACCTCAATCAAGGCTTGGCGTGCGCTGTAGGGTAGGACGTAGAGAAAGGTGAGTTGCCCAGCAGGCCCTTCGATAAACTCCATCAAGGTGACGTTATCAGGAGTGAAGAGTTCCGCTTCGCTGGTAATTTCTACGCCGCTGAACGATTGGGCGAGGAGGGGTTGGGCTAGTGGACCTTTACGCCAGGGCCGGGTGTCGATGATTTGGCGACTTTGTACGGTTTCGCGCGGGGTTTGGACTTTCCAGATACCGCTGTGACAAGTGGGTTCCTCGCTCACGCTGGTAGCAAGGCGCAGTTCGATATGTGGGTTCTTGGCAATGGCTGCGCGTGCTGCGGCATAGAAGGCATCAGAAGGCAACGCTTGGTAAGGTGTGGCATCGACGGGATAAATCACGCGCTGCTGGTTATGGGCGACGGTGACGGTTCTCCAAGTGTGACGGGCTAAGTGCGTGAGTGAGGCGCCGGGTTGGGACCAATAACACCAGGTGCGGTCGTTACGATAGTCTGCGCGCTGTTCGATGAGAAGAATCTTAGGGCAGGCTGCACCGAGCGCGGCGAGACGGAGTGCGAAGCTTAAGCCCGCACAGCCGGCGCCGAGAACAATGACGTCGTAATCATTTTCCGCAGGTGCGCCATTACCCGGAAGGCCGCGTAGAGCACGATGTAGGCTGGCGTCGTGGGTTGAGCTTACGCGTAAAAAGCTGGACGAGAAACAGCCTGAAACGACGGAGCTAAGCGTCAGAGTTATTTTTTGTGTTAAACCAACTCGGGCACGTCCCGCCCAAACATTGCAGTCTTGGGCTTTAATGCGCGCGCCGATAGCCCGGTAGAGCCGCCCTGCGACGCGAATGCCATGGCGCGCTCGTAACGGAAGATAGGGCAAGCCTTGCTCGCCGCTCGCATAGTAGCGGTCAGCTAACTTAAGTAAGTGTGCCACCGCCTTTTGGGTCGTGGCTTGAATTGTGGGCGAGGCGGTGAGTAAGGCGGCCGGATCTAAGTCGCCGACTAAACTCGCAGGTAAGTAGCGGCGACCGAGTTGAGCATCTTCGTGTACATCGCGACAGATGTTGGTGAGTTGCATCGCGATCCCAAGATCGATGGCAAAGGCTGAGGCGGCTGGGTGTTTAACATCGAGAACATCGCACATCATCAGGCCCACGGTGCCAGCAACTCGGTAGCAGTAGCGGAGAAGTTCCGCTTCATCGCGGATTCGTACCGCAGCTAAGTCATCTAAGAGTCCTTTGATGAGTTCGCGGGGGATGGCGGGATCGATGCCGCATTCGCGGAAGAGAAGTAAAGCGTCGGCAACTTTGGGGTCCGTCGAGGAACCGCTTTGCAACGCCGTATCGACGGCTTGTAGGCGCGCATGGGCTTCGCTGGGCGAGGCGGCTTCGTCGGCACAATCGTCGAGGTAGCGACAAAAAGCATAGAGACGGGCGGCGCGATTACCGTGGGTTGGGTTTAGTAAACGACGTGCCCAGTTAAAGGTCTTACCTTTAGCGGCGAGCGTGCTTTTCGCCTGCGCGAGGGCATTAGACTCCGCCTTCATGTCGCCGCAGGAATTAGAGAATCAATCAGTTTGGCCGAGCAGAGTACACCGGGCAGACCCGCACCGGGGTGGGTGCCGGCACCCACGAGGTAGAGATTACGAATGCCCTCGGCTTGATTATGGAAACGGAACCAGGCGGATTGACGGAAGAGGGGAGCGATCGAGAAGCCTGCCCCGTGCATACTTTGGTAGGTATGTTTAAAGTCGACCGGGGTCTTGGCGAAGACGCCTGTGATGGTTTCGTGTAGGCCCGGTAGAATCGTGGCAGCGAGGGCATCAATGATGCGGGCACGTAGGCGAGGTTCTTCGGTCGCCCAGTCGATGTTGGCTTGTAGGTTGGGTACGGGGCAGAGCACGTAGAAGCTGTCGCAGCCCGGCGGGGCGAAGCTCTTGTCGGTGGCAGTGGGGCGGTGAAGGTAGAGGGAAAAGTCTTCGGCCAAAACTTGCCGATTAAAAATATCTTCGAGGAGTTCGCGGTAGCGCGGGCCCATCCAGACAGTGTGGTGGGCGACGTCGGGGTAAGTGCGCTTAGTGCCGAAGTAGAGCACGTAGAGCCCCATTGAGTAGCTGGCGGCTTTTAGTTTGAGGGAGGTTGAAGTTGCCCGTGCTGCGGGCGCAATCATGTGCGTATGCAGATGGGCAGCGTCAGCATTGGAGACAATTAAATCAGCGTCGAGCCGGGTGCCGTCTTCGAGTACGACGCCGCGTGCGACGCCGTTAACGATGTCGAGCGATTGCACGGTAACGCCGAGGCGAAGGGTTATGCCGTGGCGTTGCATTAAGTCGCCCAAGGCTTTGACCAGTGCGCCGGTGCCGCCCATGGCAAAGTGTACCCCGTGGGCGCGTTCGAGATAATGAATCAGACCGTAGATGCTAGTGGTCTCGAAGGGGTTGCCACCGACGAGGAGGGGCTGAATGGAGAAGGCTTGGCGCAGGCGAGGATCGCGCAGGTGGCGTGCGACCATGTCCCATACCGTTTCATAATTTCTCAGACGGAGCAGCGCGGGCACTTGCCGCAGCATGGTCATGAAACGATGAAAGGGTTGGGCGGAGAGTTGCTCGAAGCCGACTTGGTAGATTTTTTTCGAATGGGCTAAGAGATCGAGGTAGCCCTGGCAGTCGCGCGGTTCGATTTTAGCGATAGCCGCTAAGGTTTCATCGAGCGTGCCGCCGTAATCAAATTCTGAGCCATCATGGAAACGGAAGCGGTACCAAGGTTTGACGGGGACAAGTTGGACGTGGTCGCTGAGTTTCTCGTTAAAGAGGGCGAAGAGTTCCTCGAGGAGAAAAGGGGCGGTGATAACGGTAGGGCCTGCGTCGTGGCGGAAGCCTTCGCATTCGTAGACTTGGGCACGTCCACCTAGCGCTTGGGTGCGTTCGAGTAGCGTGACGTCGTATCCTTTAGCACGAAGGCGTAAGGCAGCGGCAAGGCCACCAAAACCACCACCGATGACGACGACTTTCACCCCCGTGATTTAAGCGGCTCGCAAGCGTTTGCCGAGAGCCAAGGCACGTTCGGCTAACAAATCACCGGCGCCGTGAGGGAGCTTTTGGGCTAACTCCACGGCTTGGTTGAGGTGACCTTGAGCGAGGGCAATCGCCTGGGCAGTGGCCGCAGTGCCTGCACCGCTGGCGCGCAGGACTAAAACGATGTTGAGGGTTTGCCGTTCGGTATCTTCGGCTAAATCTTCTAGATCATCGAGCATTTGATAACCTAAACCAAAAGCGAGCGCGGCCTCGCGGCTCGGAACACAGGCTTCAGGTAAGCGGGCGGCGATGAAAGCTAACTCGAGGGGTAAACTTAGGAGAGCGCCGGATTTTCCGATGACGATAGCTTGGTAGGCCTCAACGGTGTTGACCACTTTGTCTTTGGCCGAAAGTTCGGAGCACTGCCCGTTGATAACCGCTAGAGTTCGACGGTGAATGCGCTCGAGTAGGGCAGGAAGCAGGGCGGTGTCACTAAACTTGGCGACTGCTCCGTAGGCGGCGGAGAGCAGGAGGTCGCCAGCGCAGATGGCAACGTCTTTGCCGAAGGCACGCCAAATGGTAGGCTGGCCGCGCCGGGTGGTTTCGTGGTCGTGCAGGTCGTCGTGGACGAGTGAGGCATTGTGAAGCAGCTCAGCTGCGGCCGCGAGTAGGATGGCATCGCTGGCTTTGACGCCGAGGGCGCGGCAAGCGTGCAGGGCGAGGTGGGCGCGGACGCGCTGGCCACCTCCGCTTAGATGATAGTGAGCCGCCTTCAGTGTTGCTGAGGTGTCGGCTTCACTGAGATCAGTAGGCCCAGTTAATGCCAACATCTGACGCTCTACCTCAGGGAGGGAGATGTCGGTTGAGGTAGGCATAGGGCGGGGTAGGATAACTAATTGAACTTATACCACGGGACTCGCTTGAGAGACCCCCATAAAAAAACGGACAATGAGATCGGGTGACCTCATTGTCCGTTCGTTTAAAGAGATTACTTAGCGTCGGTCTCGGTTACGGCGCACTTCCAGATGATCACGCCGAAGCCGATTTTGTTGACCACGTCAGCGAGGTTATAAACCACGTTGAGCATGACAGCCGAGTCTTCGGGCTTACCACCGGTGAGGTAACCGAGGACGTAGCCGATAGGGTAGATGGCCCAACCGAACACCACGATGGTACGCATCAGCTTGAAGGCTGACTGTACCGCAGGGGTGGCTTTATCGGCGCTGATCTTGCCGGCTTCACCGAAGTAGATCTCGTAGATGATGTAAGCCCAACCAGCCATACTGACGATAAAGGCAGGCCATGCGGCTACGATAGTCGCTTCACCGAGGTAACCTGCGATGAGCATAACGAAGGTACCAATCATGAGGCGCCAGAAGACAGCACCAGGCACCTTAGTGACAGCCGAGAGAATGATGAAGAACTCTACCATCAAGAGAGGCACGGTGATGAGCCAGTCAATGTAACGGAAGACGGTAGGGGTTTGGCCGGTGGTTACCCACACGTCGCGCATGTAGAAGTAGTGCGAAGCGGCAACCAGGGTCACGAGACCCGAGATGGTCAACGAGGTCTTCCACTTAGGGGCAACGCGCTGAATCTCCAGGAAGAAGAAGGCGGTGGCGGCTACGAGGGCCATCGAGATGATCCAGAAGGTCACTCCAACGTAGTCGTCGGCCTTCAAGTCAGAGCCAGCTTGCGCGGCTGCTGCGAGAGCATCGGTGGGGATGAGCAGGCCGATTAAAGCCAGCATACATGCCTTGGTGAAGGCAGATTTTAGGGTATTAAGCATAGTAGTTTTTGGGGTACGGTTCTTCATCTATCACAGTTATGACGCTGCCTGCAAATGTAATAAATAAGCGGTTTTTACGAACTTGTTACGTTCGTTTTCACCTTCTCCACTAGGCAGCACCCTGAGGTTGGCGGATCTTTTTTAGCCATGTGATAGGTTGGTCTTAGTTAGAGCTGCCCGACGACTCTCTCGTGACTGAGCTAAGTGACGCCTTTGCGTCGGAGCGTTGGGTTAAGTTAGCCTGAGGTTTTCTGTTTAGGTACTTATCTCTAAATAAGGCCAATAAGCAGCCTGACCCCTTAGGTAGGGGAAGTGCTTAGGGCTTGGAAAGGCGAGGGTGGTTTGTTGAATCTAGTAGATGGATATTAGCATCGCGCGCGACGGAGTGGTTATCGACCAAGTCGATCTTGAAGAGGCGCGGCAGAAATTTCGTGCCGGTGAGTTGCGCGAGGCCGACTGGTATTGGCATACCGGGATGACGAACTGGCGGCCGTTGCCGTTGCTCTTTGCTGAGACCGCCCAACTTCCTTTTACTCGGCCTGTACCTCAGGTGCCTAACTTGTTGGATCGGTTGTTGGGTCGGAAGTCTAAGTCTGAGTGCCTCGCTCTCTACTGGGATTTGCTGGCTGCAGCCCCTGATCATGGTGCGGTTGGAGTGGCTGAGCTTGAGGCGCTCGACGTCACCTGCGGCACTAAGGTGCGTCAACGTTGTGCCGATACGCTCAAAACCTGGTACGAAGCCTATGTTGCCATGGTTTTAGCGGATGGTGCGGTGACGGGGAGTGAGCAGACCTTGCTCCTACGAGTGGCCGCAGCCTTTGGGATTCCAGCCGCACATGCTACGAGTGAACTTAAAGCGGCCTGCGGGCGTTATCATGCGAGCCAAGTTGAATTAGCACTCAAGGCCGACCGACCTATTGCTGAAATTGTTGAGCAAATACGCCAACTCGAAGCGCGTCTGGGTTTGACTGCAGCTGAACTCGTTACCGCGCGCACGCCGGTCTTTGCCCGCCACATCGATTTTTTAATCGGTGATAAAGAATCGCTCGCCGCACCTGTCGCTCCCGCATCTGCCCGCGCTATTCGTGATTATGCGTCAGCTTTCGGATTTAGTTTGGAGGATTTTCCTGGAGTTGCCGAACGGCTCACCAAGGGCGAAGCACGCTGGCAAGCTGAGTTTGGCGAGTTGGTTGAAGTCGATGCCGGTCTGATGTTGGGTAAAGGCGAGGTGTGTTATTGGACAAGCGATGCCGAGTTTTTGCAGATGAAGCGCGTTACGGTTGGGCTTACTTACGGCGGGCCGTCGGTGCGCATCCCGATTATGAAAGGCCTTTCTTGGCGCATGGGGAGCTACCGGGGTATGCGGCATACCGCAGACCAATTAGTCAGCATCGACCACGGGCAGGTCTCCATCACCAACAAGCGCATTATCTTTAATGGCCCATTGAAGAATTTAGCCATCAAACTGGAGCGGATTATCGATTTAGCCGGCTATAAAGACGGGTTTACGGTCGATCAGCCTACCGGGATAAGCCCAACTTTCGTGATTCCAGGCGACCCAGTCGTACCTTTTCGGCTTATTACCCGCCTTTCCCGAGAAGCCCAGGGGTGAGGGCCGGGTTAGCGGGGTATTTTTGCCAATTTAGAGTTTAACCTAGTTTTTGTTAAATATATGTAAATTAACCCCTTCGCCAGCAGGGGTTTTTACGATTAATTTATTATCCAACCTATTGACCTCTAGCGGTGGTAAGTTAACTTAAGTGTTACCCCACAGTCATGAATAAGCGTTCCGTCATCAGCCGGTCCTCTTTGCTTGCCGCTGCCGTTCTTTTCGGCGCCGCACCGCAATCGTCCGCCGCGTCGTTTACGTGGGACGGCACGACTGCTAGCTACGTCTTATCTTCTGCGGATGATTTTTCCTTCACTACCTTCACTACTGGGGCAGGTGGTCTGGCGGTCACAGCACGCGATTTAAAACTCGATCAAAATCTTACCTTTGGTGGGGCCTTTAGTTTTACGCAAACAGGTGGGGGTGGGCTTTATCAAGGTATTGATTTAGTAAATTCCACTAGCATCACTGCGACTGCGATCACGCTTTCAGGGGATATCGGTCGGCGTAACCAAGATGGTAACACGCTGACTTTGGATACGAGTGCAGCCAACGGAGCGATTAATCTTAACGTCTCGTTGGGGCGGGCAGGTGTTTGGTACATTCCTTCTGGACTAACGGCCAATGCTGGCTCGGGCACGATTACGGTTTCAGGCACCAACGGTCAGGGTTGGCGCAGTACGCCTGTCACCCTCACCGGTGGTGCGATTAATATTACCAATAACATTTCTGCTAACGGTGCGATTTCACTGACCAATTCTGCTGCGAGTACAATTTCAGGAGTTCTCTCAGGTTCGATGAGTCTGACCAAGAGTGGAGCTGGTACGATGACGATGACTGGGCGTTCCGACTACACGGGGGCGACCATCGTCAATAACGGCACCCTCCAGCTCAATGATGCCCGTTCGATGAATGGTGCGATTACGGTTAATTCAGGGGCAACGCTAACGATTCAGTCTAACGGTAACGGCGGCTACTATCAACCTGATGCGCTTACGGTTAACAGCGGCACGGTGAATTCAGTTTCAGTCGCCTCTAATCGCTATCACGGTATCTACACCAAGGTATTAAATTTTGGTACGGGGACGTCAACGGTGGCGGTTCCACTTTTTGTCAATAAGTCTGGCGATACCAATGCCCACACCTTGGTCATAACTGCAGACACGGGTGCACTTGCTACCATTAGCGGCGTCATCTCGGGGCACCCTGACACAAATATTGCCATTAATAGTGCGGTTACGAAGAATGGTAACGGCACGCTGATTCTTACGGGTAATAATAATTTCAAGGGCAACTTTACCATCAATGGCGGTGAAGTTCAGTTAGCTCCTGCTGCCTCGCCCGGTAGCACGGCTGCGACTGCCGCGGGCGATATGTCGGTCGTAGGTCGTCTCATTACGGTTAATTCCGGAGCGACACTTAAAATCATCCAGGGCGACATCTTCGCTGGCCATAACGTAAAGGCGGCAACCTCCATCGTGCTCGATGGCGGTACGCTTTGGCGCCAAGGTAAAGAAGCTGGCGCAGTGCCTTACTTTAATTCGCTGGGCGATGTCACCCTGCAAAACGGCGCAGTTATTCGTACTGGTTCGGGTAATGTTCAAAATGTTCAGGCCTTAGCCTTTAACGGTACGGTTACGGTTTCGGGTACCACTGGGAGTACGATTGTGGCTACGGCTGGAACATCGCTTAACGGTATTCACCTCGGCACCGTCGGCGGCTCAACCACTTTTAATATCAGCGATACCAGTACGCTCAACGACCTCGCGGTATCGGTTCAATTAGCTGACCAAGTCCTCGGTGGAGCGGCCACCTTGATTAAGACAGGTGAGGGGCGGATGCTCTTGAGTGCGTCCAATGCTTATTCAGGAGGCACCACGCTACGCGCGGGTACCTTAGTTGGTTCTAACTCTAACGCCTTCGGTGGCAGTGGCACCGTTACGATCAATGACGCTTCGACCAGCACCTCTAACACGAGCCTCTTGATTGATGCTACTGCAGGATCTGTAAGTATCGCTCGAGCCATTACCGTTGCTAACCAAGGTTCAGGTACGGTGACCCTCGGGTCAGCCACCACCGCCAATTCTAATTTGGCGACTTTCAGTGGCGCGGTTACTTTAAACAAGGCGGTCACCCTTAATGGCGGTACTACTGGGGATCGCTTAAGCTTCACCGGTGGTATCACCGGTACAGGTAACGTGACCATCGCCGGCACCAACCGCGTGGTATTCGCTGGTGCGGCTAATACTTATGCCGGCACCACCACGATTAATTCCGGCGCAACGCTGCAGTTAAGCGATGGTACGGGTACCGCCACGAGTTTCTTAACCGATGGCCAAGATATCACGGTCAACGGTACACTTAATTTAGCTAAGGCTGCCAACAACGAGACCGTCGCAGGTCTCAATG
>CAZEDB010000033.1:0-12120 GCA_964510855.1 uncultured Enterobacteriaceae bacterium | reverse complement strand
TCCTCTTTGGCCCCTTAGAGCGCTGGTTACGGCGCACGCGGGGGCTGAATGGGGGGTAGGACAGGGTAAAAAGTAGAAGGTAAAAGGTAAAAGGGGAGGGTAGTTTAATAGCTAACTTGCCAGCAGGCTCGCCCGTAGTCACCGCAGTTACCGCAGTCACCGCAGAAATAGCTATCGAGCTAAAATTGAGATAAGAGATTAGGGATAAGAGATAAGGGAAGCACAGCTAACGAGCTAGGGAGCTAATGAGCTAATAATCCCTTCTCTCTCATCTCTAATCTCTAATCTCGTATCTCCCTTCTCACAAATTCGTAGTAAACCCCTGCTTCACCAACCACGCCTTGGCAGTTTCGCGACGGTCGCCTTGGAGGGCAATGACGCGATCTTCCAGCATACCGCCGGTTCCGAGTGCACGCTTGAGATCACCCAAGAGTAAGTTGCGCACCCGGGCCTCTTGCGATTCGATCCACTGGCCTTCGAGCAGCGTGACCTCTTTGCCGCCACGCCCGGCACGTTCATAGCGCAGGTTAATTTTTCCTAGTTTGCGCTTGAGTTCAGGCTTGGGAGCAGGAGGTTTCCCTGGGGGTAAGTCCTGACCATCGAGTCGCTCGAAGGGGTTTTCCACGTTATGGCTAGTTCAAGGTATTTTAGGGTGCGTGCCAACTCAAAGGCTCTGCCTTGCCACCGAGGCTAGAAATGCCTTCCTTGTCGGGGTGGAACGCTGTCGCCCAGACTTAATTGCGTTGGACGGCGAACTCGCTGCCCTAGGCGAAGTCGTTGCCCTTCTCACTCAAGCAGGCGGTCGACCCTTGGTCGTAGGCGGTTCGGTACGCGACGCCCTCATGGGAGTTATCCCTAAAGACTTAGATATCGAGGTTTATGGTCTAGAAGCCCGTGCCATCGAAGCCGCGCTCCGGACTAAATTCTCGCTCATTAATGTCGGGGCCGCCTTCGGTGTGCTTAAACTTAAAGGTCACCCCATTGATATCTCACTACCGCGTCGCGAAAATCGTACCGGCGCTGGTCACCGCGATTTTGCCATCGAGGGTGATCCCCATATGTCGTTTGCCGACGCTGCGGCGCGCCGCGATTTTACGGTTAATGCCATTTTGTGGGATCCTTCGACGGGTGAGTTGATTGATCCTTGGGGCGGACTCGACGACTTAGCCCGTCGCCATCTGCGGCATGTCTCGGATAAATTTGCGGAAGATCCCCTCCGGGTTTTGCGCGGGATGCAATTCCTCGCCCGCTTTAGCACCGAGGCGTTACCTTGGTCGGTTGATCCCGCCACGATTGCGCTCTGTCGTACCCTTAGCCCGGCTAACTTAAGTCCCGAGCGCATCTATGAGGAGTGGTGTAAGTTAATCCTTCGCGGCCGTATCCCTTCGCATGGCCTTCGCTTCTTGCAAGCCTGTGACTGGGTGCGTCATTACCCTGAACTCCATGCTACCATCGGTGTTGCCCAAGATGCTGAGTGGCACCCCGAGGGCGATGTCTGGGAGCACACCTTGCTTTGTCTCGATGCCTTTGCCCGTGAACGCTTGGGCGATGAACGCGAAGACCTCGTGGTAGGCTGGGCAGTCTTACTTCATGATCTAGGCAAAGCCACCACCAGCAAGGTCGAGGCTGATGGCCGCATTCACGCCTACGGTCACGAACAAGCAGGTGAGCCTTTGGCGCGTGCTCTGCTCGAGCGCCTCACGCAACACAAAGAAATCCTTGAGGCGGTCTTACCTTTGGTACGCTGGCATGCTGCTCCTTACGAATTATATAAGGTTAAAGCGGGCGAAGCTGGGGTGCGTCGTTTGGCGGCTAAGGTTGGACGGATCGATCGCTTAGTGCGCGTCGATGATGCTGACCGTAAAGGGCGGGGCACGTTCTTTACCGAGCCTTCGCCGCAAGGAATTTGGCTCAACGAAATCGCCACACGTCTGCACATTGCCTCGCAAGCGCCCAAGCGTTTGGCCCTGGGTCGTCATCTCATTGCGCTGGGTCATCGCCCCGCTCCTTGGTTTTCTGAAGCGCTCGATGCCGCCTATGAAGCCCAACTCGATGGTGTCTTTGATACCGACGCGGCTGCCCAAGCGTGGCTCGCTGCTTGGGTGACGCAGCATCCCCGTGGCTAAGCCGCGTCAGCGTTGCCCCTGGTGTGGCGACGATCCGCTTTACGTTGCCTATCATGACCGGGAATGGGGGCGGCTGGTCCGCGATGATACGCGTCTCTTCGAACAATTAACCCTTGAGGGTGCGCAAGCAGGCCTCTCTTGGCTGATTGTTCTACGCAAGCGCGAGGGGTACCGTCGGGCCTTTGCAAATTTTGATCCTGCTAAGGTCGCACGCTTCGGGCCTGCTAAGGTTCGCGCGCTTTTAGCTGACCCAGGTATCGTGCGTCATCGCGGCAAGATTCTCTCGGCTATTAGTAATGCCCAGATTGTGCTCTCGATGCAAAAAGAGTTCGGGTCATTTTATGCCTGGCTTAAGTTGCGTTCAAAAGGTCACCCAGATCTCGCTCGGCGCCGTCCGCGTAAAATGTCGGATCTTCCCGGCGCCTCCACTTTAGCCCATGAGCTCTCGCGGGAACTTCGACGTCGCGGGATGCGCTTCGTCGGCCCCACCATTGTGCATGCCTTTTTACAGGCCACAGGGGTGGTTGATGAACACTTATCCAGTTGCTGGCGTGCCCGCCCCAACAAACACTAACCTCTAGTCCCCTAATCCCTTGACCTCCGCACCCTCTGCCTCGCGGCCCCTGCGCCACTACGATCTCATTATGGGGGGGTTCGTGGCCGTCTTGCTTTGCTCCAACTTAATCGGTCCCGCCAAAGTCGTTCAACTCGACCTCCCTCTCTTTGGCCCGGTTGATTTTGGGGCAGGGAATCTTTTCTTCCCGCTGGCTTATATTTTTGGCGACATCCTCACGGAGGTCTACGGCTACGCGTTAACCCGTCGTGTTATCTGGACAGGTTTTGCCGCGCTCTTATTTGCCACCCTCATGAGCTGGGTGATTCTCGCGTTGCCGGCGAGCCCCGATGAACCTTTTAGCGCTCAACTTCAGCCTGCACTCGAACTTTGTTTTGGAGGAGGCTGGCGCATTGCGCTTGGCTCGGTTTTAGCTTTCGCCGTTGGAGACTTTCTCAATTCCTATGTCTTAGCCAAACTCAAGGTGCGCACTCAAGGTAAGCATTTATGGATGCGGACCATTGGCTCCACGATTGTTGGTCAAGGCGTCGACAGTTTAATCTTTTACCCGATTGCTTTTATGGGGATTTGGACCGCGCCCACCTTGCTTGCTGTCATGTTAGCGAACTGGATTTTCAAAATCACGGTTGAAGTCGTCATGACGCCCTTCACGTATTGGGCCTGTGCCACGCTCAAACGCGCCGAAGGCGTCGACACCTACGACACGCATACCGACTTCAGTCCCTTCTCGCTCAAGCGCTGAGTCAGCCGGCAGGCCTGGCGTCGACCGGGCGAGAGCCCCAAAGAAGTTAGGCTTTCTTCTTACGACTGCGGGGTAGGGCTACTGTGCCCGTACGCGCGGTTTCTAAAATACCGAAGGGCTCAATTAAACCTAAGAAAGCAGAGACTTTATTTTCGTTGCCGGTAAATTCAATCACCAGGGCGTCATGCGCTACGTCAATAACCTTGGCCCGGAAGAGACTCGCCATCTCCACAATCTCAGTGCGGTTGGCTTTCGTGGCTTTAACTTTAACCAAAACTAATTCGCGGGCGACGTGGTCAACCTGTTCGCGCGAGAAGTCGTGCACATGTAAAACATTCACCAATTTTTCCAGAGCCTTAACACAACGATCAAGTGCCGCTTCATCCGCGATAACCGTGGCGGTAATGCGCGAGAGAGCAGGGTCGTGGGTAGGTCCAACATTGAGGGTCTCAATATTGAAGCCACGGCCCGAGAGCATACCAGCGACGCGCGCGAGTACCCCGAACTTATTCTCGACGAGGGCGGAGAGGGTATGCTTCTTTTTCATGGCGTTTGAGGTTTAAAGGGTGGACGGGGAGGGATTCGAACCCACGACCTACTCGGTGTAAACGAGCCGCTCTAACCAACTGAGCTACCCATCCGTGAAGGTTTTAGGTAGTTATGGAGAGCCAAGTGGCAAGCGGGAAAGGGTTTGGAGCCTTTTCCAAGGCATTTTAGCCCAAAGTCGCCTCGGCTTAAACGCCCTTTGACCCACTCGTCTTCCGCTCGTTTGTGCTAGGCTCTATCGCCTATACGTCCCAAGTAGGGATACATGCCCAGCACTTACATCCCAGCTTTAAGACGTTCAAAGGCGGCGAGGGCACGATTGCGACCTTCGGTTAAGCCCACCCGGGGCTTGGGGTAGGTGCGATCGAGAATGACCCCCGCTGCACTTAGAACCGCAGGCGGTGCATCCCACGGCTTATGTATCCAAGCCGCAGGTAGTTTGGCCAACTCGGGCACATAACGCCTCACGTAAGCCCCCTCAGGATCAAATTTTTCTCCCTGCAATACGGGATTAAAAACTCGGAAGTAAGGTGCCGCATCCGCTCCACAGCCTGCAGCCCATTGCCAGCCCATGGTATTCGAGGCCAAGTCAGCATCGACTAAGGTGTCATAGAACCACGCTGCACCCACCTGCCAGGGTTGCAAAAAGTGTTTCACTAAAACCGAGGCCACAATCATGCGCACGCGATTATGCATCCAGCCAGTTTCCCAAAGTTGGCGCAGACCCGCATCCACAATCGGGTAGCCCGTCGAACCTTTTTGCCAAGCCTTCACCAGGGCTGGGTCCTTGCTCCAAGGGAACGCTCGGTATTCCGGACGTAAAGGTTGATCAGTTGTGCCTGGGAAGTGGTGAAGTAGGTGATGACCGAATTCGCGCCAACCCACTTCGGCCACAAACTTGAGGGGGCCTAAGCGTTTGGCGATGCCGGCGTCTTCTACCGCAGCCACAATCTCGCGGGGCGAGAGTTGGCCAAAATGAAGATAGGGCGATAGTCGCGAGGTGCCGTCAGTTTCAGGAATGTCGCGTCCGTCGCTGTAATCATGGACGGCTTGGGCAATAAATCCCTCGAGTCGCGTCTCGGCTCCCTTGCGCGTTGGGTTCCATACTTTCAAGAAAGCACCATCCCACTTTATCTTGGGTAAAAGATTTAAGGACTCAACCGTGACCGAGCGCAGCGTTTGAGTCGGAGCCTTCAAGCTGCGCGGAGCAGCAAGGGGGCGGCCAAATTTAATATGTGCTAGGCAATGTTTCCAAAACGGCGTGAAAACTTGAAAGGGCTTGCCGGAAAGATTGCGTACCACCACCGGGTCATGCAGCAGGCCACCGTTAAATGAGTCCGCCCGTAATCCTGCTTCGCGTAGGGCGGTCTTAATAGTGGTGTCGCGGGCTTGGATGAGTGGTTCATAACGCCGATTCCAAAAGACGGCGGTCGCTCCGGTTTCTTTAACGAGCTTGAGCAATTCGCGCTCGGCAGGTCCCTTACGGATAATGAGTGGGCTGCCTGCCTTACTAAACTGGGTCGCAAGGTCTAGCAGTGCATGATGCAGCCACCAGTTGGATGCGCCGCCAGGTGCCCATTTGCCCTCGGCTTCCGGGTCATGAATGAAAATAGGAATCACGGGGCCGCCATGCTCGACTGCGGCTTGCAGGGCAGGGTTGTCGCTTAAGCGTAAATCCGACCGCAGCCAAAGTAGAGAAGGAGCGGTTGCGGGCATAATGGGTTAAGGGTAGAATAGTGGCTAGGAAGTCAAACCAGCAACCCTAGCTATAGGTTTTAAAAACGCTTAGCGGATAAAGGTAAAACCTATCACGCCCAAGATAAGATAGGTAGCCAGCCAAACCAGAGCCCAGACGAGCCACTCCGTTTGTCGCCAAAAAAGTCGGTTGAGTTGGAGTGCCTGCGTCAGGGTAACCTCATCGTTTTGTTGCAACCGTTGCAGGCAAAAGCCCAAACGAAAAAGTTGGAGCAAGGGGATTAAGGCGAGCAGAGCAATGAGGCTTAATTGCACCACAAAGATTTCAATAAACCTATTGATAGCCGGAATCACTTGGTCCGACGTGAAGACTTGGTTGAGCCAACCCCAAGTGAGAAGGGCATACCAACCCGTGAACAACAACAGCGCGATGCAGCCCATGCCTAAGACCCAAGGGCGCTGCGCTTTTAATTCTTGATAGACCGCGGCACGCGTCATGGCGAAACGGGTTGGGGGTTGAGCAACAGGATGAAAGCTAGCCCCAGTCCTAAGATCCAAACCAAAATCGCAAGGTGGCTGAGCGTGGCAGCGAACCAGTAGAGGCGTTGGGCTTTCAAGGCTGCCGCGGCGCGCACCTCGGTAGGTGCAGCGGCAAACTCTTGGAGTATTTTAGCAGCGTTCCGTAAGCGTCGGATGGGCCAAATATGAAGGAGCACGGGCACGCCGATGATTAAAAATTCTAAGCCGGCTAATTTCCAGTCACCCCCGAGCGACGAGCCGCTGGTAAGGAGGGTTGCGGCATGAAGGGCCAAGAAGGCTAGTGCCAACCAAAGGCCGGCGTAAACTACTAGGGATATTCTTTGCAGGCTGCCCCGGGTAGCAACCAAGGCCGCAAGGGCTGGGTCTGAGGCTAGGCTCGAGTCTTGCATGCAGAAAAACTGTCTAAGCCACATGCTGCTGCGAGTGAAAAATCCTGGGGAATTCCCTCGGATATTGGTTTGCCCCGGTGCGTGAGTCGGTTTCCTCTAGTTGCATCCCTATGGCTAAAAAGACCGCCCCTAAGTCCCCTGCCAAAACATCTAAAGTCGACTACCCTCCGTTCCTGCGCGAACTACTTGAGGCTAAGTCACCCACCGGCCACGAATTTGCCGCCCAAAAAGTCGTCGACCGCCACGTTGCGCCTCATGCCAAGGTCTACCGCAAAGATCGTATTGGTAATCGTATTGCGGAGACCGCAGGTAAGGGCGGCCCTACGATTCTCTTCGCCGGCCACATTGATGAAATCGGTCTGATCCTTTCGCACGTCGATGAACGGGGTTACATCTATTTTGATTTTCTCGGTGGCCACGACCAAGTCATTCCCTCAGGTCGGCGTATTCACATTCTCACCCGTAACGGACCTGTCTTAGGCATTACCGGTAAACGTGCGGTCCATTTAATGTCGCCCGAAGATCGTAAGCGCGTGCCCGAGCGTCACGACATGTGGATTGATATCGGTGTCACCAATCGCTCCGAGGCGCTCGGGATTGTGCGTATTGGTGACCCCGCGGTTTATGTCGACGGTCCTGAAATGTTGCGCGGTAGCCTGGGGGTAGCGCGCGCCTTTGACGACAAAGCCGGTGCTTATGCGGTGATGGAGGCTTTCTTGCGCTTGGCTAAAGACAAAACCTTAGCTGCTCGCGTTGTTTCCGTTGCTACTACCCAAGAAGAAATTGGTACCCGCGGCGCCCAAGTGGCTGCCCAAGGGGTTAATCCTGATGTTTCCATTACCGTCGATGTCACCCATGCCACCGACCATCCCGATGCCGATAATCGAAAGTTCGGAAAGTTTGCCCTCTCTGGTGGTCCCGTGATTGCGCGTGGCCCCAATATTAATCCCGTAGTCTTTGATCGTCTCATCGATGCCGCTGATAAATTAGGCATCCCTTATCAAATCCAAGCTGAGTCCCGTCCGACCGGTACCGACGCACGCGCCATCCAAATGGCGAATGCTGGGGTCGCTTGTGGTCTGATTTCGATTCCCCTGCGTTACATGCATACGCCAGGTGAAATTGTAGACCTCAACGTCGTGGAGCAGTTGGTAAAACTCCTCGTGCAGTTTACTAAGGATATCCGTAAGGGAGATACCTTTGAGTGGTAACTCGTGGTTTAATTTAGCTTCGCTAGGCTCGTCGCGCTACTTGCCTGAAATACCGCGTAACCAAGTTACCCATCCTGCAGGCAGGCTGCGCAATTGTGCCCCGCGAATGATTTTATCGAGGTAGGCGCGCGAGGGTAGGTGAGGTCCAGTGGGATTAACGACCCGGTAGATTTGAACCTCTAAGGGACAATCCTCAACGCCTCCTTCCCAGACGGTTAGCTTGGAACGGCGATAAGCCGACCCTTCCGCCTCATCGAGTCGCACCCAATCCGCGACCGTCATTTCATAAATAAATCCCCATACACCTCGTCCATGGTCATCCGGCGCAACATCGGCAGAGCCGCCGCCTACGGTGGGGTTGGGATGGCTAAAGGTCAGGGTATGACCTGGGAGGAAGGCCTTGCCTCGCGCCATGGCACCGGGGCAGCGACGCTCCATCTGGCTAGCGTCCAGATCGGTGCTGTAGGCGAAGTAAAACCGACTCATTCGGGTCTCATTCTCTCCCCCTGGCTAAGGTCGGCAAGCGGGAAGGGTTTGCGCCTAGCAACTTTCCCCCAAACCTAAGGGTTATAATCAGTACCATGCCTCGCTTAGCCCTTTTGCTTCTTTCACTTGCCGCCTGGATCCAGGCTGCCCCTCAAGTACTTGAAGGGGAATGGACCAATGGCGCCAATGGTCGCGTGGTCGCCTATCGAGCTCGTATTCCTGAGGGTTCAGGGAAACACCCTACCGTCTTAATCTCCCATGGGCTAGGTGGCAGTCGAGATGCCATGGAGTACTTGGGTACCCACTGGGCTCAAAAGGGCTACTTGGTGGTGCATCTTCAGCACCCGGGTTCGGACTCCAGTATCTGGGGAGGCATGGTCTTTAATCGTGAAGCAACGCTCAAGGCGGCCACTTCGGTCGAAGAGTTCACCGCACGCGTGCGTGATGTACGACTCGCGCTCGATAAATTACGCATCTCTCCTGAGCTTAGCGCACGCCACGATGGCGGTGAAGTCGCGGTCTGCGGTCACTCTTATGGTGCGCGTACTTCCATGGCCCTTTCCGGCGAACGTTTCCCCGCTGCACCCAATGCCGACCTTGCTGACCCGCGTGTTCGTGCCGCGATTGTGCTTTCACCGCCCCCTTACTCGGGTCCTGAACGCTTCGGAGCGATTGGTATTCCTCAGTTTCATTGGACCGGTACCAAAGACGTTACTGCAGTTGAAGAAAGTAAAGATCCCGCCCTGCGCCTCGCTCCTTTTCGCGAGTCCTCTAATCCGTCAAGCTACCTCGTGGTGCTCGAAGGTGCAGATCACTCCACTTTTTCCGGACGTCTACCCGCCTCTTCCCAGCGCCGTGAAGCTTATCGCCGCTGGCATGCACAAATGGCCGAAGCCACCACCCATTTTCTTGACGCTACCCTGCGCCGAAGCCGATCCTCTAAGGCCTGGCTTGATGGCGAAGGCTTAAAGAAAATTCTTGGCCCGCGTGACTTGGTTGAGCGCCGTCCTTAAGTTTTAAAACTCCCGCGTCAGTCCAACGGTAATGGCACGCGGCGGACTGGGGTAGCCCAGTGAAGCAATTTCAGCCCTTGAGCCTCCGACGTTTTCAATACGAAGCGTGAGGCGGGTAAAGGCATCGAGTTGATGGGTGGCCCAAAGACGAGCTTGGACCACGTCCTGCAAGTCCACGCGATTGCCAGTATTGAAATCGAAATCTTCCCGTCCACGTAACCACACTAAGCCTAAACCCATAGCGGTCGCCTCCGTGGGTCGGCATTCAATCGCGAGTCCACCCGCAATGTCGGGACGTCTAAGTAAGCGCTCTCCTGGTTGGACAAGACCCAGTAGCCCTGTCTCCGCAATTGCCTCCAAAAACGTCACCGAGCCACGCACTTTCCAACCTAGGGCAGGGCGGGTTTCGACTTCGAGTTCCAGACCACGCGTCGTGGCCTGGCCAATGTTAAAAGTCTTATAGTTATCCGCGGGGTCGTAGTCGATTAAGTCGCGTAACTTATTTTCAAATACGACCGCGGCCCAACCTGTGCCCAGCGCGCTCGTTGGGGTTTGCCTGATCCCCAACTCGAGTGAGCGATTGGTTTCTGGACGTAAAGGAGCGTTGCCTGAAGTGCCGTAAGCCAGGTCATTGGCCGAAGGAGCACGAAACGCCGTTGCTAGACGCGCCTGTACTACCCGCCCTTCGGCTAGGGATAACATCCAGGCAACATCGCCCGTGGTTTTGCCCCCAAAATCGGTGAAGCGGTCGTTCCGCACACCCGCTCGGATGCGCTCGACCTCAGTTCGGCGCCATTCGGTATAGGCCCATACGCCGAAGCCCTCTTGAACATCTGCCCAAGCCTGAGATGAAGGGCTAATCGCCTGCTGGTCGTAGTCAGAACGCTCATAGGTTAATCCCCCGCCCAAGGTTAAGTCTCCTAAGCGTTGTTCGCCAAGTAGAGTTAACTCATCGCGTATCAGTTCCGCGCGCTCGTTGTAAAGATACGGACCGAAAAAATTCGTGCCATCGACATAACTCGTGACCGTTGACTGACTATGCGACCAAAAGATTTGACCGCGCTGCTCACCTTCGCCGAAACGCAACCCTGGTGAAACCAACCAGCCGCTGTCGCGCTGCCAGTCGTTAGGATCATCTGGCACCGACACCGAGCGTTGGCCTGGTAAGCCCGCTAAGGTGTTATCTGCTGCGACCACCACGTCAGCTACCACCGTGGGTGCCAGTCGGTGGGCTTCTTTACCCACAAAAGCAAACGACTCGCGTGCGCTGTTGGCGCGCCAGCCGTCTTCACGACTTAAGCTAAGGTCAGCCACTCTTCCTGCCTCAGCATTCGAACGGCTGAGCGTAGAAAGGCGAAGGCCTGCTTTGCCAAAAGAGCCGGCGTCAAGGGATAGGGAGTTACCCTCGGTATCCGTCAAGGGGTCGCGTAAGCGTAAATCAATCACGCCCCCCAGGGCGTTCGCGCCATAGAGCGACGACGCTGCTCCGCGACGTACCTCGACTGAGGCTAAGCCCCCAAGGCGATAACGCCCCGCTTCATAAGAACCCGAGAAGCCGGGAGTGAGCCGACGCCCATCGAGTAAAAGGGCGGTGTGCGATGAACTTGTGCCGCGAATCAGGAGCGAGGTTTGCGAGCCTTCGCCTGACTGCGCTAAGGCTACCATTCCAGGTAAGTCCCCCAGCGCTGCCGCTAAATCACGCCGACCTTGTTCTTCGAGATCTTCAGCGTCGATACGGCTAACCGAAGGTGAGACCTCGGCTGCAGGACGGGGTAGGCGGTCTTCAACCACTATCGTATCAGGTAGGGCACCCCAGCTTGTGGCAGCGGCAAGGAGGAGGGGTAGGTAGCGGTTGTCCATAATGCAAGGTGTGGCAGTGAGTGGGAAAAGGGGAAGATAGATTTAATATTAATCAATCTATCAAGATAGGTTGATGCAATATAAATCAAACTTGGCCAAATTTTGAAAGTGCTGGGGTGACTCGGCTCACCCTCTTAGGCGTACGCATACGCTGCGACCAAGAGTTTTTACTTTCTACTCTCCTCAACTCTGTCATAACTTCTTCATTATGGCTTCACAAACCCAACGACAGCCGGATCTAGGCGCAGTGCGCCAATTTTCTGTCTTTGTTGAAAACAAAGTCGGCCGTCTCAGTGAGTTGATTGAGTCGCTTGCTAAAGCCGATGTCCATGTGCTCGCCTTATGCCTAGTCGATTCTACCGACTCGACCATCATTCGGATGGTGCTCGATCAACCTGAAGCTGGCGAACGGGTTTTGGAAGAGCATCAATTTGCCCACGATATGAATGGCGTACTCGCCCTTGAGATGCCATCTGAAGCTAGTCTCAAAGATATCGCCGACATTTTACTACGGGCGGAGATTAATATTCTTTATCTCTATCCATTCTTGTTCCGTCCCTCTGGTCGTTGCGGTTTAGTTTTACGAGCCGATGACCAAGATCTTGCGACTTCGGTTTTACAGCGCCACGGTGTAACGGTGCTCGGACAGTCCGATTTATCGCGCTAGGTTTTCGTCTGCCTACGAGTCGAGTGGGTTCGAGTAAGTTTCGTATTTAAGTCAGTATTTAAGCCTATCTGGCTCTACAATTTTCTTCCTACTTGCCTAGGTCGCACCACCAGCCAAACTACAACATCTGCTCTTTACGGATCAGACACGGAGAGGTGGCTGAGTGGCTCAAAGCGCCCGTTTGCTAAATGGGTATACCCCAAAAGGGTATCGAGGGTTCGAATCCCTTCCTCTCCGCCACTTTAAGGCCTGTTTTCCCCTTCTAACGGGG
>CAZEDB010000032.1:0-12832 GCA_964510855.1 uncultured Enterobacteriaceae bacterium | reverse complement strand
AGGTAGGGTCGTCCCGCTGGGACGACCGCGGCCCGCCCAGCGGGCGGGCCCTACCTATTGCCTCGGGTAGGGAGGTTGCTACGCAACCTCCGGGCGTACCAATCGCGATCAGTATGCGATGATCCATTGGCAATCGTCACAATCATGCAGTTCTTTGGTAGGTAAGAGGAATGGGTTAGGGGGTTTCCTTGACCTTGTTCAAGGCGATGTGAATCTATACTCATGTCTCGATTACTCCTCGTTGCGGGTTTTGCCTTAGCATCCGTATCCGCTAAGGCCCAAACACCCACGTTCTATCTGACACTCACCTCGGCTAATGGTGGTGCAGCCACGCTCTTTTCCTGGAGTTACACCGGCGAGATAAGTAATACCCGGTCTTCTGCGGGCGATGTTGCTGAACCCGCCTACATTCCTATTTTTGGCTACGAAACAGATTACACCACAGCGACGAATCCTGGAGTTAGTGCTTTTGCTGGCTCAGACTCATCTTTCAGCTTTGTTGCCCTAGGCAATACCGGCTTGGTAATGACCAGTACCACCGATGCGGCCTTTACTCAATTAATTGCTATTAGAGGTATAGCACCTGCGGGTTTATTTCTATTTGATCGCGATCCGGCTAATCCAGTTTTTCAATCGCAGGGAGAAAAACTTACCCTTTCGGGTCCGACCTCTGGTAGCCTTCTCTCTGAAATCAGCTTCTCTAATTTCAATGCCGGGCAATGGACTTCTACACTAACCCAGTTTGTTGAACATCCATATGTCTCGGTCCTCACCATCTCCGGCACCCCCGTCCCCGAACCCTCCACCTACGGCCTGATCCTCGGCGGTCTGGCCCTGGCCGGCGCGGCGATCCGCCGGCGCAAGGCTAAGCAGGCCTGAGCGTCCTGCCCGCGCCCGACAAGGCCGCCCCGACGGGCGGCCTTTGTCGTTGACGCGTGGACCCGACAATCGGCATTAATCCCCCATGCGCCTTATCCTGCCGCTAGCCTTGCTCGTCGCCGCCTCGGCCTCGGCCCAGTCCGTCACCTTCCTTGACAACACCAACGGAGGCACCGCACCCCTCACCTTCTCCCCGACGAACGAAAGCTCCATCGTCACCGGTCGCTCCTACGAGATGAAGGTCTCCCCCTTCGTCAATGTCACGATCAACTCCATAACTCTCGGGATCTATGGCAACGTCGCCGGCGATTCCTCGATCCGCCTCTTCCTGTGGACGAAGTTCCTGGATAACGGCTCCATGACCTACGGCAACTCCGGCATCGAGATAGTTTCCTCGACCCCCCTCTCCCTGAAGACCATCGCCCAGGGCGGCGAGTACATCACCTTCTCCGGACTCAACCTTGAGCTCGCTGCCGGCACGACCTTCCTGATCGAGGCGCGCAAGGGGCTCACCGGCGCCCAGACCCCTCGCGCCGGCATCACGTCGGCGGCGATGACCACCACCTCCGACATCACTTTCCTCGGCTTCGGCAGCACCGGTGGCAGCCACGCCGCCGAGGACCTCTACGCCATCTCGCTCAGCGGTACCTCGGTCGTCCCCGAACCCTCCACCTACGGACTAATCCTCGGTGGCTTGGCTCTCGCTGGCGCGGCAATCCGCCGGCGCAGGATCTCAAGGTAAAGAGGACAAGGGAAAGGTCCGACCTAGAGAGGCCCCGCGGAAGCGGGGCCTCGGCGTTTGGGTTGGGTTGAGCCGGGACTTCGCGGCGTGACCATTGCGCAGACGATTCGCCATCCTGGAACCTGTCCTGGATGCCAACTGCCTTGAGATCTGACCGCAGGCTCGAGTGGGAAGTGATAGAGCCCTCGATACGGCGGATGAATCCCGCCGCACATTTTGTCACATTCACGCATTTTTTACGTCTTCACCCCAATTTTTTTTTGACAGATGCCGGCAGCGACTTCCTATGGCTGTCGTAGTCCAAGCCATGCGTTGCTCCGTCCCTTCCTTGCTCCTGCTTTGCGCCGCCGCTTCCGCCCAGCAGGCCTACTCTCGCTACACCTTCGACGAGGCTTTTTATGCCCCTAATAGCACGACCGTCGCCGATTCCGGCGAGCGAGGTGCCATCGGCGACGGCGTCCTCTACGGCTACGAGAACAGCCCTAGGTTCAGTGTGATTGGCGGCCGCAGCGTCTTGGCCTTCAACGGTTACAGCACCTACGTGCAGGCTCCCGTGCCCCTGAATACCGGCACGACCGCCTACACGATCGAGGCCAGGATGATGTTCCTTTCTCACACCGAGCTGGGAACCATTGTTAAGAATTGGTGGGGTGGCTTCCATTTCGGGCTAGATCATACCAGTCCCTATATTTCGAACTATATCGGCACCGATCCCCTCAGCTATGTCATCTCCCCAGTCGCCACGCCCCTTAATCAGTGGATTACTGTCACGGTTAGCTTCGACGGGTCCGGCTCCGGCTCGCAGCAGCAGAGGCTTTTCCTCAATGGCAATTTGGTCGCTACTGCCCCTGTGACGGGCGCCTTTTCTCAGAACACCGGTTGGATGACTATCGGTGTCAAGGGTGCCGAGTCCGGCGAGGGCGTCTCTGGTGAGCCGGGTTGGCTGCACGGTTACATGGATGAGCTGGCTTTCTATCCTTCCCAGATTCCGCCCACCGCCCCCATTCCCGAACCCTCCACTTACGGACTGATCCTCGGTGGCTTAGCCCTCGCCGGCGCGGCAATCCGCCGGCGCCGCGCTACTAAGTAAGTTAGCACGTTTAGCTAAGTCCTGAACGAGGCTACATGAAAAAGTGGGGTCTTTTCTCGACTCGTCGTGCAGGCATAAGGGGGTATAAAATCAATTTGCCAAAAATCATTCAGGACCTTTTTTAGAAAAAAGAATGACCAAGCCTTTCTTCAAGTTACTTGCCTCCCTGGCAATCGCTGGACCGGCTTTCGCTACGCCCATCCAGCTTGAATCGGTCAATTGGTTGCCATCCAATACCATCCCAACATCCGGGTTATCTGGTACTTGGTATTACGGCGCCGTCGCGGGCTCGACCAGTGCTGTCTTCAATGCGGGTTCGACCTTCGGTCAGGATTGGGGCTCCGTCGGTTTCACCTCCGGCTACTCCACTTCCGCGAATATCTCGAACGTCCTCGCGGCCGCCGGGAGTAGTTCGGCGGCGCAGACCTTCGCCTTCTCGCAGACGGTCAGTATGGTCTATGTCTTTGTTAATTTCTTCGACGCTAACACCTCGTTTGATTTCGGTTCCTATGACTGGACTTTGCTGGCCTCGAATTACGCCACCCGCTCGGGCAACTCTGTAATCGCCGCTGGGGTAGGGTCAGATCGTGCCGACGCCGGTTTCCTTGTGAGAATCAACCAGTCCTTCGGCCCCGGCACGAATCTTTCATTCCTCTACGTTAATAACAACGGAGCCGGTGAGAGTGTCGGTTTTACGTTGGCTGCCCCCGCCGTCCCCGAACCCTCCACCTACGGCTTAATCCTCGGTGGCCTGGCTCTGGCTGGCGCGGCGATCCGCCGCCGCCGCGTTAAGTAAGGTAGACGTCTTCTCCGAAGGCGCCGCCACGACCCCGCACTCGCGGGGTTTTTACTTTCGTTTTATTTAAGGGGTCTGGCTGCTTTTGGGCCTTAAGCAGCCCGACCCTCTGCTAGAGGTTTGCCCGTAGGGCCTACCACCTACCTTGGGGAACCTCAGGCTGTCTGCTCTGTCCATTACCAGATACCTTCTTTAGTACCTTTTCTATGCGCTCACTCCTCGTTCTTCTCGCCTCGTTCGTTGGCCTCGTCGCCGCCGAGCCCGCCTTCATCCCGCTGCCTGCTAAGGTTGAGATGCGAGAGGGGCGTTTCCGCCTCGACGCCTCGACCGCTATTGCCGCCCCCTCTGCGCTTGCCAACGAGGCCAATTACATCGCCCAGCGTTTACGTCGCGTTGCGGGTCTCCCTGCTACCATTAGTTCTAAGGGTACGATTCGGCTCGAGATCGATAGCAAGCTTGCTGCTGAAGGTTATGTTCTCGAAATCGCTCCCACCGGCGTGAGCATCCGCGGCGGCTCCCCTGCAGGAGTTTTCTACGGTGCCGTTACTTTTTTACAATGCCTACCCGCAGAAGTCTTTGGTACACTCGCTGCACCTAAGGCTGACTGGTCGGCACCTGCTCTCCGCATTGAAGATGCTCCGCTTTGCACTTGGCGCGGCCTCCATCTCGATAGTTCACGTCACTTCCAACCCAAGGAATTCATCTTAAAGTTCCTCGATGCGATGGCAGCCCAGAAGCTTAATCGCTTCCATTGGCACATCAACGATAGCGAAGGTTGGCGCTTGGAGATTAAAAAATACCCTAAACTTACTCAGGTGAGTAAGGACTTCCCGGCGCGCTACCCTGAAGAGATTCCCACCAATCCCTCGATTAAACCTAAGTTCCGCTACGGTCACCTCCATGGCGGCGGTTATTATACCCAGGACGATGTGCGTGAAATCGTCGCTCACGCCGCCCGCCTTCACATCATCATCATCCCTGAAATTGCCTTCCCTGGTCACGCTATGGCCGCCCAGATTGCGTATCCAGAAATCAGCACCACGGGTAAGCCTCCAACGGTAATCTCTAATATCACCACCGACTTAGTCGGCGTCCATCCCACCGCCCTTAAGTTCTTACGCGATGTGCTTGATGAGACCATGGACCTGTTCCCAGGTAAATGGATTCACTTTGGCGGCGACGAAGCACCTAAGCAGCAGTGGAAAGCTGACCCTTACACGCAGCGTAAGATTGATGAACTGGGTCTGCGTAAAATCGCACCCAATCACCCTGAAGACGCACTCCAAGGTTGGCTCTTCAATGAGATGGCCAAGCACATTGCTAAGCGCGGTCGCGTTGCTATGGGCTGGGAAGAAATCATGCACGGAGAAAATCTCGGCCTGCTCGATAAGGCCGTGGCCGTGATGCCATGGTTAAGCGTCGCCAACGGAATTAAATCCGCCAACGCCGGTCACCCTGTGGTCCATACCACTATCCGCCCATTTTACCTCGACTCGCGCCAAGCCGATGACCCTCGTGAGCCCGCCGCCCTAATTGGCGGCCCGCACACGCTTGAGATGTTGCATCGCTTCGAGCTCTTTCCTCAGGGCTTAACGCCTGAAGGGCGCCGTAATATCTTAGGCGCTCAAGGCCAGCTCTGGACGGAACTCATGCCGCGTCCTGACGATGTTGAGTACCAAGCCTACCCGCGTGCGTGTGCGATTGCTGAACTTACTTGGACGGCTCCCGAGCGCCGCGCAGATACTGCTGGATTTATCGATCGACTCAGTCGTCATGGCGAACGTCTCACTGCTTTAGGTCTCAATCACCGCCGCGTTCCTCCGCCCCCTGGTTTGGGTTGGACGCCTGAGTTCCTTGCCACAGGGAAGCCTTGGGTCGCCACCTTACCTGGCTCTGTCGCCGAACGCGTTCGCCCAGGATCTACTCTGCGCGTTGGCTTCCGCTATGATTCGGGTACGCATGGTCTCGACATTGCAGGTGTAGAACTGCTGTCGGACGGTAACCCGGTTGCCGCCGATAATCATGAGGGCTTTACCGGTACGCATCCTCGTAATCCAGACTACCGCCTAGTCATTCCCGCCGACGCTAAGTTGGGTCGGCTGGAGTTACGTATTCGTGCTAATGGATCGGGCGGCGGCGATAGCCGCGGTGCGATAGAGCTAAGAGTGGAATAACGCGCGACAGCAGACTTCTACTCTTTCCTCAACTCAATCGTACCACGGCCATCATACCAGCCTTGGCCCGTAGCCGTTAAGCGCAGGCGAATGGCTCCGGCAGGTCGTTCATTAAGTTTAAGTTTCCAGGTGGAGCCTTGGCGGCGATCAGTCTGCGCCAAGACTTTGTCGCCCGCTACCAAGGCCACTGAACGGATATTTAATCCCCAGCCCTTGGTTTCGATAAGATAGTCACCCGCGGCGGTAACTTTATCGGAAGCATCAATTTCCATCGCGGTTGGCTCAGGACGCATATCGTGCCCATCCCAGAACCAGCCACGAAGTTTTACCGGTTGACTATGGAAGGTGTGAATCACGCGTGCTCCCTTGCCCCAGAAGGACTGGGGATCGGCGGCTGCCATTGTATCTAAGACGGCGAGCGCATCGGTCATTTGCCCGGCTCGACGGTAGGCAGCAAAGCGTGCCGCTAAAAGGCGCATGCGCTGGTCGGGGCTGATTTTCGTATTAGCGAGGCGCTGATCGATTTCCTTCAGGGCTTCAGCCAGCTTTTTATCTCCCGCAAGTTTAAGTACCGTGCCTTCAAGGAAACCGAGGTCATTAAATTCATAGCGTAAGCGCCAGCCGGTGGTATCTTGGGGATCTAGGGCGGCAATCTCACGTACGAGGTCACCAAAGTTTGAGCGCGCGTGATTTAAATCAATGGCATTGAGTGCTCGCCCTAGCGCCTCGGCTTTATCTTTACCTTTTAGGGTACTAGCACTGGCAAGGAGCTCGCGCATGGTCTGACGTGCTTGGCGTGCTTCGCCTAACCATTTAGTTAAGACAGAAGCTTCCTTCGCCTCGGTTGCCGCGATGCTGGCATAAACACGGCCCTGTTCGTCGCTCAGGGCTAATGCCGGTAAGTTCCAGGGGCGGAAGCCAAACCCTTTATTCTTCTCAACCAGAGCCTTGCCGGCGTCGTCAGGTCGCTCAGGGTTATCGACGGTGACTTGAATGTAGTTGGCTGTGAGTAGCTGTTGCACCGCAGATGCACCCACAACTTGCTCGCGGAAGTTGCGCGATAAATGGGACCAGTCGCTCCCATCAAGTAAAACCGCCACGTCTTTACTTTGTGCTTTGGCCTGGGCTTGGGCTTCTTCCCAATGCGCCGCGGGCTTAGCGCCGAGTAGGGCGATAGATAAGAGGAGAAGGGCTAAGGAGCGTTTCATTTGGCGCGAATTAAGAAGCTACGAAGGTGAAGGAAGTCGCCGCCATCACCGTTGAGGGCGACCAAGCGAACCCAGCGAGCGGCACGTCCGTCGACTTGCGGCTTCCAGATGTCGGGGCAGTCTTCGGTGGTAGCCACATCGAACCAAGTAGCACCGTCGGTTGAGACTTGGAGCTTGGCGCGGCGAAGCCGGTATTCATTGCCCCTTACTTTTTCTACCGTCACCGAAGCGAGGGTTACCGTCTCGGCAAGTTGTACCGTGATGCTAGGTTCCTTTTCTCGGTCGGTGTGGAATTGCCCGCCATTGCCGTTAATAACCCCAAGGTGCGACCAAGGTTGATCCCATTGGCTGCTTGAGCTTAACCAAGGCACGCCTCGGTCAGAAACAAGTTTACCTGGACCAGAAAGGTCGCCGCGAGGCTCGCCTCCCCGATTAGCGAAGCGTTCACCGGCTTGAGCTGTGAGTCGGAAAGCTTCAGCCGAGCGGGCATTTTCTGCCGCCAAAATTGCCGAGCGCGTGATGTCGCGTAGAGAAGATTCATCTAGGCCTGCCCCGGGAGCACTCCGTAGGCGAATGACTTCGGTTAAAGCCAAGGTCATCAGAGGTGTGCCATCGGCAGCCTTGCCTAAGTTATTAGTACCCCAGGCCATGAGCTGCCCAAAGAAGTGTTTGTTGGTAGCGTGGAGAGCGAGGGTGCGATTAAAGAAGCGCGCCCGGTCGTTGCCTTCAAACCATTTGGATTGGCGTGCTACAACATCGCCGGGCATATCCCACGACCAGTTTTGTAGGCCTTTACCAATATTTTCCTGAAACTCCATAGCAAGGAGCATGCGGCGATCGGTATCTACACCCTCAATAAGTTTACCTTCAAATTTGTTGAGAATCTCTGCCGCAGGGAAGGTGAGCTTACCGAAGCGTTCTTGGACTTCGCGGAAAAGTTTACGCCAAGTTTCATGGTTAGCCTGAGCTGCTAGGAGGGCATCGACGCGCTCACGCCAAGCAGGAATGAAAGCGGGGGTGGCGGCGGTGGCGAGCGCGAGTGCCTCAAGCTGGCGTGCGGGAGGGCCAGGAAGGCGCGACTGCCAAAGATGGCGCTTGGCTTTAGTGGCGGCCGCATCGTCGGCAAAAGCCGCTTCGAGTGCCATGACATGAGTATAATTCCAACCCCATGGGCTATAGTGAGGTGAGCCATCAGGGCCACCAAATCCGCCGACCCATTCACCGCGCGCATGACGTACGGCGTAGGCACAATGTCCAGGTTGTCCACAAGTGTAAGCAGGGATGCCGCGCGCACGGGCCGCCACCGCGCCGAAGTGCGAGAGCGAACCACAGACTCCACCTTGGAGTGAAAGGTTCTCGGCCCAATTGAGCCAATCGCGACCTGCGGTGTAAAAGAGGGGACCTTGGATAGACTCACCAAAAGCACTCACGCCCTGGTAACGTATGGCCCAGCAGGCATCGGTAAGCCGAGCGATGGGAACGTTAATATTGGAGAGCATCCAGGACAGTGCGGCGTCGTCACAATTTGATGATACCACAAAGCATAATTCCCAAGCACGCAGGGAACCAAACATGCGGTGGAGCTTTCCTTCGTCTTGGGCTTGGCGATAAAAACGGAAACGATTTTCGGGCGTAGAACCAAAACCCGTGGGCGTAGCCATGCGGGTTAAATTTTCTGCGTAAGGTGAGGCGGTGTAGGTGATCGCAATCGCAGCCATGAGTTCGCGGGCATGCGGGCTGGCTTTAGGCTCAACCAGGTGCAGTCGACGTAAAACCTCGAGCCCCGTAGCTTTAGGTTCAAAGCCGGTGCCGAGATAGGCTTCCATCCAGGCGGTATCAGCTAAAAAGGCTTTTAAGAAGGCTGCACCTTTGGGTTGGTTAAGGAGCTCGCCTAAGGCTGCATCGCCAGTGACGCGGATGACTTCATGGGCTGCCAGCGCCCGTTGATAATCTGGATCTTGCACAGCCTCACGTAGCCCAAGCTGACTTTCTTGAGTGGCAGCGGTTTGCGAAAAGTGCGTCCGCAGCCCGGCAAAATCTTTAGCGCTTACGAAGGCATGAGAGGCATCTCGGAATAAAACCAAGAACACCGTAGCTGCGGCAGCGAGTGCACCTATGAGGAAAAGCCCAATACGCATAGGCCTTCACATTTACTGCCCTTTGAGGGCTGGCAAGCGTCGCCTTCTTAGCCTCGGGGGCGGCGTGGCCAAAAGGCTGGAACCCGGCTTTGGTAGGCCTTGTAGGCGTCGCCCTTAGATTTAAGCAACTGGGCTTCGGTGAGGGGGATGCCCGTAACTTGGGTTACTAAATACCAAAGGGTCGCTGCACAAAGTAGGCCGGGAATGCCGAGTAAGTTGGGGGTGAAACTCAAGCAGGCAAAACCTGACCAAATCAGAAATTCTCCAAAGTAATTAGGGTGGCGGGTCCAAGCCCAAAGGCCGACATCGCAGACCTTGCCACGGTTGGTGGGGTCGGCTTTGAAGCGGGCGAGTTGAGCGTCGCCTCGCGACTCAATCGTCATCCCGGCGATAAATAAGCCTAAGCCTAAGATATGAATCCAACTCGCGGGCGAACGGCCCCCATCAGCTGCCGCAGAAAGAAAAGGCAGCAAGAGGACGGTGAGCGCGATACCTTGCTGGAAATAAAATACCGCCATCTTGTAGGCCATTTTTGTACCGTGTTGTTCTCGCATACGGAGATAGCGCCCATCTTCTTGATCGAGGTGGCCAAGAATACGGATGGCTAGGTGGGTGCCGAGTCGAAGGCTCCAAATACTCATAGCAGCTCCGAGCCATAGGACGGGATTCGAATGCCACTCCTGCTTGACCAGCGCCCAGCTTTCTTGCGGAAGAAAAACAAAGGGTAGAGCAATCGCGATGGCGAAGCCGTAAGACCAAGTGACATCCACGATCGACCAATTATTGAGGCGCCAAGCGAGTAGCCAAGTTGCACTAAAAAGCACGATGCTCGGAAGCACGCCTAGCATCAGCGTGAGCCAGCCGAGATTAAAGAGGACGTCGGTCATGGGGAGTTAAGCGTTGGAAAAGGGGGCGCAGGGCGCGGTTGGCTATCCATGCTAGGGTCGGAATGGTTAAGGTCCAACCTAAGAGTCCGTGTAGCCCCGCCACGCCAAACTCCTTGAGAAATGCCCAGGGCGAATCCATGAAACCGCTGACAATCGCCGCAGGATCAAGCGGCATGGCAGGGGCGCCGGTAAGGTATTCACCGAGCCGCACCAAGGGGATAATCAACGCCACTTGGGCTGGGGTAACTAAGTAGTTCGCCACCTGCAGGGCGATGGGGTTGAGCTTCTGCACGCGGCCCACGAGGAGTGCTACGAAGGTGGTTAAACCGAGAAAAGGTAGCACCCCGATAGCTGCGCCCGTAGCGGTGGCTTGGGCTAAACTCTCCGGGGTTGCTCCTTGGCGCAATTCCGCCACCAGAGGATCGCGGATGCGTCGCTGCAACCAATCGCGAACCTGCCCCATCTTAAGCTTTCTTGGCCGTAAAGAAGACCTTGGCTAAATCCTTTTCACCTGGAGCCGCACGCAGGGCGAGGAGCAGGTAAGTCACGATGGCAAAGTTCCCCAACAGCATCAGGGCGATAAACCAACCCAAGCGGGCTGTGAGGGTGTATTCGCGCCACGCTACATAGAGGAAGAAAGCAAGGAAGCCAAAGTAGGCGTCAAACATGGTGGCGAGACCCCAGGGCTCGGAGCAAACGGTAACAAAGCCATCGATAACATTAATCGCCTCTTTACCTGCTAACGTTGCGTATTCCGGTAGTGAAGTGATGGTAGGAGTCGTCGACGCATACCACGACACCCAAGTCATGGCGATGAGGACAACCCAGCAATAAACGATTACGAGACGGCGGGAGAGCATGGTAGGTTGAGGATGGAGTTGTTGGGTCGGGTATAGAGCGCTTGGACTACCCCGATGTTGCGGTGGGCAAAAGCCGCTTCGCAGTAACGGAAGTAGAGCCGCCACTTGCGGATAAACGCTTCGCTGAAGCCAAGTCGACGAACCTCGGCTAAGCGGGCTTCAAAAGCATCGGCCCAGGCGGCGAGGGTGCGGGCGTAATCAGGGCCAAAGTCTTCGAGGTGATGTAACTGGAAGCCGCCCTTTTCCGTCATGAGCTGATTAACACGATTCACCGAAAGCAGCAGTGACCCTGGAAAAATATGTTTCTGGATAAAATCTACGCCGCGGCGGAATTGTTCATAGCGGGCGTCAGGGCAGGTGATGTATTGGAAAGCCGCGAGCCCCTTGGGCTTGAGCAGCCGGCCAACCGCCTCAGCAAACGCCGGTAAATAGCGGTGCCCGAGTGCTTCCATCATTTCGATTGAAACACATTTATCATAACTTCCTTGGTGATCGCGGAAGTCTTCGAGTCGGACCTCGATGCGATCCGAGAGTCCAGCCGCTTGGATACGTTCGACTGCGAGGTCGCGCTGGGCTTGCGAAATCGTGAGCGAGGTGATGCGACAACCGCGGGTTGAGGCGGCGTGCAGGGCAAAGCCGCCCCAGCCGGTACCAATCTCCAGCAAATGGTCCGTGCGTGAGAGGCGTAGCGAGCGGCAAAGGGCTTCATTTTTCTCGCGTTGGGCGGCCTCAAGCGTGGGAGTCTGAGCCGTCCACCTTGCGGAAGAGTACATCATCGAGGGATCGAGGAAGAGCCGGAAGAAATCGTTCGATAAATCGTAGTGCTCAGCAATATTGCGGCGCGCGGTCTCGCGAGTGTTGGGTCTGAGTAAATGGCCGACTCGATCGGCTATACGTAGCAACCCGAGTGCGAGCGCTTTGCGTCGGCTGCCTGAAACATTGGGCGTATCTTCGAGGTTCTCGAGGAAGAAGCCGATGAGGGCAGCAAGGTCAGGGGAATCCCACTCACCCGCGATGTAACCTTCGGTGAGTCCGATGTCGGCCGAGAGTACGATGCGTTTGAAAGCGTGCTCATCCTTAATCGTAAGTAAGGCGCCTTCGCGGGTCTCGCTAGGGCTGCCTAATTGAAGCGTGCCACCTTCGGGGAGTTGAATGCGGAGACGACCGTGACGCAGAGGCGCGAGTTCGCGTAAGACTAAGCGGCGCATCAGCCCGGCGCCCCGACTGGCCTCGGCGATTGTGAGCGAAGGTGAGGAAGGGTTAAGCATCGGGGGTGTCGGGGTGGGGGTCGCGCAGGTCAACTTGGGAACGAGGGTCGTCTTTCTTGCGACGGAAGGGAAGCCGTTTGACGAGCCAAAGCCAAAGTGCGTGCAGGTGAATGAGGGTAATGACCTTTAAGATTAAAAAAGGCATTCGCAGCGTAAGCCAAGCCAATCGCAGGTCGGTCAGGGGTACGCGGCGCCCCGTCCAAGCACTAATCAACGTCCGCGTACCTTTTTCCCAATGGTCAACCTTGATGACGAGACGATCGCCCGGGCTGCGTAGGATGAATTCAAACTCAGTATCGAGCCCCGAGAACGGTGAGACGTAAAATTGCTTGGGGGTGCGGAGTTTTAGTGAACCGTCGGGCTGGCGACAGTCAGGACTTAAAAACCAGGCTTTGCGCTCACCAAAGGTATTATGAACTTCGGCAATCGCCGCCACTAGTTTGTTATCTTCGTTAATTAAAATAAAACTAACGGGGTTGTAAGATTTACCAAACGCTCTCGGTAGGGCGACGAGCGTGAGCTGTGCGGTTGCAGAAACGTTATAGCCATGTGCGGCAGCAAAAGCACGCGCCCGCGCAGGAAGGGTGTCGTTGGGTTGACCAAAGAAAGCCTCGGTTTGTTGCTGGGGATGAAAAATTGGGCGCCGGGGTAGGTAATCGCCGTCGCGCAATTGATAAGGCGCCCAGCTAGTTTCGGGTCCGAGTAGGCGCAGGCCTTGGCCAAGGTTGGCGAAGGTTTCGATATCGGCTACTAAAGTGAAAACCGAATGGGTGAAGCGGTGCTCGCGTGG
>CAZEDB010000031.1:4503-14104 GCA_964510855.1 uncultured Enterobacteriaceae bacterium | reverse complement strand
CGTCGATGGTGACGTTGGGGCGCGATTCAAAGATGACGGCAATGAGCCCGAGGGTGACGCGGCGTAGTGCGATGTGGAGGCCGTTGGTGCGCGTCCAAGCCGTCATAACTTCGCCAACGGGGTCGGGCAGTTGAGCGACTGCCTCGCAAGCGGCTGCGATGGCTTCAAGGCGTGGACCGTCAAGTCGCAGGCGGTCAATCATTGCCTCGCTTAAGCCTTTAGCGCGGGCGTCGCTAACATCTTGGGCGTTGGCCGCAAGTAGGGTGGTTTGTGCCGCGCGAATTTCTGGGGGGGTGGTTTTCAGGGCACGTGCGCGGGTGGCTCCTGAAGCCGTGGCGACCTGGCGCGCGGCGGCTTTAGCTGCCAAAGCCAGAGTCGTAATCTGGGTGAGTAGGTTGCTCATCGACGCGCGAGTTTGAAGCGTGTCCCTAAGGCTTTGCCCGCTGCGAGATCGAGTAAGATACGTGGCCGGCGACCATCGGCTAAGGTGGTTTCAATTCCGGCATCGGCCGCGATGGCAGCGGCTTGGAGTTTTGTTACCATGCCGCCGACGTTGCGCTCGGAAGTGGTGCCGCCGGCGAGGCCCCGAATGCGTTCATCGAGTTTGCGGACTAAGGGAATGAGCGTGCCCGTACCATCTGAGTGCGTCATTAAGCCAGCAACGCTCGAAAGCAGAATCAGGCGTTGCGCTCCCGCGAGCACGGCGACGTAGGCCGAAAGGCGATCATTATCGCCTACTTTAATCTCCTCGTCGGCAATGGCGTCATTCTCATTAAGAATAGGGATGAAGCGCTTTTGCGCTAACAGGTGGTCGAGGGTGGCCCGGGCATTGCGTGAGCGAACGCGGCTATCGATGTCACCATAGGTTAAGAGTAATTGCGCCGTGAGCAGGCGATGGCGGCGAAAGTGACGGCTATACTCCGCCATCAATTCGGGCTGACCTACAGTGGCACAGGCCTGGAGTTCTTGGGTCGCCTTGGGTCTTTGTTTAAGACCCATGGCGGTCATACCTGAAGCGATCGCCCCAGAGGTAACTAAAATAATTTCAATGCCCTGACGTCGCAGGCGGGCGATTTGGTCGCTGAGGTCGGCCATGCGGGCACGATCCATCTTGCCGTCCTTTCGGGTAAGGAGGCCGGAACCTAGTTTAATGACCCAGCGCTGGCGCATGGTTTGAATTAGTCGGGGTAGGGCGGGCTTGTCGAGCGTGTGCAGTGTTGCCAGCCGCCTTCTCTCTGCCACGGTAAGGACATGACCTTGCCAGGTGAGCATGCGGGTGCACACGAGTCGTTGGGCCGCCGCGACCCTGCGCTTGATGCGGCTTTACGTCCACCAACCTTCGCCGACTTTGCAGGGCAACGACGGACGGTTGAGCGCCTACGGGTGATGGTCGGTGCGGCGCGTCGAGAAGCTCGTGCCCTCGATCACATCTTGCTGCATGGACCTCCTGGTCTGGGCAAAACTTCCTTAGCTTTAATTTTAGGTGCCGAGATGGGGAAGCCCGTGCGCGTCACCTCGGGTCCTGTGCTCGAAAAGGCGGCTGACCTGGCGGGTTTACTGACGTCGTTGCAAGAAGGGGAAATTCTTTTCGTCGATGAGATTCACCGTATCCCGAAAATCGTGGAAGAATTTCTTTACTCAGCGATGGAAGACTTCCGCATCGATATCCTTATTGATCAAGGTCCCAACGCCCGCAGCGTGCGCCTTGACTTACCGCGGTTTACCTTAGTTGGAGCTACGACTCGGACAGGTCTTTTAACTGCCCCGCTGCGGAGTCGTTTCACCTTACAAAGTCGGCTCGATTATTACACCCGTGAAGAACTCCACGGCATCGTACGCCGGGCGGCTGAATTATTGGGCGTGTCCTTAGGTACTGGCGGAGCCGAGGCGATTGCCGCGCGTTGTCGGGGTACGCCTCGGGTCGCTAATAATCTTTTACGCTTCGCGCGCGACTACGCCCTCGAACGCGCGGGCGGCATTGCCGATGGTGCCACGGTGGCGGCCGCGCTCGAACTCCTCGAGATTGATCAGCACGGCCTAGATGAAATGGATCACCGCTTGATCCGGGCGCTCGCGGAGAAGCATCGCGGCGGACCCGTGGGTATGAGCACCCTCGCCCTCGCGGTTTCGGAAGACGCGCAAACGCTCGAAGAAGTGCACGAGCCTTTTCTTATTCAAGAAGGTTACCTCGCGCGTACCCCTCAAGGTCGCGTTTTGACCGATCGCGGTTGGCAGCTCGCGGGCCTGCGCCCGCCTGAGCGGTCGAGCGAACTTTTTGGCGGCTCTTAATCGCCGCTACTAGTCGTCGGCAAATCCGCTCGGCAACTCCGAGGCGGGGAGACGAACGATATCAGCGCCTAAGGCAGCGAGACGGACTTCAAAAGCTTCATAGCCACGATCCAAGTGATAGAGGCGTTGCACCCAGGTTTCACCTTGAGCGGCGAGTCCCGCCAAAATCAAGGCAGCCGAAGCACGAAGGTCCGAGGCCATCACGGGCGCGCCCGAGAGCGGACGGCCGCCTTTGACAATCGCGGTCGCGCCTTCGAGATCGATTTCAGCACCCATGCGCTGCAGCTCCGGCACGTGCATAAAGCGTGAAGGGTAGACGCGTTCGGTTACGGTGGTTAAACCGTCGACGGTTAGTTGTAACGCGAGAATTTGCGCTTGGAGATCAGTGGGAAATCCTGGGAAGGGTTGGGTGGTAACTTCAATCGGGCGAGTGGGACGTCCCCGCGCGCGCAGACCTTCAGGAGTGGACTCGAGTTTAACGCCCGCCGCGTCGAGTTTATCGAGAAACGCCCCGAGGTGCGCTTCAGGGACGCCGCGTACAAGGACATCGCCATCGGTAATCGCACCCGCAACCAAGTAGGTGCCCGCTTCAATACGGTCACCAATGACGTCGTGCTCACAGCCGTGTAACGACTCGACCCCTTCAACGATTAAACAGGGGCTGCCAATGCCGCTAAGTTGAGCGCCCATGCGTACTAAGAGATGACATAGGTCGACTACTTCGGGTTCGCACGCCGCGCTATCAATGCGGGTCACGCCAGGGGTTAAGACCGCGGCCATCACTAAGTTGGCTGTGCCTAAGACGGTTGAGCCCATGCGGCCGCCTAAAAATACATACGCGCCGCGGGCGTTTCGTGCGTCAACATGAAGGTAGCCAGCGTCGTGACGAATATCACAACCCAGTCGCGCTAAGCCCTTGAGGTGAAGATCAATGGGGCGCGGTCCAATCACGCAGCCGCCAGGTAACGCAATTTCGCAACGCTTCAAGCGACCTACCAGTGCACCGAGGAGACAAATCGAAGCGCGCATGCGCCTGACTAAATCATAGGGCGTACGATGACTGAGCGTTTCCGCTCGCACCACTAAGGTGCCAGGAGTGGGAGAGGTTACTTCGGCGCCTTGATGCCGGAGCATCTCGGCCATGTAGCGTACGTCGCTTAAATTCGGAACGTTGCGTAACGTTACCGTTTCGCGAGTGAGCAGACAGGCAGCAAGTAAGGGCAGGCAGGCGTTTTTAGCGCCTGCTGCACGAACGTCGCCCCGCAGGGGCCGGCCTCCGATGATGCGCGCGACCTCAAGCATGGGAAACGAGCCTTAACCGTGACGACCGCGACCGCCGCGACCGCCTTGACCACCGCGACCGCCTTGACCTTGACCGTTACGTCCACCGCGATGATGGCCACGGTCGTCGCGACGATGATCTTCTCGGCGACCGTTGCCTTGGGGTGCACGTGGTGCTGGCGTGTACTCTGCTCGGCGGGGTACGCCCCAAACATTAGCAAAGAGACGCTTGACCTTGCCCCAGAGTGAGCTCGGCGCTTGCAGAGGAATGACGACGGGCTCGATTTGAATCCGGCCACGCTCAGGATAAGGCGCACGATCATCGCGACGAGGACCGCGCTCAGGGCGAGGGCCGCGGTCATCACGACGGAAGTCACCTTCAGGACGAGGACCGCGCTCGGGGCGAGGACCACGGTTATCACCGCGGAAGTCGCCTTCGGGACGAGGACCGCGCTCAGGGCGAGGACCACGGTCTTCACGGCGGAAGTCGCCTTCAGGACGAGGACCGCGCTCGGGGCGAGGGCCGCGCTCGTCACGACGGAAGTCGCCTTCGGCGCGCGGCGCGCGACGAGGAGCTTCACCCGAAGGTGCGCCCCCTTTAGCGAGATCACCGGATAATTTTTCCGTTAGATCGGCAGGGTTGGTAATCGCGCCGAAAGACGGTGCGTTGCTGGCAGCAGGCGTAGGTCGGCCTTGGGGAATACCGCGACGTCCGAAAGATTTCGGGGGCGCAATTTCTCCGGGCTTAGTCGTTGGAGCGCTGTCACCGCCGATGACGGACATCGGAGGGAGTTCAGCGTGGGCGGACTCGAGCTTGGCATCACGAAGGGAAGCCTGCTTGGCGGGGGTGGTTTCAGGGGTGGCGGGGGTGGTAGGTTCCGCCGGGGTGGGTTCTTGGTTCATGGTTCTTGGGTTTTAAGCTACGCGAGCGCGCAGCGTGTTATGGCGGCAGATGCCGCCGGTGTTTTCGGACGGATCCGTCCGGGCCTTGACAGAGTGTCAGGGAACCCTTGGGGATAACCCCCGGGGGGTAGGGGGCAAGAGGAAAGGGGCTAGCGAGCCTCGTCCGTATAGCGAGTTTCGCGTATAACCGTGATTCTAACCGCTCCAGGCAGGTTTAACTGCTCTTCTACTGCTTTGCGCAGGCGTTGAGCTAGGTCACTGGCCCCGGCGTCGCTTAATTCGGAAGGTTTGACGATAACGCGAAGTTCACGTCCAGCTTGTAAGGCATAGGCCTCAAGCACACCCGGGAAGGTCATGGCTAAGGATTCGAGACCTCGTTGACGGCGAATTAATCCATCAAGACTCGCGGCTCGGGCTCCAGGTCGTGAACCACTAATGGCGTCGGCAATCATAACCAAGGGAGCAAAGGGCGACTCTGGTGGAACTTCGCGATGGTGAGCAGCGACGGCATTCACCACGCGAGGATCTTCGCCGAGGCGGCGCAGCAGAGCGGCTCCAGCTAAAGCATGACTGCCCTCAGCTTCAGCTTCGAGCGCTTTGCCGAGGTCGTGTAAAAGTCCGGCGCGTTTGGCAGGAATAGGATCTAGACCCAACTCCGTTGCCATGATGGCGCAGAGGCGAGCGACTTCTACCGAGTGAGCGAGCGTATTTTGATTCGCGGACAAACGGAAGTGGAGACGCCCGAGTAATTCTTCAACCGCGGCTTCCATGGGCGGGAGACCGAGGTCGCGCACCGCCTCGCGACCAAATTTTTTGAGTGACGTTTCAACTTCAGTTCGGGCTTGGGCCACGCAGGCTTCAATTAAAGTGGGTGAGACGCGCCCATCCGCCACCACCGCACACAAGGCTAGACGTGCGGTTTCGCGGCGTACAGGGTCAAAGCATGAAACTAAAACCGCATCAGGGGTTTCATCGATGAGTAAGGTGGCGCCCGTGAGTTGTTCGAAGGTGCGAATGTTACGTCCTTCGCGTCCAATTAAACGCCCCTTCATTTCGTCGCTCGCTAGGGCAACGGTAACCGCATTGGCTTCTTGCGTGACTTGCGGTGCGAGGCGTTGCATGGCAGCGAGTAATTTTTTACGTGCCTCTTCGCTGACTTCTTTTTCGGCGGGCGTAACTAATTCCGCACGCAGTTGACGGGCCTCTTCGTGGCAATCTAAACGTATCGCTTCGATGGCAGCGCGCCGTAAGGCTTCCGGTGAAAGTCCGGACAAACGTACGGCTTCTTGTCGGGCCCTCATAAGTTCTTCGGCGGCGCGGGCACGCTCTTCGATAGTTCGGGTCCGAACCTCTTCCGTCTCTTGCGCAGCGACGCGAGCTCGGGCGCGTTCCGCCTCAGCATCGGCGGTGATTTCTGCGGCGGCGGCTACTGCCTCACGTCGGGCGAGCTCGACTTCTTGCTTGAGCCGACGCTCATGCAGCTGGTTCAGCGTCGATTCCCGCCACTTGGCCATCGCGTAGGCCACAATCGCCCCGGTGGAGAAAGCCACGGCAGCGATAATGTTCTGGTCGGTAGAGACGGCCATGGCCTGTCTGGTGGGGTAGACTTGCCGAAGCGGCTGAGTCGGCAAGTCCCATTTCCCCGGCTTGCCCTTGACGCTAGGGTAGGCAATCGTGGGGTCATGGCGTATCCCGCCCGAACCTCCCTCTCCTGGATCATGCACACGCGTGATGAGGTTTTTGCGTTTGCCCGGGTCACGGACTGGACGCAAGTGGTCCTGATTGCAGGGCTTTGTGCCATCGGCTATTTTTCCATCGCGTCAGCCGGGGCCCTCAGGGAATCGACCTTTCACCACCAGCAACTGCTCTATATGGCGGTGGGCTGGATTGCTTATTGGGTGCTGAGTTTGACCGATTATCGGGAACTCCGCCGCTTTGCTCGCTGGATCTATCTTGTTGGGATTATCCTGCTATTCCCGGTCTTCCTTTCCGCGATTCTTGGCCAAGATTTTGGTACCCTGATTCGCAGTGTTTATGGGGCGCGTCGCTGGATTGATTTTGGCCCAGTTTCCATTCAGCCCTCCGAAATCGCCAAGGTAACAACCTTAATTTGCCTCGCGGCATTTTTAGCCCGCTCGCATGTGGGCCGCTTCCGTGAAAGCCTGCCAGCATTCTTGGGGACGGCGGGGATTACCTTTGCCCCCTTTTTCTTGATTTTTATGCAGCCTGACCTAGGCTCCGCTCTTATCTACGTCCCTCTTGCCGCCGCTCTGCTTCATGCCGCTAATCTGAGCCGTAGGTTCTTCGTCGCGGTGGGGGGTGCCATCGCGCTACTTTTAGTTTTGGTGGCGGCAGATTTGTCGAGTTACGCCGATGTCGTCCGCGAACATTCTAAGGCTAATCCTGCCGATCGTAACCCTGCTGCTTCGGTGCGTGGGCGCCATGAAGCGCAAGCCTGGTTTGTGCTTTTGCGCGATTACCAGCGGGAGCGGATTTTAGCGTTTGTTGCGCCTGAAATTGTTGACCCCCGAGGCGTCGGCGTGAGTTGGCAAGTTCGCCAAGCGGTTATTGCAGTCGGCCGCGGGGGTATCAAGGGTCAGGGCTATAATGAAGGCTTGCAAGCGCGCTTGGGTTACTTGCCCGAGGGCGCGGCCCACAACGATTTCGTTTTCTCGGGTTATGCCGAAGAGCATGGGCTGGTGGGCTCATTGGTGTTAGTCGCAATTTACGGGCTCTTGCTGTGGCGCATGTTGCGTACGGCTTTGCGTGCCCCCGATCGTTTTGGAGCCTACCTGGCGGTAGGCGCCGTCGCTATTTTAGGTGCTCACGTCGTGATTAACATGGCGATGAATCTCAATCTTGCCCCGGTAACGGGCGTCCCGCTTCCTTTCCTCAGTTACGGAGGCTCCTTCATCCTCAGCTGTTTCTTGTTGCTTGGTTTAGTCCAGAGCATTCACCGGCACGCGCCGGACGGCGGGGGCGGAGGGGCATCAGTCCGAGCCTGAGACCCAAAACCATGATTCCTCCCTCCTCCGAACCTAATCCTAACGACCCCGATAACGACCACGAGCATGAGCACCCAGGTGATGCGCCGCTTGAGAGTCAGCCTGGGGCGATTGATAACCAGAAGTTAGCCGCCGATGCGGCTTCGCGTCGTAAAGAGCTCCCACTCCTACAGCGCATCGTAAAACACTTCTCGAAAGAGCGGGATACGTATCGCGAACTCGTGATCAACAGCGAGACCTTGGAGAAGCGCGTCGCTCTCCTACGCAACGGCGTGCTCGAAAGTTTCGAACTCGAGCACCGCAATGAGAACCGGATGGTCGGGGCGATTTTCAAGGGTAAGGTGCAAAATCTCGAGGGAGGTCTCAAGGCGGCCTTCGTCGATATCGGTCAGCCCAAGAATGCCTTTTTACATTATTGGGACATGCTCCCGGCTGCCAACGACTCCCAAGTGGAGTTTATTCGCGACAACGAATCGGCTGAACAAAAGCGGCTCAAGGCCCGCCACCAAGCTAAAGACATCCCTCAGCTTTTCCCCGCTGGTTCTGAAATTGTGATTCAGGTGGTGAAAGACCAAATGGGTACCAAGGGTCCGCGTTCGACCACCAATATTGCCATCCCTGGGCGCTTTTTAGTCTTAATGCCTTTCAGTGGGGCCTGCGGAGTGTCGCGCAAGATTGAGGACCCGCGCGAGCGTGAGCGCCTTAAGGATATTTTACGCAACCTCACCATTCCCGAGGGCATGGGGATTATTATCCGTACCGCGGGCGAAGGTAAGCAGGCGCGCTGGTTTGTGCGCGACCTCCACATGCTACTGCGTAAGTGGCAGGCGATTGTAGAAAAAATTAATGAACCGAGTGGTAAGCCAGTTCTCCTGCATAAGGAGCCAGGTTTGATTGAGCGCACGGTGCGCGATTTCCTTACCGAGGAGATTGATCGCATTCTCGTCGACAACCCTGAGGAGTTTGAAGTCGTCCGGGCTGCGGTAGCTGAAATTTCTCCGCGCTCGCGGGCGCGAGTTTCGCTCTACGAGGATCCGATTCCGGTCTTCGAGCGCTACAATGTTGAACGCCAAATCGAACAGTTGCTTTCCCGCCGCGTTCCTCTCCCGAGCGGGGGTGAAATCGTGATCGACGAGACCGAGGCCTTGACCTCGATTGACGTCAATACGGGCTCCCACCGCGGGAACAAGACCGATGGCGGGAAGGATACGATTGTGGCTGCCAACCTTGAGGCTGTGACCGAGGCCGCCCGTCAGATCCGTCTCCGGAATTTAGGGGGTCTTATCATGATCGACACTATCGACATGAAAAACCCCAAGGATCGTAAGCGGGTATTCGATAAGATGTGTGAGGAGATGGAGTCGGATCGGGCTAAGCACCAAATCTTACCGATTTCGCAGCTCGGCGTCTTGCAGATGACCCGCCAGCGCCACTCGGAGTCGGCCACCAGCACCCTGTATACACGCTGCCCTTATTGTCAGGGTACGGGTAAGGTGAAAAATGCTCGCACGGTTTCGGTCGAGATTCAGCGCCGCTTGCTAAGTGTCATTCGCAAGCAGCGCGAGTTGTTTGGTCCGTCCAAGGAGCTCGAGCTTAATATCGTTTTACACCCGCTTAACTTAGATCGGATTGTCACCGAAGACCGTGACTTCTTCCGCGATTTGATGAAGTCCTGTAATCTTCGTCTCGGGACCAAAGCTGACCCCGCCTACCACGTCGAGAATTTCAAGATTTTCGATGGGGCAGGTAAGGAGCTCCGCTAAGTAGGGCGGCAGTTGCGCTTAAATCAGTCAGCGGGCTTGGGGTTAGTTTCGGACTAACTCCAGGCCGCGCGGGCGTGGCCCTCTTCTTAGTAATCGTAGTCCATTGAGACAAACGATCACGGTGCTGCCTTCATGGGCTAAGACGCCCAAGGGTAAGGGGACGCCTTGGGCTACGGTTAAGAAGGCCATCACCACCACCGTGCCCATCGAGAGGGCGAGATTTTGACGAATCACCCGGTGGGTGCGCCGACTTAAGTCAACCGCATCGACCAGACGGTCGAGGCGGTCTTCTACTAAGAGTAAGTCGCTGGTTTCCTTGGCCGCATCACTGCCACGCCCCCCCATTGCCACTGCGACATC
>CAZEDB010000031.1:0-4403 GCA_964510855.1 uncultured Enterobacteriaceae bacterium | reverse complement strand
TCCAGTCGGACTTCATCACGCAAACGTACGCAAAGATGCACCGTGCCATCGGAAACCCAAACCTCGCTGCCTAAGCCCTCATCAGCCTTACCAGCTGTACCTGGGTCGGGAGCTCCAACAAACGTGCGCTTTCCCATGCGCCATTCGCGTCCGTCTACTTTACCCCGTAAGCCTTCGCCCGTTACACTTTCGAAGTCTTGGGGCACGGCTGCAATGGTGCCGCGTTTGGCACACCAAGCCGCCACTGAGCGTGAAAGGGGGTGAGAAGAAGCGGCACCCAAGGCGGCCGCAGCGGCCAGTGCCTCAGCTTCGCGGCCAGTCGGTTCACAGGTGTGGGCTATCACCGCAGGCTCCCCTCGGGTCAGCGTACCCGTCTTATCAAAGCAAATCGCATCAACTTCAGCCAATCGCTCCACCGCCGCGCCACCGCGAAAGAGTACGCCTCGTCGAGCACCGGCGGCAATCGCCGCTAAAACTGCGGAAGGTATCGAGAGCACGAGCGCGCAAGGACTCATCACCACCAGTAAGGTCATGGCACGATAAAGCGCCCCTTGTTCTGCGACTTCAGCTTTGAAGGCTGAACCCGTTGCGAGCAGCCAAATTAAAAAAAGTGCTGAAGCGCCCAGCACACCCAAGGCATAGGTGCCACCCCAGCGATCAATCAATCGTTGCGAGGGTGCTTTGCGGCTTTGGGCTTCACGAATCAGGCGCAGCGTTCGCTGTACGGCACTTTCAGATTCAGGTCGGAGCACGCGGGCTAAAATTCGACCGCTGCCGTTAAGCGTTCCGGCCATGAGTTCATCTCCAGGTCGCTTGTCGACCGGTGCATCTTCGCCCGTGAGGGTCGATTCATCTACTTCGGTGACACCTTCGGTGACGGTGGCGTCGGCGGGGATACGATCACCAGGTAAAAGCAGTAAGGCGTCGCCCGTAAGCAGGCTAGCAACCTCGACTAAGGAGCCGTCGGGTCGGCGAGCATGCGTGGGGGCTCCGGCCATGAGCGCATCCACCGCTCGACGGGTTCGGTCTAAGGCAAAGTGTTCAATCGCACCCGCGGCAGAAAAAAGAAAGAGCAGGAGCAATCCTTCTAAAGGTTGCCCGACTGCCCATGCACCTGTGGCCGCTGCCACCATGAGAAGATGAACGTCAACGCGACGGTGGTAGCGAAGGGAATGCCAAGCTTCGCCGACGGCTTCCCACGCCCCTGCGATGCAACCTAAGGCGGCTAGGGCGGTAAAAACGCCATCTACGCCATAAAGTTCGCTCCAAATCACCGCGCTCAGGCCGAGTGCACCACATGTAGCCGACTGAATCGCAAGCGTGCGCCAAGAATGATGATCATGACTGTGCTCGTGCGTGTGAGGGCTTCCCATCTTTACATCGTGCGTGATGCATCACGCTGGGTCAACGATGTGCATCGCATAAAAAATTTGCTACATGTGGATGTCGCACGGAGCAAAAAACGTCCGGCAAGAAAAATGAAAAAACACGCTTGCACCTTTCCTAATGCTCACTACAAAACTTCTAACCGCAGTGACTAACCGCAACGAAACCAGCCAAGGCGAAAGCCTCCTTACGGTCTCTTTGCCCGCCGAACTTCATTCGAGCGTAGTCGCTTATCAGCGCAAGTCGGGTATTGCTTCACTGAGTGAGGCAATTCGTTCTGCGCTCGATGGTTTTGAAGGCGATCGCACCGTTGGTCGTCGTCCTTCACGCCAAGTGTCTTTCCGAGTAACCTCGGAGCTCCGTAATCGCTTAACTCGCCAGTCTTCTAAGGCTGGAGTAAGCTTGGGGCGCATCGTGAGGGTAGCGCTGTCCGCGTTACCTTCCAACCCAACCCCGATCCCAAACCCGAACACCAACATGGCCAAGAAGAAGAAGGCTGCCAAAAAAGGCACCGCCAAGAAGAAGGTCGCCAAGAAGAAGTAATTCTTCACGGGAGCGAAAGCTCTCGGCGATCCCGGCTCCGGCCGGTTCAAGGATGTCCCACGGGACATCCTTTTCTTTTTCCAGATTTTTTCTGAGGGTAAGTTCCTCGGGGATTACCCAGGTAGCGTCTGGGAGGGTAGGGTAGACCCCTTATCCTCTAGTAGGGACATCCTTTTCCCTTGAAGGTCCTCCCGTCCCTGTGGACATTTAGCCCCTACCATGAGCCAAGGCGCTACCATCACCATTAACGGGGGCAAATTAACCGTCCCTTCTAACCCCATCATTCCCTTTATCGAGGGCGACGGTACCGGTCCCGACATTTGGCGTGCCTCGGTGCGCGTCCTCGACGCTGCCGTAGCCAAAGCTTACCAAGGCAAGCGTGCCATCGTCTGGAAGGAAGTCCTCGCGGGTGAAAAAGCTTTTAAACAAACCGGCAACTGGCTGCCTGAAGAAACCTTAACCGCCTTTAAGCAATACTTGGTGGGTATTAAAGGTCCACTCACCACACCCACCGGTGGCGGCATTCGCTCGCTCAACGTTGCCCTCCGTCAGCAACTCGATCTCTACGTCTGCTTACGCCCCGTACAATGGTTCACCGGCGTGCCTTCCCCTGTTAAGCAACCTGGTAAAGTGAACATGGTTATCTTCCGTGAGAATACGGAGGATATTTACGCAGGTATCGATTTTGAAGCGGGTTCCGAGATTGCGCTCAAGACCTTGGACTTCCTTAAGACCAACTTCCCTAAGGAATTTTCCAAGATTCGCTTTGGCCATGAACAACCTGCGACCGTGGGTCTGGGGATTAAGCCGGTCTCTCAGCCTGGTACCGAGCGCTTGGTTCGCTCCGCGATTCAGTACGCCATTACCAATAAACGCCAGTCCCTCACCTTTGTCCATAAGGGCAACATTATGAAGTATACCGAAGGCGCCTTCATGAAGTGGGGTTATGAGTTAGTTAAGCGCGAGTTTGGTGCGGTGGAAATCGATGGGGGTCCTTGGTGCAAGATTCCTGAGGGTAAGCCGGGTGCGGGCTTGGTGATTAAGGATGCGATTGCCGATATTACCCTGCAGCAAATTCTCACCCGTCCGACCGATTTTGATGTGATTGCGACCCTTAATCTTAACGGCGACTACCTCTCAGATGCTCTGGCTGCCCAAGTTGGGGGTATCGGTATCGCCCCCGGAGGTAATATTAACTACCTAACCGGCCACGCCATCTTTGAGGCCACCCACGGCACCGCGCCTAAGTATGCCGACAAAGATGTGGTGAACCCTGGCTCGGTGATTCTTTCTGGCGAGATGATGTTCCGCTATATGGGTTGGACTGAGGCGGCTGATCTCATCCTCAAGGGGCTCAATGGGGCCATCGCCTCGCGCAAAGTGACCTACGACTTCGCTCGCCAAATGGAAGGCGCCACCGAGGTCAAGTGCTCCCAATTCGGCGACGGCATTATTGCCGCGATGTAATGGTGCGCGCACCTGCGTTTCTCTTAGCTGCAGTTGTCGCTCCGGTGGCGGCTGGGCTTTGGGAAGAGGTGGGGCGTAATACCGATATCACCGCCCTCGCTTCCGTTCGTTCTGATTGGTTGGAGGAGGGGCGAGCGCTGGACGTAGGTTCGGTGGCTACGGCATTTGCGGATGCACGCTTAAGCATTCCGGGTTCAGGCTTAAATCTTTCCACGCAAATTGAAGCGGCGCGCTCGCTCGAAGGACGCCCACGCTTGGACCGTCGTTCGGTGGCTTTTTTCTTAGAACGTTGGGATGAGTTAAGTCTACTCTCCTTGGGCGTAGGGCTACGCGATTACTTGAGCGACCCCCTTGCGACCCCCGGACAGGATTTTTCTGAGACCACATTTCGACTTTCGGCAGCTCGTTTTATTGGGCCAGACGAGCGTGGCGGTTGGAATCTCGCGGCTGAAGTCGCGGCTATTCCTCGTCGGGAAGAAGTGCGGGGCGAGCTTCGTGCTTGGCGTAACCTTTTTACGGCGGATGCCTTGATGGGTGATTTGGCCTTATCGGTCGGCACCCTCCGTGCTACCGATGCCGACCGTAATGGCCTCGGCAGGGTAGAGGGATGGTCCTATGCCCAAGCCTCTCTTATAGTAGGGTGGACGCCTTCCCCTGGGAATCGGCTAGGTTTAGATATTTCAGCTCAGGCCGCCACCGAGGCTCCTGGGAGGGCCGATGGGGTGGTTACCCTGAGTTGGAGCCAGTCTTTTTAGCCTTTTAGGGCAAAAGACCCCGAAATCCGTTGTTGACGGAGCAAGGGCGACTTCCATCGTCCAACTTTCCTTTTTATGAAGACCACGCTAGCCAAGAACGTCAAGGCGACCGACCGCGCCTGGCTGTTGATTGACGCCAAAGACCAGATCGTTGGCCGTCTCGCCGTCAAAATTGCTAATCTCCTCCGGGGTCGCCAAAAGGTTACCTACACCCCCCACGTGGACACGGGTGACTTCGTGGTCGTGTTTAAT
>CAZEDB010000030.1:0-15137 GCA_964510855.1 uncultured Enterobacteriaceae bacterium | reverse complement strand
TATTCATGAAAGCGAATACGGGTGCGCTTCGCACGCGGGTCGACAGCTTTAGCCACGGGAAGTTGTGCCGGATCGGTGGTCGATAAATCGGTTTGTCGTTCCGACTTCCCTTTCCAGGAGCGTTCAAAGCCTGTACTGGCGAGCCGTAAAACATCACGACCTAGGCGAGTGTTAACGTCATCCATTGCCGCCATCAGCCGTCGGCGCGCCTCACTTTCACCAGCACCCATACCCGGCAATCCCGGTTGGGTGCAGTGAACGGACGATAAATCGAAGAGGTAGACCCCAGCCTTCTTCCATTCTAAACCTGGCTCCCAAAAAGCTTCGAGGGCTTGGGCGGCGGCAGCGGTGAGACGGGCCGCATCATCCGTGGGCGGATCGAGCCGAACCGCAAAATCTGCCCGGCGCTGCACTTGGTCAGGACGGTGCTTATTGGTGCGAGCAAAGGCGACAAGCGTGCCCGCAACTAAACCATCCTCGCGTAATTTTCCTGCCGCATGCGCCGCATGATAAGCCAACGACTCAGCCAGTTCTGTACGGTCGGTAACATTGCGTCCAAACGAGCGTGAGGAGAGAATACTTTGGCGAGGCCCAGCATCTTCTTTGAGCTCAAGACAGGGCACGCCTCTGGCTTCAAAGGCGAGACGCTCGCCAACCACACCTAGAAAACTTCGGACCCGGGCGGGCTCGACGGTGGCGAGGTCTGAGGCAGTGACAATGCCATGACCGCGAAGGCGAGCGGCGATTCCAGGCCCAACCCCCCAGAGCTCGCCTACGGGCAAGGCGTGGAGAAGTTCAAGCCGGGCGGCGTCGTCTGAAGGTAAGACTTTAACACCGCCGGCAGCACGGTCGCCTTTCGCCAGTTGATTGGCCAGTTTACACAAGAGTAACGAAGGTGCCATACCGATCGAGACGGTAATTCCGGTGCGGGTGCGTACCTCTTGGCGAATACGCTTACCCAAATCGAGGGCTTCAGCGTCCGACATATTCGGGAAGCCCATGAAAGCTTCATCAATCGAATAAACTTCAATATCTCGGGCTTGCTCAGCGAGTACTTCCATCACCCGGGCCGAGAAGTCACCGTAAAGCGCAAAGTTGGACGATGCCACATGCACGCCATGGGTTTCACAGAGACGTCGAATCTGAAAGAAAGGCGCGCCCATGGGGATGCCGAGCACTTTAGCTTCCGATGAACGTGCCACCACACAGCCATCGTTATTCGAGAGCACCACAATCGGCACCCCTTCGAGTGCAGGGTTTAAAACGCGTTCACACGAGGCGTAGAAGTTATTACAATCGGCGAGCGCGCGTCGCATAGCATTAAGGCATACGTCGAACGACCGCGATGACGGTTCCCCAAACTGCAATCCCCTCGTCGGGTACGAGGATAGGAGGATACCCTGGGTTCTCCGCTCGCAACTCCCAGCCTGTGACTCCACGGGCTAAACGCTTCACGGTTAATTCGCCGCCCACCGCTGCCACCACCACCGCGCCATGAACGGGACGGGCGGCGCGATCCACGGCAATTAAGTCGCCATCTAAAATGCCTGCGCCGCGCATCGACTCCCCTTCGACTCTTAAGAAGAAGGTGGATCCAGGTCGGGGTACTAAGTGGGCGTTAAGATCAATCCGGCGCTCGAGGTGGTCATCTGCGGGTGAAGGAAAACCTGCTGCAATCCGACAGGCCAACAAAGGCAGTTCGGCTTGGGCCGCAGCCTCATCGAGCTGACCCAGCTGAATTAAACGTACCATAGGTGAATACTTGTTCACCTAGTGCCTTAAGGTCAAGGCTACAGGTGGGTAGCCCTCCCGGTGGAACTTACCTAGACCGCCTAACGACTACGAGGCACTCAAAGCTGTAACCTCGGCACGAATCTTCTCAGCGAGGGCGGTGGAAAGGTAGCGCTCGGAAGGACTGCAGGCAATCGTCACTAAACGCTTACCCGCGTATTCAGGACGCTTCGCCAGTTGCATCGCTGCCCAAATATTTGCGCCCGATGAAATACCTACAGCTAGTCCCTCTTTGATCGAGACCTCTTGGGCGGTAGCAAAAGCATCTTCATTGGAAACTTGAATGATGTCATCGACCAAGGCGGTATCTAAATTCTTAGGTATGAAGCCGGCACCAATACCCTGGATCTTGTGGGGGCCAGGCTGACCTCCCGAAATCACGGGGCTAGCCGAAGGCTCAACGGCAATGGCACGGAAGAGCGGGTTACGTCCCTTAATCACCGAAGCCACGCCCGTAAGGGTGCCGCCGGTACCCACGCCGGAAATAATCGCGTCCACTTTACCTTCGGTGTCTTTCCAAATTTCTTCAGCGGTGGTGCGGCGATGAACTTCAGGGTTAGCTGGATTCTCAAACTGCATCGGCATAAAAGCTTTGTCGCCCAATTCGTCGCGCATCAGGGTTGCACGTTCAATCGCCCCGCGCATGCCCTTAATTCCGGGCGTAAGCACAATTTCCGCACCCAGTAAGCGCAAGAGCACGCGGCGCTCTACCGACATGGTTTCAGGCATAGTGAGCAAGCAGCGATAGCCACGAGCCGCAGCAACAAAGGCGAGCGCGATACCGGTATTACCTGAGGTCGGCTCAACAATGGTTCCACCGGGCTTAAGACGTCCTGCATCTTCTGCGGCCTTAACCATCGCCCAGCCAATCCGATCCTTGACGCTCGAGAGCGGGTTGAAGAATTCCAACTTCACTAAAATTTCTACCGGTAGGCCGGCGGTAATGTGATTGAGGCGAACCAGAGGGGTGCGACCGATGGTTTCGAGTACGGAGTTATAGATAGGCATGGTGTATCCTAGGTTGTATACCCAATTAATCGGGTTTAACCGAGAGCAGGCAAATAAAAACCCACCCTTCCTAGGTAAAGCCTAGGGATTAACGACGGCGCGGGGGCGGGGGCGTAGCCGGGCGGCTGGTATCGCGCAGACGGTAAGTAATCGTCGCGGAAGAAAGGTCAGCCGTGTTCATCTCGACCTTAACCCGGTCGCCTGGGTTAATGCGGATGTAGTTCTTACGAAGCTTACCCGAGATGCGGCCGAGGACGACGTGCTTATTCGGAAGCTCGATGCGGAACATCGTACCAGGGAGGACTTGAAGGATTTTGCCTTCGAGTTCGAGAATTTGGCCTTCAGACATTGAGGTTTAAAGACGAAGGACCGGGCACGGAGTCAAGGGGATAGATTCCCAATGCTCATGCTCCTATAATCCCTTGCACCCTATGGCCACCTGAGAATCCTCGAACGCCTCTGAGTCTTTAGCCAACTCTCTTTACTAGCCTTTCCTCCCTTGCTCCCCGATTCTTCTCCACCTTGGGCGCCCTGCCCCTTCGAAAAAATTCATCCCTCCCAACTGAATCGGGATGATGCCTTCTACATGGCCTTGGCTTTCAACCTCGCGATTGACGCTTGGCGGGCCAATGAAGTTCCCGTTGGCGCCATTATCGTTGCCGGAGGCGAAGTCATCGGTGCGGCCCACAATCAGATTAAACAAACCGGCGACCCTACCGCCCACGCGGAAGTTTTAGCGATTACTCAAGCCGCACGAAAAATCGGCGACTGGCGCTTAAATGACTGCACGCTCTATGTAACCAAAGAGCCCTGCCCCATGTGTGCCGGCGCCACCATCATGAGCCGAGTGGGTCGCGTGGTATGGGGTTGCCATGATCCTAAGATGGGCTGCTTAGGCGGAGCCACCGCGCTGCATGAGGTCAAAGGGCTGGTTCACCGCGTCGCGGTTCAAGGTGGCGTGCTTGAACCTGCGTGTCGTGACATTATCCAAGCGTACTTTGCGCTTAAACGGGAAGAGCCCTCGGGGGCGGCTTGACAGCGCTCGCCCTTCCCATCCTCTATCTCTATGCTTCGTCGTGTTTTCTTGCGCTCCAGTGCGCTGACACTTGCCGCCGCTGCTTTTGCCCCTCGTCTTTTTGCCCAAGCCCCACTCCCTTCTAAACCCATGAGCTACACCCTCGCCCCCCTACCCTATCCTCACGCTGCACTCGAGCCCCACATCGATGCCCAGACCATGGAGATTCACCATGGCAAGCACCACGCGGCTTACGTGAACAACTTGAATGCCGCGCTCGCCAAGGAGCCTAACTTCAAAGCGCCCGCTACGGTTGAGTCATTAATTGCCGATCTCTCGAAAGTTCCTGAGTCGATTCGCGTGGCGGTACGCAACAACGCCGGTGGTCACGCCAACCATACCTTCTTCTGGAACTTACTGGCGCCTGGCGCAGGTGGTCAGCCCGTCGGCCAACTCGCTGCCGCCTTGCAAACTAGCTTCGGTGGTCTCGACGGCGAGAATGGTCTCAAGGCTCGTTTCAAAACTGCAGCCACCACACGCTTTGGATCGGGCTGGGCTTGGTTAATTGTTAAAGCCGACAAAACTTTGGCCGTTACCTCGACACCTAATCAAGACAGCCCCCTAATGCAGGGCGTGGCAGATACAGTCGGCACCCCTATTCTCGCGCTCGATGTTTGGGAGCACGCTTACTACCTCCGCTACCAGAATCGCCGTCCAGACTACGTTGACGCCTTCTGGAACTTAGTGGACTGGAAGAAGGCAGACGCCCTCTACGTCGCAGCTACCCGCTAAGTACGCCCTGGCGGGAGCTGCCTGCTTCGCTTGCCAAGCCTGAGATAAACCTCCAAGGTATCTCGTATGCCTCGCACCCTGCTGGCTGCATGTTTGATGGCTAGCCACGTCCTAGCCCAGACTGCGCCTGCACCTAAGCTGAGTGGTTACAAGGTGACGGCCGAGGGGGGCGTTGAAGGTACTCGCACCTATCGTTACGACGAGCAAGGCCGCCCCATAGATGGTACCCCGAGGGTTGAGGATACGACACCTAACCCCACTGGCGGCGGCACGACCCCGCGTCCGACTACCGTCACGTCTACCCCTTCACCGAGTTCACCCAACAATAGTCCCCGTCAACTCACGACCGCTGACGGTCGCGCCTTACCGTTTAATGTCGCAGGCAGCAACGGACCCAAAACCGTCGATGGCACAGTGGATGCCGATAGCGCCTTAAGAGATTTTGCCCGGCCTAGTGCCCTCGGCGACCAACGTTTTGAAACCCAACGCGCGGACCTAACCCAAGATCCTCGTTTCTCGACTTCCGAACGCGTCACACTCGATCGGTGGACTTCTAAATTTAGTACCCTAGGTGGACAGCGTTCTGATGTTACCTTAGAAAATTCACTCGACGCTAATGTACGGGCCAAAGAGTCGATTGAAATCCAAGCCCTCGAACAACCAACCTCACCTTGGTCGCGAGTAACCGCCAACCCCACAAATTGGGAAGAACGCATCGGCGAAAGTGCCGAAATGGGTGGTAGGCGGGTCGCACGCGAAGAAATTAGCACCATGGGTACACGGTCCCTTTCAGGCGACAGCCGTAGGCTCGAGCAGCTGTCGATGCAGGACATTAATCGTTATCAATTTCGCCGTGCCCGCTCGTCTGAGCCCGGTTTACCCGTGATTAACCCAGCTGGGCAAGGCAATGTGCGTCAAACCGCACCCGGCCGGTGACCTTTAGACTCGCCCGCGGCTAAGCTCCTTGCTTGCTTAACCCACTACTCGGATGAGCGACCCCGCCCCCCAGCCTACCGTCGGTATGCGCGACCTTGAAATTAAGGACGCTACCTTGATCTTTGAATCGGTCTGGGCCGCGCTTGAGCGCGAACGCGGTCGCGAGAACATGGCTTTTCCTCCGGAAATTCTTTGGCTCAATGGTGCACCCGGTGCCGGTAAAGGCACCAATACCGATTTTATTCTCAAGTCACGCGATTATTCCAGTCAGCCGATTGTCGTCAGCGATCTTTTGCTCAGTCCCGAAGCGCGTAAGCGAATTGATGCTGGCATGCTGGTGGGTGACCGCGAAGTGATTGAACTTCTCTTTCGCCGCCTACTCGAACCTGAGTTTGTCACCGGTGCGGTGGTTGACGGGTTCCCACGTTCCTTAGTCCAAGTAGAGTGCCTTAAATTACTCTTCGCCCGCTTAGCCGATTTACGGCGTGAGTTCCGCGATACCCCGCATGCCGATAAATTCCCTAAGCCCCATTTCCACATTCTCGTACTCTTCGTAGATGAAAATGAGTCTATCCGTCGTCAGCTCCGACGCGGTAAAGAAGCCGTAGAACACAATCAACGCGCTAAGACGGAAGGCACACCCTTAATGGAGGTGCGTAAAACCGACCTAGATGCCGAGGCCGCTCGCAATCGCTACCGCGTCTTTAAAGAGCGTACCTATGAACCCTTACAGACTTTAAGGGATATCTTCCACTACCACCTGATTAACGCCCAAGGTAGCATTAGTGAGGTCCAAGCCCGTATCGTTAAAGAGCTTCAATATCAGAGCTCCCTCGAGTTGGCAGAAGAGACTCACGACCGTATCGCGGGCATCCCACTTGCGAGCCAAGTCGTACAACACGCGCGTCAGGAACTCGTACGTCGCCTCGACGGTTATGCCGAGCGTCATCCTGAATTGTTCACTAAGGTGGTGGATTTAATTCGTGAGAAATTTGTCCCCATCATTCGTTCTCACGCCATCTCCGGCATGGCTCACATTAATTCCGAGGCGACGCTCTTTGAAGATCCCCTGGCCATTGCCATCTTCATTGACGTATTCTCTGAGCGCGGCTTCCACGCCGTGGTCGATATCCACCGTATTGAGGTCCCTGATCAACTCGACCTCACCACCGGTGCGATTCGCATGCGCTTCAAGAAAGTTTATCGGGTTTCCATTCGCTTCCACGGTTCTGAAATCCGACGCGGGAGTTAATCGCCTTCTGGGCAAACCATATTCATGCCCACGCACGCGCAACTAAAGACCTCGCTCTTAGAGCAGCCTTTATTTGCCGGTAAGGCTTGGCGACTCTCGCCTGAAGCCTGGCCACTCACTGCCGCCCAAGTGGCAGACTTGCGTAAGATTGGCGATGCTTGCCTAGGTTATCAGCGTGCTCTTGAGCGCCTCTATTTGCGTGCCGCCCAAGACCGTAAGCTCCTGCGCAACCGCGATCTTCATGCCCCTTGGGTGGCGACCTACCTCGACCGGTATAAGCCAGAAGGACTCGTGGCTCACAGCCGCCACAAGGTGAACAAAGGGCAACTCCCCGTCGTCCTTCGCCCTGATCTTATCCTGACCGATCATGGCTTTATCCTAACTGAGTTAGATAGCGTCCCAGGTGGCATTGGCCTAACCGCTCTACTCAACGCCACCTATCCCGATACACCGAATTTAATCGGCGGGAGTGAAATGGCCGATCGCTTCTTTGCCGCTTTAGCCAACCTTCGACCTTTAGTAGCTCACCCTACCGTTGCCATTGTGGTATCGGACGAATCAGCTACCTATCGACCCGAGTTTGAGTGGTTAGCAGAAACCCTTCGAGCCCGCGGGCGTGATGTTTGGGTCGCACACCCCGCCGATATTATGGCGCTAGGGGACGAAATTTGTATCCCGATTGAGGGTGCACCTCGCAAGGTAGACATTGTTTACCGTTTCTTCGAACTCTTCGACATCGCCAACGTTCGCGGTGCCGATGCCCTCTTTAATGCCGCGGAGTCGGGGGCGATTGCCATCACGCCGCCGATGCGCGCTTTCCAAGAAGAGAAGCTCGGTCTCGCCCTGCTCCATCACCCCGTCTTATCGGCTTTCTGGCAGGAAAACCTACCGGAGGATCAACTCGAAACCTTAATGCGCATCGTACCGCGCACTTGGATTATGGAGCGTACCGATCTCCCTCCAACCGCGGTGCTTCACGCGCCCCATGTTGAGGGTAAACCTATTCGTGATTGGAGCGAGCTCGCTACTGCTTCCCAGCGCGAGCGTAACTTGATTATTAAAGCCAGTGGTTTTCATGAAACCGCCTGGGGCGCACGCAGCGTTACACTGGGGAGCGACGTTTCACGTGAGGCTTGGTTAGAAGCCATCGAAGATGGTCTCGATACTGAGAATGAGACGCTACACATTTTACAGGACTATCATAAGCCCGCCCGACTCACCCACCCGGTGTATCGTGACGACGGATCTTTAATGACGATGGAAGGAAGGCTCCGACTTTGTCCTTACTATTTTGTCGACGGCGAAACCACCACGCTCTCGGGTACCCTCGCAACTTTCTGCCCAGCGGATAAAAAGATTATTCACGGCATGAAGGATGCCGTGCTTCTTCCATGCTGTAAAAGCGACTAACTTTCCTATGCGCCTCCTCCTCGCTTCTGCCCTCACCCTCCTTATTGGCTGCAAACCTCTTGATGCTGGCTTATCTCGCGCCGAAGCGGAAGTCGCCACCCAACAAGCCTGGGAGGCTGCCGCCCAACCCCAACGGGCTGCGTTAAAGGCTGAGTGGGAAGCTCGCTCCCTTACGGTTGGCGATAAAACGCTGCGTTGGCTGGAGCGCACTGTGGGCGAAAAACCTGCGGAAGGTTGGTCGCTGTTTATCTCCATGCACGGCGGAGGCGGAGCACCCGCCAATGTTAATGACCAACAGTGGCAAAATCAGATTCGGCTCTACGAACACCCAGGCTCCATTTTTATCGCACCGCGGGCGCCCACAAATAATTGGAATCTTTGGCACGAAGGTCACATTGACGGACTATTTGATCGTTTGATTGCAGGTGGCATTATCGCGCGCGGCGTGAACCCCAATAAAGTTTACCTCTTAGGTTTTTCGGCCGGGGGCGATGGCGTCTATCAACTTGGCCCGCGCATGGCAGATCGCTTTGCCGCTGCCGCCATGATGGCAGGTCACCCCAATGAGGCCTCGCCCTTAGGCCTACGCAACCTGCCGTTTGCCATTTGGTGCGGGGCCAATGATGGGGCCTACAGTCGCAATCGAATTGCGGGAGAATGGCTGGAGAAGCTGGGCGAATTGCAACGCGCCGACCCCAAAGGCTATGTGCACTCCGGAAAAATCGTTCCAGGTAAAGGCCATTGGATGGATCTAGAAGAGCGCGCAGCCCTGCCTTGGATGGCAGGCTTTAAGCGCGACGCTTGGCCCAAAAGCGTCGTCTGGCGCCAAGACGATGTCTTACATCGCCGATTCTACTGGTTAGTCGTTCCCGAGGGAGTGGAGGTCGATGCTGGGGAAATCGTCCGCGCCACTGTCGAAGGTCAGACCATTCATCTTGAAACTAGCAAGTTACGCGACCTTACCCTCCGGCTTTCGGACCTCTTATTAGATTTAGATCAGCCCGTTAAGGTACTCGTTAAGGGTAAAGTGGTTTTTGAAGGTAAGGTTAAGCGCGACGTTGCTGTCACGGCATCCAGTCTTCGAGAACGACTCGACCCATCCGCACTACCCACCGCCGAACTCATTTTAGCTTGGTGACAACCCATTAGGCTTTCCGTGGGCAGGAACGTACCTAAACTCAGCCTATGCGCTACTTAGCCTTAATCCTCTTGCTCGTGGGGGCATCTCTCAGTGCCCAGTTCCAAGCTCAACCTGCCAAAACCGAAGTTGAGCTAGTAGCGATTAGTTCCCACGCCGTACCTGGTAAAACCGTCCAACTAGCTTTTCGTTTTCGTTCCGAACCTAAATTTCATATTTACTGGAAAAATCCCGGGGATGCGGGTGAGGCACCTAAATGGACGTGGACCCAATCCGCTGGGATAGTCTTCTCGCCGACCGTCGGCTGGCCCGCACCCATCCGTTATGACCAAGACGGTATCATGAACTTTGTGCATGAAGGTGAGACTTATCTATTTGTTACTGGGAAAGTCCCCGCTGATGCCACCGGTAAGTTACAACTCAAAGCTAAAGTTGAATGGCTCGAGTGTGATGACAAAGGTTGCTACCCCCAAGAGGCGACAGTCGAACTCACCCTTCCGGTAGGTCCAACCGCGACCTCAACGTTTTCCGAAAGTGCTAAAGCCTCCCTTAATCGCATTCCAACTCAAGTCATCGAAGTGAAGGGGAAGGTTATGAAGGTCGGGAATATTCTCCGCGTGAGTCAAGTTTTGGAGGGCGGCTCGCTTGCCCCAGTTGTCCAGCCGATAGCGTTCTTCCCGCTGAGAAACTTTGTAGCCCCCACTACCCTGTTTGGTCCGATGGCGATGACGGCGGCGCCCCAAACCCCTGACGGTAAGTCCAAGGGTTTAGCATTTGCCAATCTCAGCTTAGAAGGAGCGACCGAGGGCTTAAACGATGGGCCCTTAGGCTACGTTGCGGAAGTGAAAGATCGCCGCAGCGGCCAAACCCAATGGGTCGAAGTACGGATTGTCTTGGAACCAGCCCCGACGTCCACGCCCGAACCCGCCCCTGCGCCCACTAAGCCTGCGGAGCTCCCAGCATCTACCGGCGTACTCAATTGGCAACCCTGGTCCCCTGATGCCGAGGTCCAAGCTCTCGCTGAAGGAAAGATTGTCTATATCGACTTTACCGCCCGCTGGTGCGCAACCTGCCAAGTTAACAAGCGAGTCTATTCTCAGGCTGCGGTGCTTGGTCGACTCAGCGATCCTGAGGTCGTAACCTTTCGAGCTAATTGGGATAAGCGCGACGCTACCATCCGCGAAGCTTTGGCGAGCTATGGTCGTCAAGGCATCCCGCTAAACGTTTTTCTGCGCCAAGGAAGCGAACCCGTCATCCTACCCGAAATTTTGACCGCAGATAATGTCATCGCTGGACTCGCGGCGATTCGGAGTAATCAAACCCTCCCAGCCACACCCGAGGCCTCATTAACTTGGATGCTTCTCTTAGCTCTAGGGGGCGGCGCCATCTTGAATCTCATGCCCTGCGTCTTTCCTGTAATCGGATTGAAAGTTTTAAGCTTTACCGGGCAAAGCACCGAACGCCGCGAAGCGATTCGTCAATCCCTCGTCTATGCTGCCGGAGTTATTGTGAGTTTTATCGGGCTTGGCCTTGCTATTCTTGCGCTCAAAGCTGGCGGTGATGCCGTGGGCTGGGGTTTCCAAATGCAATCCCCCACCTTCGTTTTAGGAACGGCCATCCTCATGGTGGTTTTAGGCATGTCACTCGCAGGGGCATTTGAAATGGGAGCGGGGCTTGCTGGCGCCGCAGCTTCTGCGAATACTTCGGGCGCCTTTCTTTCCGGCGTGCTCGCCACTGCAGTTGCCACCCCTTGCACTGCACCAGGTTTAGGCGCGGCCTTAGGCTTTGCACTTGATGCGCGCCGTGGAGCCTCTGAAACCCTGCTCCTCTTTGCCTTTGCCGGTCTCGGTATGGCCCTGCCCTACGTTCTCCTCGTAACTTGGCCAGCCCTAGCTCGTCGTCTTCCTAAACCCGGCGAGTGGATGGAAACGCTTAAACAGGCGATGGCCTTTCCTCTTTTTGGTTATGCAGTTTATTTACTCTGGGTACTCAGTGCTCAAGTGGAAGACGCCAGCTGGGTACGCGATGCCTCACTCGGTTTAGTTGTGATTGCGGCCGCCTGTTGGATCTGGGGTCGCTGGGGCGCACCGCATCGCAGTGAACGTCAACGCCTTTGGGGTCGCTTAACCGCCCTCGGCCTAGGCCTCGCTACTATTGGCCACTTAATTTATTGGCTACCGGCTTGATCACGGCCGGTAACCTGACGTCCTAACGCCAACGTTGCAGGTAGAGGCTGCTGATGCAGCAAAGCCGCAACCAAGGCATCCACCGCAGTGGATGCCCAAAGGGTGCCGCGCGGGCCTAAACCATTGAGCAACCAGTGGCGTGGACGTAAAGGATGTTGACCGAGAAATGGACGGCTATCGCGGGTGCAAGGTCGAGTCCCAGCTAAGTGACCGACAACTTTAGTCGTAACCGGCTGACGAAAATAGCCGCTGAAACGCGTGAGCAGTTTTTTCGCCTGAACCTGAGTCGGTTCTTCGCCAAACTCATCCCAAGACCAGTTCGTACCCGTACGCCAACGCCCTTGACCGAGCGAAAGCGCCCAACCTTCACGATTAAGCACAAACGATTTATCTGGGGCCGACGTCTCCAAATCCAATGCTTCGCCCTTGGCAGGCTGCCAAGCTAAGTGTGCAAAGAGACCCCCCGGAAGCGCCGCCCGCCAGCCGTCACACCAAATCACATGCTGAGCCTGGATGCCCTTCCAGGTCACCCCCTCAGGTCGATCCTGAAGTGCGGCCACCTCGACTGTATCTCGCAACCAACGCTCACCTAACCAACGTCGGGTTGCATCAATCAGCAAAGGTAAATCACACCAGGCGCCCTGCATCAAAGCCCCGCCATGAGGATCATTAAAATCGGGATCTAACTCACCCGCTTCTGAGGTGAAGCGATGTATAAAAGGCTTACAGGTCCGACAATCCGCCCGACGCAAGGCGAGGGCTCGCTGCTCAGGATCAGTGAACATGCGAAAGACATCAATGGGGCGGTAAACCCCTAGCTCGGTCAACTCGGTCGCAGCTCGCGCAAGTAACTCGGGATAATCAGGGGTTAAGGTAAAACGACGTCCGGTAAGCGGCGTCATAAGACCCGCCGCAACGTGACTCGCAGAACCCTGCCCAGGGTCAACCACCACTAAGGATTTATAACCCGAGAGACGACGTGCCAACAACGAGCCCGCTAGCCCCTGACCGACAATTAAAACATCAACTTTCATGGACTAAAAAATTCCTAACCAACGGCGACCTAGCTCAACCCAGATGGGAATCGTCAGAGGACAAAGAGCCGACGTTACCAACGTGCCGCGTAGCGCAATCCCGACGTCACCCTTGCAATGGCTGACAATTAAGAAGGTGAACATACCCGCAGGCATGGCGGCTTGGACGAGTAAGACTTTTTTCAAAACCGGATCAGCAACCCAGTAAGCTGCAATCGCCAAGACCAGCACAGGCATAACCAGCAAGCGCGTGACTAGGAAGCCTGACGAGATACGGGCTTCCGACATAAAGCGAAAACCCTTCAGCGTCTCATGGAGATAAATACCGGTTAAGAGTAGACCGACAGGAATGGCGCAAGCACCTACCGCTTCGCAAACATTGCCCGCCAAACGAACCACAGGCATGGTCTGCCAACCTAAGAAATTAATCACCAAAGCCACTGCCAAGGCCATGGTCATAGGATGGATTAAATTACGAACCACGCGCCACCCTCGCTGTCCGGTTAAGTAGGCAACTCCCAAGGTCCAAATCGCCGCTTCTACACCTACATTGTACACTAACAAAACCCCGACCACGTCGCGATCAAACAAGGCCGCAGTCATGGGGATGCCAAGATAGCCAAAATTATTGATACCCGCTGCGTAGGCAAACGTCCGACCTTCAACCCCACCCGGAATAGCAAATAACCGACGCAGTCCAGCGGCCACCGCTATACCCAGAACGATGATTAAATAACCCGTCCCTAAGTAAAGAGCAGCCCGCGAGCCATCGGATAGGAGCGGATTGGCATGGACCCGGGAAAAAATCAGCGCCGGAAAGAAAAGCCAGATCACCAGCCGCATGAGGGGCTGACGGGCTTCTGCTCCTACCCAGCCTGAGGCAGCAAAAAACCAGCCTGCCGCCACGACCAAAGCGGTCTGGGCAAGTCCCTGCAGCATCTCAGGACTAAGTCCACTCATGGGGAGGAATTAGACGTCTGCAGGCACCTAAGCAACTCGTTCCTTGTGGAATCGTCAGAACCTAATTTCCTCAGTGAGATGCACTCACCCGGCCCTTCGCCGTCCCAATCTAAAGGATGCCCTTGGCACGGGAAGTTGTCGGGGCAAGAGGCGATTGAGCATCGCTGGGATTTAGCACTAGACGCCAAAAACTTACATCATCCTGAGTTTACCGCTAACAGTTTGACCGTGTCGGCACAACACGCCTGGAGAAACGCTGCTCGGTGTGTCGGGCGGCTCCATTGGAAATCCCTACAAGTCCATGATGCCCGCAGTGCACAAACTCCAGCCGACGTCGCAGCTGCCTTAGCCCAGCACCTTCGACTCGCTGCCGGCAAAGGTCGCATTGAGTCATGGACTACCCTCTTTCGCGCCTGGGATCATCCTGAAAGTGAAATTCGTATCTGGAACCACCAACTCTACGGCTACGCCTTTCATGGTATAACGGCCGAAACGAGCTTAGGTGACCCACGTAATGCCACCCTAACACAAATTGCCCAGACCCTTGGTTGGCAAGCGCCCAGCCCTGCAACGCATTTTGATCTTCTGCCGTGGATTATTCAGGTGGGCGACCGACTTGAGCTGCATGAAATTCCGCGCGATCTCCGTCATGAGGTTACCCTTCGACATCCCAAGTTATCTGCCCTCGAGCGCCTAGGACTGAAATGGTACCCGATTCCTGTACTTTCAGATATGATCTTAGCCACGGGTGACATGAGTTTTAGTGCCGCACCTTTCAATGGGTGGTATATGGGTACGGAAGTAGGACGAAACCTCAGTGATTTAAATCGCTATAATTGCCTGCCGAAACTTGCGGCAGCGCTCAACCTTGATACGACCCGCGAGCGAAGCTTGTGGCGCGACCACGCACTCGTGCTCCTCAATGAGGCCATACTCCATTCGTTTAATGTCGAGGGTTGGACGATGGTCGACCATCACGCCGCGTCCCAAGAGTTTATTCGTTTTGAAGAACGTGAAACCAGCGAAGGAAGAAAGGTTTCCGGTGATTGGTCGTGGTTAGTCCCTCCCCTCTCGTCCTCACTCTCTCCCATTTTCCATCGCCAGTATAACCTGCAGGTAGAGTTACCCAATTTTCTCTATCAAGTTGAGCCTTGGACTACCGTACGCGGGCACGACCTACTAGCTAAATCGGCCAAAGCCTAATAGCCCGCTCAGGCACGCACGCGTGCTCGAGAGGGCTTAAAAGGTGGAGGTGGCGGGAGTCGAACCCGCGTCTTCCGGCCCATACTACGGGCCTTCTACATGCTTAGCACCACGATTGATCTCGATCGGATTTGGGCGTGGGCGCCCGTCCGACCTATCTGTCATCTCGATTACCCCTGAGACGTCAGCCAGAGCGGGGGTTCGCCTGCTTGAACCAGGATGATCTAGGGTCGCAGGTCAGACTCTAGGTCCTGACGCGGATTTTAGGCCGCGAGTGCGAGTGCGTTGCCGCGCTCGAACGTGATGGTGTTTTTGGCAGTTATATGCCGCTGATGGGATTTAGGAGGCACATCAACTATCCTCCGCATGCCGGCTCGTCCTCTTGGCTGGAATCGAATCCGGAACACCCCCG
>CAZEDB010000029.1:0-15358 GCA_964510855.1 uncultured Enterobacteriaceae bacterium | reverse complement strand
CGCAATCGACCACCATACGGTGGTCGCCAACTTCTAGCAGCAAGCTGTTGGCTCCGATATCGCGGCCGCTATAAAGATCAGTGAGTCGCATGCTTAAGTTAAAGGGGGTTCCATGAGAAACTCAGGAATGCAGGTGTGGATGGCCTGACCTTGAGCATCGTGCCCGTGAAAGGCTCCCGAGGCATAAACTTTGTCTCCTGGGGAAAGATGTTGGCTGTGATAACGAAAAACCTCGCCGACTTTGAGGGTCGGGGTTTCGCCGACAATACCACCCCCTTCGATAATATCGGTTGGCCCCTCGGGTCGGCGGAGAATCCACTTACGACCCAGCAGGGTAACCGTCCGGTCAGAAAAATTGGCAATCGCAAGGTGGTAGACGAAAGTATGGGCTAAGTCTCCCGTGAACTCCGGGTTACGGATATGGACCAGCTTTTCGACGGTTACAATCAGGCCAGGCAATTCGAGTGAACCCATGCAGGAAGTTACTAACCAACCCCGATTAACCCTTGGGAGGAAGGAAAAAGCGTCAGTTTAATACTACGCCTTGCCCTCCCGGCTTCCTGTGGCACGTTGCAAGTCATGCCCGCTGTTACGACCCCCGTATCTGTACGCATCCCTTTGAAGTGGTGGTTGCTGGGTTCCTATCTCCTGTTGCTGGTTGCTTCTTGGACGGTTGAGACGCTGCAGCGTCCTCCTGCTCCCGCGCGGCCCTCGGTAGTTGAGGTTCGAAAGCAAGGAGTTGGGCTGCCCACTGTCATCCTATCGCGTTTGCCGGAACGCCGCGAAGGGTCGGTATTTATCCAGCAGTTGATAGCCAACACGCCCACGCCCGTCTGGCGACTCTACTGGCCTGATGCTGCCTCGGGATCCCAGCGCGAGGATGCCTCGACTCAGGCTATGGCTAAGGAAGTCCCTGAGTTGCTCCGTGCTGCTGGCATTCATGGCCCGATTCATCTCGTGGGCGAAGGTATGGGAGGAGTGGTGGCAACTGAAGTTGCGGCGCGTGAGCCGAACTTAGTCCGTTCTCTTACTTTAGTGAATGCGCCAGGTTCCCAAGAATACACCCTGCTCGGCAACGCAGTTGCGAATAAGTTCGTTTATTTTTTCCACCATATCCCTTTTGTTTTAGCGGATAACTTACTGCCCCATTTCGGTGGGCTCAATCATGCGGTGCTTAACCGGTCTTATTCGGCGGTTTTTTTTGCCAGTGATTTAAGTGAAAATCGTGCTCAGTTGCGTGCTTGGCAGGGACCACTCCTCTTGCTGCACGGTGAAGACAATTGGGTTACCCCAGTCGATGCTGCGCGCTACACGCAGCGCCTCGCACCTCAAGCCCAGTTACAGGTAGTCGCCGGTGGGCGAGAATTGGCTGACCCCGTAGCCGCTGCGCAGCAAGTGGTGGCCTTTCAGGCTCTGGCCACAGCTGGTAAAGCGCCCGTGCGTCTTTCTGCCACGCCCGTTGATGCGCCTTGGCCCGATCTTGTGACCTCTCAGGGTGCGCGTTTCTGGATTCTTTTGGGGGTGATTGCGGTTTGTACTTTTGTAGCCGAAGACCCCACTTGTTTAGCCTCAGGTTTGCTAGCAGCTGAGGGTATTGTTCATTTTTGGTGGGCGGCGCTCGCCTGCACAGTCGGGATTTTTATCGGGGATATGGTGCTCTATTTAATCGGATTTACGCTCGGACGCCGAGCCCTCCGTCACGCTCCTTTACGCTGGATGGTGCAAGAGCACGAAATCGATCGCATGGCGGGTTGGTTTAGTTCGCCCAAAGGATTAATGGTGATTGTGAGCTCACGATTTATTCCAGCTAGTCGCGTACCGACTTTTGTAACTGCTGGCATTCTTCGACTCAGCCTAGCGAAGTTAGGCCTTCTTTTATTGGTCGCGGCCTTGATTTGGACTCCCGTTTTAATGTGGTTAGGTCACACCTTCGGGCCTCCGTTCATGGCCGAATTCCCCAAGTATAAGCAGCATGCGGCTTGGATTATTCTCGGGGTGTTCTTGGGAATTTGGCTGCTGACGCACTGGTGTTTACCTTTGGCAACCCACCGAGGTCGCCGCGAGGTACGTCAGCGCTTAACATTTTTAATCAGCCCAGCCTTTTGGCCTACTTGGTTAGTTTTATTGCCGACCCGTACCGCTCTTTACCTGAAGGCATTTCTACGCCGTCGCTTAACGGTGGCCAGTGCTGCAAATCCGGGATGGGGTCGGTTGGGTGGTGCTTTAGGTGATTCAAAAAGTGATTTGCTTGAACCCTTTACTCGCGACCCTCGTACCTGCCCCTATGTTTCCTTACCTTCGGGCGCCGAGGCTTTGGCTGTAGCTGAAGCATTCGCCGCGCGTGTGGGGTTCCCTTTAGCTTTGAAACCTGAAGTGGCTCAGGATGGGGCGGGTTTAATCAAACTACTCGATTTACCTGCGTTGCGGGCAGCTCTGACTCCGCCAGTAAAAGGCGCTTGGCTTTTACAGCCTTGGGTTGCGGGTAAAGAGTTTGAACTGGTATGGCGGCGTGATCCCGGTGCGGAACTAGGTGAATTGGTAGCAGTCGTTGAGAAGGTTCCGGTAGAAATAATCGGCGACGGACGTCGCCCCCTTGAGCATCTGATTTGGGATGACCCTAAAGTTTTATTGCGTGCCGATCTTTATCAGCGTTTACACACCCCGACGTTGTTGCGCATCCCTGCCGCAGGTGAAGTGGTTCGTCTCGATCTTTCCGGTGCTTGGTCCCACGGTGCCCAACCCACGCGTCGCCCAAGTCTTGAAGTTCCCAGCTTGCGTGATGCCCTCGATACTTACTGTCGTCAGTATCCTGGCTTACATCATGCCCGCCTCGATGTGCGTGCAGCCTCTGAGCAGGATTTGGTGGCAGGGCATTTCCAGGTCACGGAAATTGAGGGAGCAGGCACGTTTTCCTCGGCCCTGCGCGACCCTCAAACCACCCAGCGGGTTGCCTTGGCCGCCCGGCAACTTGAGAGTCAGTTTAGGGTAGGGCACACCAATCTCGATCATGGTCTACGTCAGGTTACCTTTGGCGAGTTATTGGCCCGACGGAGTGAAGCGACGGGTCGTACCGACGGTTTCCGAATTACTGATTAGTCCCGCGCCGTCCAACCATGACAAAGGGCGATCGCAGCTGCATCGGCTTGGTCATGCGCTAGGGGCTCCTTTAGGCAAAGGAGTTGGCTTATCATGCCGATGACTTGTGCCTTGGTGGCCTGACCTTTGCCCACAATCGCAAGTTTGACCCGCGACGGAGCATATTCAGCGACTGGGACATTCAACTCCCCCGCTGCTGCCAAGGCGGCTCCTCTCGAAGCGCCTAAAATCGCTACGGTCTTAAGATTCTGCACGTAGATGGTAGATTCTAAGGCGACGGCGCCGACTTTATACCGACGGGCGTAGGCCAAGACCTCACGGTAAATTCTTGCCAGACAAGCGTGCGCAGTCTGGCTGGCCGGCATGTGCAAGGTGGTGCTCGCTAGGAGATGAGGTGTAGCACCTGAAAGATCGACCACAGCCAAACCGGTACCGCGTAATGAAGGGTCAATTCCAAGAATCACCCCGCGAAAACCCCTTCGGCCTGAGAGGGCGACTGTCGGACGGCTCCGTTGGGGGCTCGTCAGCTTACCGCCGCGCACGGCAGCAGTCCAGAGGGCACGGGTCGAGCGGGAAGCCACCTCATCATCAAGACTTTTCCCTGCTCACTCGCAAGCCCGGGCTTGCGGCTGTGAAAGCAAAGGCTGAAGATGGGGGGGTGTATCTCGTTGGGTTCATCCTCCTATTGGTTACTTCTAGCTTAGCGGCTTTTCCTACGCGCTCGGTACCCTTGGACGACCGTCCGGCGCTCAACTTACGTGCCACGGGTAACTTGGATCGAACTGCTGTACCTGAGTGCTCAGCCTTAGTTCGTAGTTCGCGCGATCCCCGACTGTTTTGGACGGTAAGTGATTCGAGTGGTGCGGCCCGTATCGTGCCGGTTCGTTCTACCGGTTTGCTCGCCCAACCTGGCTCGGTCGGGGTTGCCGTCACAGGTGCAACTAATTTAGATTGGGAAGCACTAACCCACGATGACGCAGGAAATCTTTTTATTGGCGACGTAGGGAATAATCTCTCGCGCCGTCGTGATTTACACCTTTATCGCGTTGCCGAGCCCCAACCGAACTCACCTGCCACCCTGCCTGCTCGGCGTTTAATTTTTAATTGGCCTGATCAGACGCAATACCCAGACCCCGAACAACGCCATGATTGTGAGGCAATATTTTGGTATCAAGGTCGACTTCATCTTTTAACTAAGCATCGACGCGATACCTCCACTCATATTTGGCGAGCAGAGATTCCTGAAGTCGGTGAGCGTATCTTTTTAACGCAACTAGGAATTTTTAATATTCGGGGTATGGTTACGGATGCGGCGGTTTCACCTAATCGCAAACGGCTAGCCGTACTGACCTATCGGATGCTGTGGGTGTTCGACTTAAGTGCTAAGCCCGATAATCCTCTGGCTGGGCCTGCATTCGCGCGTGCCTTAGCGCCACCCGCGAGCCAATGGCAGTTAGAAGGCTGTGCTTGGCTGGATGACCGCACGCTCTTGCTCGGTTCAGAAGAAGGCGGACTTTTCCAAGTCCCCCTCGACCAAGTCGAACGCTAAAGGCTTAGAGTTGGCGAGCTGCAGCCACGACCGCGTCGGCGGTGATGCCGAGTTCACGCATGGCAATATCGCCCGGTGCGCTTAGACCAAAGCGATCGATGCCGAGGGCTTTACCTTGGTGGCCAACGAGGCGACCCCAGGGCAGGGTGCTACCTGCTTCGAGACTAAGGCGTGCAGTACAAGTAGGCGGTAGAATTTCATCTCGGTAGCTTTGGGGTTGGCGGGCGAAGAGTTCCATTGAAGGCATGGAAACCACGCGCGTGCCGCTACCTAAAACTTGGGCAGCTTTGAGGACGTGTTGCACCTCACTTCCGGTTGCAATCAAGATGCGTTCAAGCGCGGAGCTTTCGCGTTGTACAATGTAGGCTCCCTTGAGGGTGCCTTGGCGACGAACCGAGGCGGGAACCGCATCCATGGAGGGTAAGTTTTGTCGGCTGAGAATCAGAGCGACGGGCCCATCGCGTCGAGCCACGGCGTGCGCATAAGCCGCGGCCGTCTCCTCAGCGTCGGCGGGTCGAAGCACATCTAGGTTGGGTAAGCAGCGCAGTGAGGCGACCGTTTCTACGGGTTGGTGCGTAGGACCATCTTCGCCGACACCTACGGAGTCGTGTGTGAAGATGTAGAAGGTTTGGAGCTTAGCTAGAGCTGCCAGGCGGATGGAGGGTCTTAAGTAATCCGAGAAGGTTAAGAAGGTGGCACCGGAGCCTTTGAAGATACCGTGATAGGCGAGGCCATTGAGAATCGCTCCCATGACGTGCTCACGGATACCGAAGTAAAGGTTCCGTCCGCTCGGGCTCTGGATATCGAAGTCGCCCTGACCTTTGAGATAATTTTTGGTAGAGCCATGTAGGTCAGCTGAGCCTGAAACGACGAGTGGTGAAGCGCTAGCGAGGGCATTCAGCACGAGCTCGCCCGAAGCCCGGGTAGCATGCTGATTGGTACCCATTTCAGGAATGGCAGCGAGTAGGGCATCGGGGGTGCCGTGATTGCCGGCGAGTCCCTTGGCGAGTTGGGCCGCTTTTTCAGGGTGTGCTTTGGACCAAGCGGCAAAGGTGGCCTGCCAGGTGGCGTGGGCTTTAGCTTGGGCGGCGCGATGGGCGGCAAAAGCCGTCCGCGTTTCAGGTGAAACGTAAAACGGTGTTTCGGGTAGACCGAGGGCTTTTCGGGCTGCAGGGATAAACTTCACTCCGGCTTCGCCGTGGCCCTTGCTGGTACCAGCGACTTCGGGAATACCTTTGGCTATGGTGGTTTTGCAGATGATGAGCTTGGGTTTCTGATTGCGCTGGGCACGCGCGGTCTCGAGGGCTTGGATGATAGCCTTGATGTCGTGACCGTCCTTGAGGGTTACTACCTCCCAGTTGCAGGCTTCGTAGCGTTTCGCGGTGTCTTCATTTTGCGTCTTCGAGGCCATAGCATCGAGGGTGACGTCATTGGAGTCATAGAGCATCACGAGGTTATCTAAACCTAAGCGCCCTGCTAACGAGGCAGCTTCTTGCGAGATGCCTTCCTGGAGGCAGCCGTCGCCGGCTAGCCCGACGATGAGATGATCAAAAATCGTATGCTCGGGGGTGTTAAAATGCGCGGCGGCCATTTTGGCACCGATCGCCATACCGACCAGATTGCCCGTTCCTTGTCCGAGCGGCCCCGTGGTGGCCTCAACGCCAGGTGTTTCGCCAAATTCAGGGTGACCTGGGGTTTTGCTGTGAAGTTTACGGAAGGCTTTAACATCCTCGAGGCTCACTTCAAAACCCGCGAGGTGGAGCCAAGCGTAAGCGAACATCGAGCCGTGGCCGGCCGACAGCACGAAGCGATCACGGTTGGGCCAGGTAGGAGCCGCCGGGTCGATGCGGAGGAAATGTCCGTAAAGAGCAGCCCCGATTTCAGCGGCACCGAGCGGGAGACCGAGGTGGCCGGAGTGGCAGGCGGCGACCGCATCCATGGCAAGCCCTCGGGCTTCTTGAGCGGCACGGTTCAGGGAGGAAATGTCGGGGGAGGACATGATACCTCTCGGATAGGGGGTCGAGAGGGGGGATTCCAGCCTTGAATGCACGCAGGGGTCGGGATTCCCTAAAGAAATGTCTAATCCCCAACTCGAAGAGGGAGCCCAGCTAAGCCTAGATTTCACTAAGCTGCGCAAGATTGCTGCAGGCAAAGAAGACGTCTTGCCGGTAGTGGCCCAGGACGCTGCGACGGGTGAGGTCCTGATTGTAGGCTACGCCAACGCCTTGGCACTTCAGACCGCTCTGCGTGAGCGCAAAGCCGTTTTTTGGAGTACCTCGCGTAACGAGCTTTGGATTAAAGGGCTCACCTCGGGTGATTACTTGGAGCTCCTCGAAGTGCGCGTGAACTGCGAACAGAACTCGCTACTCTATAAGGTTCGTCCTGCCGGCCAAGGTGCTTGCCACACCAAGGGTGCCGATGGTCGCGCCCGCAAAGGGTGTTATTATCGAAAGTTAAAAACCGACGGTACGCTCGAGCTGACCTAAGCGCGTTCAGCGCGCGGGTAGTTTAGTACGGGCGAGCGCGGCTTCAACATCGAGACGTATCACGACCAAGCGAGTCTGACGGACGATGCGTTCGTAACCGGGTTGAGCGGCAAAGCCGAGTTGGCCGACGTCCCCCTGCACTTCGGTGAGACGACGGAGGGCGCGCTCGGCATCGGCGCCTTCTGGGTAGGCTAAGGCGAGCGTAACGCGTAGGCGCGCTGGCATGCCCGATTCGGCCACCGTCACGGTTAGGTGTGAGGCGGTTAAGGCAACCTCCTCAAGTCGGGGACCAATCCACCCGCGCTGCCGAGCAGGTAAGGCGAAGTCACCGGGTCGGGTTACGTGGAGTAATAAAAGCAAGTTCTCGGTCGTGGCCGCCAAGGCTGCAGCTTCTTTGGGCAGGGTAACGGTTTGTCCGTTCAACGACGAAGTGAACTCCGGCGCCGTATCTTTGGGTCCGAAACCCAGATCCAGCGTCTCAGCTAAAATCTCTTTAGAAAAATAATCCGCAAGTGTCGCACGAGTGGCTTTGCGACGCTCGGGTTCATCCAGCGCACTTAAGGCGACGAGGAGTCCGGGTCCGGTCTCACTTGCAGCAATCGCTTTTGGGAAGGCGCGCACCATGACGGGGTGGATGCGCTCGAGTTTAAGGGCAAAATTGCTTCCGCCATAAATCCAGATAGCCCCGCCCACTAAGAGCGTGAAGGCCGCGAGCAGGGAAATCCGACGGCGTGTCATGGTAAATAACGAGCCAAGATTGGGCTTAAAAGCAAACGGGCGGCTCATGGCCGCCCGTAGATTATCCTCGTAAAAGGTTTAGCGCTCGGAGCCGAAGTTAGCAGCCTCTTGGGCGGCTTCAGCGATTTGCTCGCGTAGGATGCCGCTGAGCTTGGCTGCGGGGTAATCTACCGAGAAGGTTCCTTTGTCACCGGCTTGTTCAATCTTAAGCCGCTGGACGAGTGACAGAAGGTCGGACTTCTTCTGTTTGTCGTCGGGTGAATCTTCGGCTGCAGGCATGAGGCCGAGTTGAGCAAAACCAATCAGACCCTTAAGTTGGGTAATCTGCTCGGTGGCCTTTTGTTCGCTGACGAACTGAGCTGCGACGCGGAGTTGGACATCCGAAGCGTTTTCCCCAAGAGCAATGACAGCCGTCTTAGCCCCACTCGGTTGGGAGGCTGCTTGAGGGTTGGCTGCAGCTTCGCGGGCTTCCATGGTCTGAATGTCGACGTTCACGGCTAACCATCCTTGGGTCACGCTACCCAAGCCGGCGCTGAGCGCGGCGTGGTTCCAAGGCTTATTGGCTTTAAGAGCTTCAGCGGCAATCGTGAGTTGATCTTCCGTGGCTGCAAGCAGGGTGGAATCATCGGCCACAATGATAAAGATGGCAGCTTCACCAGGGGTTGATGGGGCTGCGGCTTCGTCGGCTACTGCGGCACCAAGACGATTGGCATCCCAGGCTTTAAAACCAGCCACAGTTTTGAAAGGGACATTTTTCGAGGCAGCAAAGCCTTCAATTTTTGACTTACTGAAACGACCACGAATCAAAGCTACGACGCTCGCGGCGTTGTCGGTCGGATTTCCTAAGAGGGTTAAATCGCGAATATCGGTGATGCGAATGCCGAGACGTTCAATGAGTTTGGCGGGTTTCTCTTGGGTTTGAGCCTTGGTTGCCTCATCGAGGACAATTTTACCTAGGGAAGTTTTAGCGGCATTCTCAAACGAGATATGCGCCACAAAAGGGGCGTTGCTGTTGGGCAAGCCTGAGGTGGGGAGGGCGGCCTGCGCAAAAGCGACAAACGCGATGAGAGCACTGGTGATGAGGTTCTTCATGGGGTGGCTAGAGTTCTTTAATAATCAAAAGGGCTGGCACTGCCAGCCCCTTTGTGGGTCTAATTGTAAGGATTTAACGGCCTTTTTTGCTCTCCGTCGCTTCCTTTGATTTAATTTCAGTCTTGGCTGGGCTAGGGACTGCGGGTGCAGGTGTCGCGATCGGTAGGGATTGTAAGTCGGCGAGGAGCTGCTTTTCGAGTTGGGCCATGAGGACTTTCATATCCTCTAAGCTATGTTGCAGGGAGAGTCGAACATTCGAGCCCTCTTGCTCCACTTTGAGGGAGTTGATGACGCGTCCCATCTGAGCTTTGACCAGTTGGGTGTCGGCATCGTCTTGATCATTGGGCATCGCTAGCATGCTGCCCATGGGAACGAAGCCGCGAATTTGCTCGGCGGCTAGTTTAGCCAAGTCGGCATTGGCGTAGTTCATCGACGCACGTAGCAGCAGATTTTTTGCGTCTTCACCGATAATGAGGCCTGCTTGCGTCATGCCACCTGCAGGAGGTGATGCGGCGGCGTCGATTTCAGTTTCTTGCGATAGGTCGTCAGCTAAAAGCTTAGCAAGTTGAAGGATATTGGCGTTAAAAATGGTATGACTTAAAGGCGTGTTACGGGCAAGCGTCGCAACGGTTGCAGGAAGTTGGTGGCTCGGGCTTTTGCGATTCCAGCAGGCAAGGGCGAGGGGGAGTTCACGAATGGGTGCGATAATCAAGACGCCATCTTCCGGCATGAAGAGGGCATGCTCGGCAAAACTTTCAAGCGGGAGATTGGCAGGACTTCCCGCATTGGCTCCAATCACGGCGCCCATGACCGTGCTTAGCTCCCATGCCGTTCCGCCCGTGAAAGCGATGGGTGAGGCATTCGATTCTTTGGCAAAGGTATCTAAGGCGTTCTTTTTACCTTCATGCTTGAAAACGATGAAGACCGTAAACTGTGGCTCATTTGTGCCAAGGCTAGTATCAAGAGTGACGCGTACACCAAAGTCTACCTGGTGATTACCTTCTGGGGTGAGTCCTAAACGAGTCTGTAACTCTTTATTGGCTTTGGCTGCCGCTGGGTCCATTTGGGCTGCCATAGCTTCCATCCGGTTTTGTAGAGCTTTAACCAGGGGTGCTAGTTGGGACTTAGCGGCGGTATCATAAGAAATGCGCCCAGCAAGTGAGACATCTTCGGGAATACCACGAAGAGGTTCAGCGGCAAAGGCCAGGGTGGCGAGAAGGACAGGGAACAGGGCGGGGAGGCGCATGGGGTAAGGATTTTAGCCTAGCTCCTGGCCTGCTGAGGGCAAATCAAACAAAAAGGGCGCGCCAAAAGGCGCGCCCTGGTAGAGGTCTTTACGGGTGCTTAGTAGCCGCCACGGTCGCCGCCGCCGCCGAAGCCGCCACGGCGATCTCCGCCGAAGCCACCACGACCGCCGCCGCCACCGAAACCACCACGACCGCCGCCGCCGCCGCCGAAGCCGCCGCGGCGTTCGCCGCCGAAGCCACCACGACCGCCGCCGCCGCCGAAGCCACCACGATCACCCCCGCCGAAGCTGGGGCGCTCTTCGCGAGGACGAGCGACATTGACCTTCAGGGGGCGTCCCATGAAGTCGATGCCTTCGGTCTTCGCGATGGCGGATTGGGCATGCTCGTTCGACGCCATCGTTACGAAGGCGAAGCCGCGAGCACGGCCGGTGAACTTATCGCGCATAACTTCCACGCCAGTTACCTCGCCAAATTGGGCGAAGTGTGCGCGGATGTCATCCTCAGTGGCTGCCCACGGGAGGTTGCCGACAAACAGTTTATTTTCCATGTGTTTTTCTTTCGTTACTAACTCCGCATTGCCCGTTTCCGACCTCGGATTTCAAATTGCCATCGCTTGCGACCGACAACCCACCAGCTTTCTGCGGTGTTCCCTAATTAGAGTTGCGGGAACATGTAAAAGATGGGCTAAACCCGCTCAAACTAGCAAGATAAATCGGGTACACCCCTTGTTGAATCAAGGTTCTTGGGCCGATTAAGGCTGAAATACCCCTTTAATCTAACTTTTTGAACCTATCCCGCTAAGGCATTTATCTCAGGCCTTTGCATGATTTTGTGGATAACTTTTTTAAAAGAGGCGTGGGTTATCTTAAACGTCCGCGGTGGTTGGGCTTAAAACGGTGCTAGGCTCACCCGACTTTTCGCCTATGGTTACCCCGACTTTCTTTACCTGTGTCTCCTGCTGATGCCCTCATTCTCCTTCTAGCCGAGCTGCGATATCGGCAAGATGCCGGTACTACCACGGTAGCTTTAAGTTCTGAGGGCGAGACGGCGCTGCGCGATCTCATCGCTCGTGCTAAAGGGGTTGCTCAGCCTGCGCACTCCGAGGCAGTGAAGTCCGCGACTTCGGCCGCCCAGGACCGTCCCGTTAAGGTTTCGGTTAAGACGCCCGCCCAACCGTTACCCGCTCCTGCTGCTGCGCCGGTGCGCGCCCTCGATGAGCTGGTGCCGTCGCCCCCGAAGGTCGAGCTTCTCACTTCAGGTTCCAAGTCTGAGCGTCTCGCTGCCCTGCGTGAGCGCGTGCTCGCTTGCCCTGAATGTCGTCGCCATACGCCCGCAGGTAGTCTGCCGGTTTTTGGCTCGGGATCGGTCGATGCTGATATTCTTTGGATCGGGGAAGGTCCCGATGAAGACGAGTTACGCGCGGGCGAACCGTTGGTAGGTCCCGCCGGTGATATTCTTACCAAGGCGCTTGCGGCCATGGGTTTGTCGCGCGAGCAGGTTTATCTCACCGATGTTATGAAATGGCGTACGGTGATGGCGAATGGTTTGGGTGATCGGGCTCCAACCTCACGCGAGTTAGCCTTTTGCCTCCCTTATCTACGTGCTCAAATCGCGATTATCCAACCCAAGGTGATTGTCACGCTGGGCAACGCTGCGGTTAATGGCATGTTGGCACTCGAGGGCGATGCGACCTTCAAGGTCACGCGTCAGCGGGGTCAGTGGCTGAGCTTCGAGGGTTTGCCGGTGTTACCGACCTTTCATCCCTCCTACCTTTTGCGTAATCCTTCCGTGGCGCTCAAGCGTGCCTTTTGGGAAGACCTGCTCACGGTTATGGCACGCGTAGGCTTACCCATCAGCGAACGCCAAAAGGGTTTCTACGCGCCTAAGTCTTGAGGAGAGTCCTAGGCTTTTAACGCGGGCTCTCGGTATAACGACCCAGCGCGAAGGTTAGAACGCGGGAGTGTCGGCCGCTGGCCTTGAGTTCTTTGCGTCGCACTGCGGGCAAGTCGGCGATGGAACCATCTTCAAATCCGCAGGACCCCGTGAAGAAGCCTTCGGTTTGCGTGGTGAGGGCAATCAACTTACGCGCGCCTTCTTTTTTAGCCTTACGCTTAATGTATTCGACCAGCTTGGTTCCGACGCCCCGACCGTGATAGAAAGGTTGGACATAGACGGCCCCAAGTTCCATCACGCCTTTAACCCCAGGGAAGCGACGCAGAGCCGCGCATCCGATGATGGAGTCATCAATTTCGTAGACGATAAAGTCGCTTACGGTTTGTTCAACTTGCAGACGTGTTCGCGCCACTAAGGCTTCCGACTTAGCGCCATGACGCGCGAGGTTGTAAAGCGACTGCGCATCTTTTTTCTTCGCAGGGCGAATGCGATCGTAGTCGTTGGCATGCACCATGGTGCCGAGCCCGACCTTATCAAAGATTTCGATGAGCAGGCCGCCAAAGACCCGGCCGTCAAGGATGTGAGCCCGGGGCACGCCTTCATCCAGGGCGAAGGCGGCTTGCTGGGCCTTGCTTTGCAGGCGGGGTTCAAGTCCTGAGCGCCGGTTGGCTAGTAAAGCGGCTAACTCGTCTTCGGGTAAATTAATAATCACCTCACCATTCACCGTGAGTCCGGCGTAAGGAGTGAGGTAGATAAGTTTCGATGCGCCGAGGGCGACGGCAAGTTCGGCTGCAAGATGGTCACTGTTCACGCGGAGGGATTGGCCTTCGCGGTCGCAAAGAATGGGTGTGACCAAGGGCAAGATATCTTGTCCGAGCATGGAGTTAAGTAAGGCGGTGTCGACTTTCTCGACCTTACCCGTGAAGAGATAATCTTTACCACGAATCATGCCGACGCGTGTAGCCCGGACGGCATTAGTAATGGCGCAACGTAGACCTGCTTGCGAAAGTTGTTCGAGGATACTTTGCGAAACTAAAGCGGCGGCTTCACGTGCCAACGACATGGTCGGAGCGTCGGTGGGTCCTTCGCCGTGAATGTCGGGTGCTGAGACACGATGCTCGCGCATGAGATCGCCGAGTTGTTGTCCAATCCCATGCACCAAGACGACCTTGATGCTGAGACTGCGAAGGACGGCGAGGTCGGTAACAAGATTAACGAAGTTCTCGTGTGAAACTACCGCGCCATCAACGGCCACGACAAAGATGTGGTCACGGAACATCGGGACATAACGCAGGATACCCCGTAGGTCGGTGGGTTTAATGGCGCGTTCCCGAGGCGAAGGCATAATGTTCCTTATGGACTCCCCGGCCTGCGGGGCAAGACTGCGTGCAATGCGCCCACGGCGTCCTAAGTCGGCCTTACCTGAGGGGCTCATTGAGCCGCTCGAGGCTTTCTTAGCGCATCTTGCCCTAGAACGAGGGCTTTCTACCCATACCGCGGCGGCTTATGAAGCGGATTTACGCCAGTTGGCTGCGGTATGTCAGCGGGCAGGTCGCCGAGCTTGGTCGGAGGTCCAAGCCGCGGATCTGGATGGCTATGCTACTTGGCTAAGTCGACGGCGGGTGGCCCCTACAACATTGGCGCGTAAACTTTCTGCGGCTCGTGCCCTGGCGCGTCACTTGGTGCGGTCGGGTGCTCGCCGTGATGATTTTTCCGAATTGGTGCAAGGCCCACGCCCACGTCGACGTCTACCCGGGATGCTCAGTGCTGCGGAAGCGGCTTCACTAGTATCATCCCCTGATACCTCGACCCCGCATGGCTTGCGCGACCGCGCCATGCTTGAGCTCATGTATGGTTCAGGGCTTCGCGTCTCCGAACTTTGTGGTCTCGAACTGCAAGCCCTTGATCTCGCCGAAGCCCTCGTGCGTGTACGTGGCAAAGGTGAGAAGGAGCGTTTGGTGCCCGTGGGCTCGACCGCGGCCACCGCGATTGCGGCTTATTTAAAAGTCGGTCGCCCCAAGCTCGTTAGTGCGCGTACTGGGAGTGCACTTTTTATCTCTGAGCGTGGCCAAGCGCTTTCGCGTAAAACGTTTTGGGTTAATGTAAAGGCTGCCGCCCTTCGGGCTGGTATCGATAAGCCTGTTAAGCCGCACCTGCTGCGCCATGCGTTTGCCACCCACTTACTCGCGGGCGGAGCGGATTTACGCTCGATTCAAGAACTGCTCGGGCATGCCGATATCGCGACCACGCAAATTTATACGGCAGTTGAGCGGGGGCGTCTGGCGGCGGCCCATCGCCGCCACCACCCGCGCGGCAAAAAGTAACTTACTCGTTCCCGCCCATACCCTGTAGGAGGGTAAGGATGCCAAGAATCAGGGTAAGTGCGCCCAATCCTAGCGGGACGGCTCGGGCTCGCCAAGGAGTCGTCAGTGGCACATTTTCTGCATTATCTGAAGGGCGTGATACCGCTTCACGAATAATGGCGAAGTAGTAATAGATACTAATAGCAACAGAGACAGCACCCAAGCCCAGTAAGCCGTACATTTCCGCGCGTGCAAGTACCCATAGAATGTAAAGCTTGGCAAAGAAACCCACCGAAGGCGGAATGCCAGCAAGCGATCCGATACCGAGAGTCAATGAAGCGGTGAGTGAACGGCCTCGGCGCATCAGCCCCCGTAATCCGATTAAAGGTCGGTGATGGTCGTCGGCGCTTGGTACCTCGGCAAGTGCACCAAAGGTAGCAAAGGTTCCCAGAGTGTAGGCGAAAAGGTAAATAAGGACTGCAAGATGAAGTTCGGTGGCGACTTCAGACCAACCGTCATGGGTGGCGGCGGCAGTAAGTGCAGCGATAACGGCCAGTAGGAAGCCAGCGTGGGAAACACCCGAAAGAGCGAGGGCACGTTTTGTATCCGATGATCCCAGTGCACCTAAATTACCCGCCAGTAACGAGCCGGCGGCCAGTAGCGTTAAGACCGGCACAAGTTGTGGGGCAAGGGATGCAAGTGGGCCGGTAAGCAACAACAGGAGACCCACCGCTCCGGCAGCTTTCGAGGCTGTAGCCAAGAGCGCGGTGACGGGCGTTGGTGCTCCTTGGTAGACATCGGGTACCCAACCATGAAAAGGAAAGGCACCTAATTTAAAACCCACTCCAACTAAGACGAGTGCAGTACCTGTCAGGACCAGTGGGCCCGGTGAGGTTTGGCTTAAGGCCTGAGCGATGGCGGTGAAAGCTAAAGGGTCTCTCCCTGGCGGATTAA
>CAZEDB010000028.1:5000-15494 GCA_964510855.1 uncultured Enterobacteriaceae bacterium | reverse complement strand
GCCAATTGCAGTTGCTCGCCGGCAACGACCAACGGGTTACAGCCCGCGCGGATATTTTTGATCCCAGTGCAAGCGGTGCCTCACGCAATACCTACTATACCCCGATCAATTCCTCCGGCAGCCAAGTCGATGCCGAGCGTCGCTGGTGGACGGGCGTTTGGATGACAGGCACAGGAGGAACCGTCTTACGCTCTTGGGATCCTGCCCTTCCTGATAATCGTATTTTTCTCGGCTGGCTGGTTTCACCTGAGCCTACCGGTTCACCGGTTTTACAATTAACGCCCAGCTCAACGATAACCAAAGGAGATTCAGACGCCTTAGCGGCACGCATTCTTGATGATGGAGCAACCCAAGGCGGTGCCCGTTTGCTCGGACCCAGTGACTTAGGTTCAACCGCCCCTGCCAGTGAACAAGTACGCCGTCCTGGTTTTCCTCTGCCCGAGGGCGGGGGTTCGATTGCTTGGTGGACGTCGGATGAAGGACTAAAAGCCCGAATCAATCTCGCCGATCCTTTACTCGAGCCTGCCGAGGGTACCCCGATAAATCTTACCGCGAATAATTCCTGGTGGAAAGGTTTCCGCCTTGCGGCTTTTGGACAGTCGGGCGCGGATCCTGCAAGCTCAAGTGGTCGCGTGCCAGGACTGCGCGAAGCCCGTGATGCTGACCTTCGTGCCGCTGCTGCGCGCACACCCGCTCAAGGCGCCGAAGGCACCGACCTCGTCCGCACGCGCACCCGAGCTGATCTGCAAGTCTGGCTTAACAACCGCGGCGCTAGTGCAACCGCAGAGAATGGTATAGCTTCAGGCTGGCATCACTTAACCGGCGTGTCACGCGGCGTGATGAGCAACACGCTCGACGGGGGTCTCAAAGTCGACCTCTCGGTCGCGTTTGAATTACCTTACGATAGCGTCACGACTGCGAGTGGCACAACTAAAGGCTGGAAGGATTTAACCTGCTTGGCGCCTTCACCTGATCGCAACATTCTTAATCTTAATGCGGGAGTGAGTGAGAGTACGGAAGGCGCACCCTCCAAAGAATGGAATCATAACGAACCCCTCCGCTACGTCTTCGAGGTGCCCATCCCTGAGGAAGAGTCTCGAGGAAGGGCAAGGGCACCTTTCACGGTAGCCGGCCCCACTTGGGATTTACTTCGCTCGCACTATCGCCTCTACAAGCGTGAGATTGAACCCCTCGTAATCCCTGGCGTGCCTTGGACGGTAAGTGCCAACACTTGGCTCGCACGTGGTTCAGCACCTTACACCTTCCAAGCTGGCGCACCCACTCAAGCAACCACCCGACCTCACCCTTTAAACACACCTAGCTTACCAACCACGCCCCCTGCCCTCTTCGGCCCGAAGGCGAATCTCGCAGCCCTTCAGCCCTTAGCAGCAAACGGTACGGCTCAACCCCGACATTTCCGAACCCTTACGCTTGAAGATGGATCGACCGCTACGCGTATTCGCGAACTGCGCGCAAGGCTAGCCCCCCATGTCACACGGGTGGGCATGATTCATTCCTTAATTTATTGTCAGAACACCCTCGCCATCGGCTTAGATGCGTTCGTTGCCCTGCATAACCCGTACGACGTGCCTCTAGAATTCGCAGGCATTGGCGTGACCTGGGCCCAATTTAACAACACGCGCTTCAACATCTACCGCGCCGATGCACCGACCGTACCGATTGCGACCTGTACCCTCGGAAACGATACCCACACATCAACGGGGGCAAGCGTCCAGCGCAGCTATAACCTGCGCGGCTTCCACACCTACCCGGTCGGCGGAACGCCCGCCGGAAGATGGAGATACACGCCAACGGCGTATCTACGCATTGAACCAGGCGAGACTCGTATCCTCACACCCAATCTAGCTGGCAATCGTTGGCAGGTCTACCGCAACCTCGCCTATCAACACATGTCGATGGCGGCTTTCGCCTACGATTTACAAAGTAATTACCGCATCAACGCACACCGGATTTCCGATGGGGCAGAGATCATGGAGAATGCTCCTCTTCTCGATTCGCTGGTTACACCTTCCTCAACGGGTTCCGGAAGCGAGCCCCTAATCGTTGAGATGTTAGTTGGCGACGTCGGACAAGTGAACGCTTTTGACATTCACCTCTACCGCGCCAATCGACATGCAACCTCCTCGTCTGCCCCAGGTTGGTGGGCTTGGCTAGGGGAATCTTCTATTGCATCAGCCAGCGACCACTCCGACGAGCACCTCCTGCAGCGTGTGAGTTTTCGTGCGAACACGGCTTTCGTTCCAGCCGGTACCGATGGCGCTGTACGCGGACAACCTTATCCGCGCTCAAGCGCCGTCGACGGCACCCGCAATCTACCCGACAAACGTTTCTTCGCCATCACTGAACTAAGACTACGCTCTGCTGCCGAGACCAACGGCTTCCCCATTCCCTTGCTCGCCCTCAATCCTCGCGCGCAATTAGCAGACCCTCGTAATTGGGATGGTCAATCCGCTACCGCACCCGGTTGGCAGGCGAGCATCAAGACCTTGTCGGGCGACCCATTAACCGAACTTCAATTTTGGCCCGGCAATGTGCCTGAAAAAAATCAGGCGTCCTGGGGTGACTCTCACTTCCCTGGCTCAGGAACGCGAACCACCATTCTCTTCCAAGTTCCTCGCCGTCCCCTACTCTCCATTGCTCAACTTACCCACGCGGACATCGGTGAACTCGATTTCGATCCAGCGTATGCCATTGGCAATAGCTACGCTCACATCGGATTAGATGCGCTTGATCAAGTCTTGTATTGGCCACCCAGCCCAACTTCAGGAGGGACACCCCTAGAACGCATCGACCTTTCGTTTGCGGCCAATCTGGGTCTATGGGATAAAGCCTTCTTCTCGGGCTTAAATGGCGGCACATCGACATCGGAAGATGGAACGGTCAATCAGCCTCACACCACCCTGCAATTAGCAGCTGAGCGCTTCGTAGCTGGCAATACCGACGCGATCGCCAATCGTCGCCACCGCTTCTGGCTGAGCCGTACCGATGCGCCTGCCTCAGCATCTGAAGCTGCCACCGCATTAGCTGCAGCCGAAAAGCGCAGGGAAGCCCTGCTAGACCCTTCCACCACCGCTCGGCAACTCCTGCAAGAGGGTACTTTCAATGTTAATTCAACTTCAGTCGAAGCTTGGAAGGCCCAACTCACCGGAGGTTTCGGCGCCTTGGCCAACGGATTAGAAAAGCGACCCGATCACCCCTTCTCCCGACTTCAACCTCCCGCAGGTGAAAGCGTTGAGTCTGGAGAAACTAATCGCTGGCGTACCTATCGCAGCTTGGCCGAGGGAAGTCCTGCCCTCGATCTCTTAGCTCAGGCCATCGTCACCGAAGTCAGAGCACGCGGTCCTTTCATGTGCCTGGCTGATTTTGTAAACCGTCGTCTCAAAGCCGATGTCAATGGTCGCAAGGGTAGCCTACAGGCAGCCATCGATGCTGCTGGGCTCAACCCTGATATCGTAGCAACGGCTATCGGCACAACCGCACTCGCGCGCTTACCGCAAGCCGCTGCTCTCTCTCCCTCGGGAGTTGCCGCTGAAGCACCCGTCGCGCTCGGAAGACCTGATATGATTCTGCAATCGGATATTCTTACCGCCATCGGCCCGCACCTCTCCGCCCGTTCCGATACCTTCGTCATCCGTGCTTACGGCGAACACAAAGGCGCCAGTGCCTGGTGTGAGATTACCGTACAGCGCACGCCAGATTGGATTGTCCCCCAAGCTGAGGAAGCGACGATTCCCGACCCTGACTACCGCACTCGCATTAAACGAAGCAAGGGTGAGGTGGCTGATATGTCGCAACGCAATCCAGCTATTAAACCAGCTAACCTTGCACTTGGTCGACGCTTCGTCATCACCGACTTCCGCTGGATTCCTGCACCGTGAGACCCTTTATTGCCCTTCTTCTAATTGCCGCTACCTGTCCAGCGGCAGACGTATTCCCCATGTGGTGGAATGACCCTGCGACACCTGCCCCTGAACTCGCGTTTGATGACGGTGCAGGCAAACCCAAGCCGATTCGAATCCTGCGCTTGTGCCCCTTAGAGACTACCAAGGGCCGAGCAGGCGAAGTCTGGACCTTGCTGCAGAAGGTGCCGGCTACCGAGCCTGGGCTACCGCCAACATGGAAGCCGTACGTACAAACTAAATTAGCTGAAAACGCTGAGCGCGTCGCACTCTTGCTCGTTCCTTCCTCCCCCCCACAAGCCATGGCGGTAGAAATTTCTGAGCGGTCGCACCCCTGGGGCAGCGTGCGCTTTGTCAACCTAACCGGCGGTCCAATCCAGGGTTGGATCGGCAAGAGTACATTTAACTTAGTGGCGGGTGGACAAGTCGCCTCGCCCGTCGTTAGCGAACGCCGCACCGAAGAAGTCGTGATGATGGCCCCTGTTCCTGGAGCCCAACCACGCGTACTTATGAGCTCGCGCGTCATTCTCGACCCAACCCGTCGTAGCGTCATTTTTGTAGCTAAATTAGCCAATGGCACTGTCGAGACACGCGCCATCGAGGAAAGCCGAGACCTAGAAGCGGATGCGTCAAACAATCCCGCACCCGGTGGCGCCCGTAAACCAGCAGGTGCCGGACGCTAGATAAGCGGCTTAGAGGCAAGGGCCGAGCAGCGTGGTTAAGTTACGAAGACTCCCTACCTACCCACAAAAAAGAGGCGGCTGTTAAGCCGCCTCTTTGGGTTTAGCGTGCAGAGCAGGCTTACTGGCAGGACTCGCAGACTTCGCCGCGCATCTTGGCCTCGAGCGAGCACTGGGCCTTCTCAGCCTCCGTAGGCACCTTGGGAGCTGGGGTGGGCTGAGCCGCCGTCGGCGCCGAGATGGTAGCCTTCTCAATGTTGGAAGCGCCGAGGGTGCGGAGGTAGTAGGTGGTCTTAAGACCTACGCGCCAGGCATGACGGTACATGTGGGAGAGATCCTTCATGTCGTTACTGGCGAGCCAGAGGTTCACGGATTGAGCTTGGTCGATCCACTTTTGACGGCGGGCGGCGGCTTCAATAATCCACTTAGGCTCAATCGCAAAGGACGTGCGGTACTTGTGTTTGAGATCTTCAGGGATGCCTTCGATTTCCGCTACTTCACCGTCCGCATACTTAAGCATGTCGGCTAAGGCAGGATTCCACAGACCACGCTTACGCAGGTCGCGTACCAGCGAACCGTTGAGCTCAATGAACTCTCCCGAGAGATTGCTCTTAGCAAAGAGGTTCTTGTACGTCGGCTCGATGCAAGGGCAGTTGCCCACGATGTTCGAGATGGTGGCGGTAGGGGCGATGGCGAGGACGTTAGAATTGCGCATGCCTTGACGGGCAATCTTCTCGCGCACGGGCTTCCAATCCATCTTACCGCCCCGTGGTACTTCGATGGGGAGACCGCGCTCTTTCTCGAGCAGGTCGATGGTGTCTTGAGGGAGCAGACCGCGATCCCACTTCGAACCCTTAAAGGTACTGTAGGCACCCCGCTCACCGGCCAGATCCGAGGAAGCCTCGTAGGCGTAGTAGGCAATGGCCTCCATAATCTCGTCGTTAAACTCGACCGCGGCTTGCGAGGCGAATGAGGTGTCACGACGGTAGAGACAGTCTTGCAGACCCATCACGCCCATACCAATGGGGCGGTGGCGGAGGTTCGAGGTACGTGCCGCCTCGGTAGGATAGAAGTTGATATCAATCACGTTATCCAGCGCACGTAAGGCTACGCGCACGGTTTCACGCAGACGGGGGTGGTCGATTTCACCCTTAGCGTCGAGGTGCTGCTCGAGTACAATCGAACCCAGGTTACATACCGCGGTTTCATCAGCCGAGGTGTTAAGCGTGATCTCCGTGCAGAGGTTGGAGGAGTGAATCACACCGACGTGGTCCTGAGGGGAGCGCACATTGCAAGGGTCCTTGAAGGTGATCCAAGGGTGACCGGTTTCGAAAATCATCGAGAGCATCTTCTTCCAGAGCTCGATGGCGGGGAGTTCCTTGCTAAAGATTTTGCCTTCCTTAGCTAGGGCTTCGTAGGCCTCGTAGCGGCGCTCAAACTCAGCGCCGTAGGTTTCGTGCAAGTCAGGGACTTGGTTGGCATGGAAGAGCGTCCAATTCTTACGACCTTCCACGCGCTTCATGAAGAGGTCTGGAATCCAGTTGGCAGTATTCATGTCGTGCGCACGACGACGGTCATCGCCGGTGTTACGACGGAGCTCGAGGAACTCCTCAATGTCATTGTGCCAGGTCTCGAGGTAGGCACAACCCGAGCCGCGGCGCTTGCCGCCCTGATTCACCGCTACTAGCTGGTCATTGTGCAACTTAAGGAAAGGAATGATGCCTTGGGACTCCCCATTGGTACCCTTGATGTAGGAACCCGTACCGCGTACCGCCGTCCATGAACCGCCCAAGCCACCGGCCCACTTGGAGAGGTAAGCATTTTCGGCAATCCCGCGCTGCATGATGGACTCAATCGAGTCATCAACCTTGTAGAGGTAGCAGGAGGACAGCTGGCTATGGAGCGTGCCGGAATTGAAGAGCGTAGGCGTGGAGCTACAGAAACGACGATCCTTGTAGAGGGCGTGCAGGCTGATAGCCCACTCGTCGCGACCCTTAGGCTCGTGATGGAAAAGACCCATCGCCACACGCATCCAGAAGAACTGAGGGACTTCTAGGCGACGAGCTGGCTTTACCGTCTTATCAATAATCAGGTAACGGTCATAGAGGGTTTGGATACCTAAGAAATCGAAGTCGAGGTCAGCCGAAGGGTCGAGTGCAGCGGCCAACTTCTCGAGGTTGTACTTCTTGAGTTCGGGCGTGAGACGATGAATCGCAATGCCGCGCTCAACATAATTAACAAAGGCCTTGCGGTGGAACTCAGCCAGCAGCGCTGGACCATCGCGTAGGATGTCCCAACCGAGAACTTCTTCGTAAATAAAGGTAAGTAAGATACGGCCGGCAAACTTCGCGAAGTCGGCATCCTTCTCAATCAGGGTCTTGGCATTGAGCTCAATGGTTTTACGCAAGTCAGCCTCGCTCATCTCATTAAAGAGACCAGCACGTAAGAAGGCCTCGATCGCCTCAGGCGTTAGGTCAAACACCAAGCCCTTGGCCGCAAAAGCCACGCGGGCGCGGAGCGAAGCCCCATCCCAGAAGTAGGTGGTGCCATCTTCACGCTTAACAACTAGGAGGGTTTCTTGACGGTCCTCAATCACGGGGCCGGCCGCCGCAGCTAACTCACGCTGACGCGCACGCTCCGCACGATAAAGGATATAGGAAGTGGCGACCTTGAAGTGGCCCTGTGCCATCAACTCCTCCTGCACGAGGTCTTGCACTTCCTCGATACCGATCATGGCAAGATCCGACTGGGCAACGCGGCGCGAAACGCCTGCAGCCACTGCCTCAGCGGGCGATGAATCAAGATTAAGGGTCAGGAACGCTTTACGAACCGCGATTTCAATTTTGCCAGGCTTCCAATTCACGAGCTGGTGATTCCGGCGCATGAGCTTGGTGGTAACCTGCAAGGAGGAGCCTGCTAAGGGCTCAGGAGTGGCACGCGAGAAAAGCAGGCTCTTGGCTAAATCGTGGCGATTGTGGCGCACGAGCGAAGACTCGAGCGCGCTCAAGACTTGAGTCTGCGTCACCTCGGCACCCGACTTCTGTAATTGGAAAGCAACTTCAATGGCAACGGCTGCGACGAAGTCGCGATTTTGCGGCGTGAAGATAGCATCAGACTCTCGGCGTGCCACCAAGAGATTGGTTAAGGCTTCGCCGAGCAGGTCAGCGAGGTCAGCAGGATTGGTTGCAGGATGAGCAGTCGCACTTAAATTGACCGCCGGTACGGACTCGCGCCAATTAAAGCGGGGCTTGGAGTCAGCGGGAGCTGCGATGGTGTTTTTAAGAGCAATGTCTTCTTGGAAATAAGGGATGTCAGGACGCATGTAAGGAGAGGTTGAAAAGGGTTAGGGACGAAAAAGGAGTACCGGTTGTCGGTTAGGTTTGGGGTAGATGTTGGGTTTGAGCGTGGCAGGCGCCAGGATCAGAGTTCGTCGTCGTTACTCGACTCCATCGACGACGCCTTCTTGTACTCGGTGACGCGACCTTCGAAGAAGTTCTGTTCCTTCTTAAGGTCCATCATTTCAGAAAGCCAAGGGAAAGGGTTAGAGGGGGCAGTGGCCGTCAGGGGCTCGAGGCCACAATTACGCAGACGGCGATCAGCGATGTAATCGATGTACTGCTCAAACTCTTTAGATGAGAGACCGAGGGCATTAGCTGGCAGGCAATCCCGGATAAACTCTTTCTCGAGCTCAACCGCCTCGATCATGAGCGCACGGAGCTCCTGCTTGAAGGCGGGCGTCCAGATGTCGCTGTTTTCTGCTACGAGCTCCATCAAGAGCTGGCGGAAGAGTTCGATGTGGTTGGATTCGTCGCGCAAGGTGTAGCGGAACATTTGTCCAATCCCAGGGAATTTGTTTTGGCGTGCGAGCGAAAGCACCATGCCGAAGAGACCGTAAAATTGCGTACCTTCCATGCACTGGCCAAAGAGGAAGATATTTTTTGCCAAGGCCTGCTTGTTTTCAGTTTGGGTTAAATCAATATCGCGACGGAGAGCGCGGGAATTAGAGACGACGAAGTTCGCCTTCTTATCGATGGTCTTAATATCGGCGAACATGGCTTCGCACTCGTGAGGATTAACCCCCAACGAGGAAATCATGTAGACGAGCGAGTCGGCGTGAATGTTTTCTTCATGCGCGTGACGACCCAGCACGAGCTTGAGCTCGGAAGCAGTGATGCATTCGCGCACCACGTGGATGATGTTGTCGCCTACAATGCCTTCAGCAGCGGAGAAATAACCAATCGCCATTTTAACAATCCAGCGATCGATGTCGGTAATTGAACCGGTGGTATCTACCCACTGCTCACGATCTTTACCCATAGGGATATCTTCAGGCTCCCAGTGGTTCGCCTTCATCGTCTTGTAGAGATCATACGCCCACTGATACTTCAGAGGGAGAATGTTGAAGAACATCGTCTCGCGACCATTGATAACTTGCTTCGCTGCGAGCGCGGCTTCGGCTTTGGTTTTATCGAGCAGGAAGGTTTTAGGGCCAACTTTGATGGTGATGGTTTCGGACATATTAAAGGAGGGGTTGTTAGGGGTGGGGGGCAGGGGGTCTCTACCGTCAAAGACAGCAAAGGGTGGTATGTAGGCATTGATAACACTACCGGTTGTGGTATCAAGTGCTTTTAGACACTAAATGTAGGGGTTTTGCTTAAATGGCTGTAAATAGGCGACTTGCGAAACAAACTTTATTCACACCCCCCTGTTTTGACGCTTTTTTGATAAAAATATGCAGTTTTTCATAGGTAAGGGACCTTAGGCCTTCTAAGCACCGTAGCAATCGAGGGTTGTTAGACTTGTTCACGCATTGCGAGAGCCCTGGAGGTAGGCCAATCTGCCTTGTGGACACTCCCGCCCCCCGCCCTTCCCTGCTTACCCGCTGCCGCTTAGCGGAACGTCAACTCTGGAGCCCATCTTGGCTCGTACGCACCGGCATCACGGGCCATCTCGCAGGTACTTGGCGCACCTTGGTACTCACATTGCGCGGCACCCTCGCCAATCAATTACCTCAGCGTGCCGCCGCTCTCACTTACTACGCACTCATGGCAGTAGGCCCGGTGCTCGCACTCGCTCTTACAGTCTCGGGCTTCATTCTCTCACGCCAAGCTGAGGCTGGTGAGAACCCCGCTAAAACCGCTTTAGTATCCGCGATCCAATACGTCGCTCCACAAGTGGTGAGCGGACAAGCGGGCGAACATCCTACCTTGGCACAAGTAAATCGCGAACTCGATGTTATGGTGGATCGTCTGCTCGCCAATGCAGCGAATGGGACCGCTGGTGCGATTGGTTTAGGCTTAGTTCTTTTCCTTGCGATTGTGATGTTAGGCAGAGTGGAGGATGCGCTCAACGCTACTTGGCATGCAGAAAAAGGCCGACCTTGGGGCGATCGACTCACCCGTTACTGTCTTTTTATTCTCCTCTTTATTCTTTTGGGCAGTGCCAGCTTAGCGGTGTTCTCGGTTGGTGCCCTAGTCGCACACGCTTCTTCAGCAACCGCGGGTGTCGCTGGTTGGATTAGTCAACTTCCAGGCGGCGAACGTGCGGTTAAATTTCTTAGCGGTGCAGGCCCTGAGTTAGTGGCGCTCTCACTCTTAGCGGCGGGCCTAGCCTGCCTCTACCGCTTCCTGCCTAATGCGCGTGTGCGCTGGACGGCCGCATTAGTAGGGGGTTTGGTGGCAGGTGCGCTCATCATCGGCAATCAAATGTTAGCCGCAGCTTACATCGGTAAGGTACTAGAATTTCGCACGCTTTACGGCGAGTTAGGCATCGTGCCCGTACTGATGTTTGGCGGCTATGTGTCGTGGTTAATCTTATTGATTGGCGGCCAAGTTGCTTGCTCGCACCAAAATCGCTGCAACCTAACCGGCAAGGGATGGCAGGGTCTAAGCCAG
>CAZEDB010000027.1:0-16060 GCA_964510855.1 uncultured Enterobacteriaceae bacterium | reverse complement strand
ATCAACTATACTCCGCATGCCGGCTCGTCCTCTTGGCTGGAATCGAATCGGTAAAACCCCCGAAAGACTGGTTTGGAAAACCCGTCGGTCGAGGCCGACTGGGAAGGAACACCTATTTACTAAAGCACTATAGGAAAAAACGCAAGACGGAGACAGGGATAACGGTTGCGATTCAGGCTACTTTTATGCCTTGGATTGGGCTCAATTGCCGCATCCAATACGGCGTGGAGTTTATCGTTCTCGGCATCGTAGCCTTTGGGGCCGCCCTCCTGACCTTTATTTCAGGGTTCGGCCTCGGCACCCTACTCATGCCTGCACTGGCATGTTTTGTTGCTCCCGAGGCTGCCGTCGCTCTGACCGCCGTTGTCCACCTACTTACGAATTTAACTAAAGTCGCGCTGGTTGGTAAACAAGCGCAACGCTCAATACTCCTTCAGTTCGGTCTACCCGCAATCGCAGGAGGTCTTGCAGGGGGCTACCTTCTCACAACTTGGTCACAAGCTAACGAGCCCATCATCTGGCAACTTGGTTCGTGGACTTGTTGGACCTATCCAGCGCCGCTTGCGATTGGCCTCATCATGCTGAGTGTAGCTGTGCTCGAATTGAATCCTTGGTTTGATACATGGCGCCCCCAAGCCAAATGGCTCCCACTCGGCGGTTTAGTCTCGGGTCTACTCGGAGGATTATCGGGGCATCAAGGCGCCCTTCGCAGTGCCTTTCTCATTGGCCTACCAACGCTGACACCCGTTAGTTTTGTAGCGACTGGGGCGGTGATTGCCTGTGCGGTCGATGGTGCCCGACTCCTAGCCTACGGCAGCGCAGCCTGGCTACCTGCCTCTAACCACATCGAGCTCTTGGGCATCGCGGCTGGCGCAGCCCTAGCTGGAACTTGGGTGGGGAGTCGTTGGTTGCCCAAGGTGACACTCCCTTTTGTTCGTCGTATGGTCGGCGTAGCTCTGCTTGTAATCGCCCTTCGTCTGATTACCGGAGGATTTCCCCTTCCCGCCTAAGCTTAGAACGTCTAGAGACTACCTATGAACGGATTGCCTGCCTGGCGTGACCTAGCCCTCGCAACTGCCCATGAAGCAGGCCAACTACTGACTACGAGTGCCTCGCGTCGTATCGAATCTGAAACCGACGATGATGTTAAACTCCAAGCCGACGCCGACACCGAGACCTTGGTACGCCAACGACTGGAAACTTCAGGCCTTCCCATCATCGGCGAAGAACTCGGAGGCGATGCTGCGCTTCTAAACGCCGACAAGCCTTACTGGATTGTCGATCCCCTCGACGGCACTTACAATTATCTCCGTCGGCAACCTTGCACCTGCGTCTCCATTGGTCTTTGGCGCGGCCAAGAACCCCTGCTCGGCGTTCTGCGAGATTTCACTGCCGATAAGACTTATCTAGGAATTCCCGGCGAAGGCACCACCGTCAACGGACGGCACATTCACCCCCAGTGGGCGACTCGTTCTACCGATGCCTGCTTGATGACAGGATTCCCAGCCGCAGCTGACAAAACCGGCCCTGCCATGGAAGCTTTTCTGCGCGAAGCCGCACGCTACAAAAAAATCCGCATGATTGGGAGCGCCGCTCTGGCTCTCGCTTATGTGGCAGAAGGCGTGGCTGATACCTATCATGAATCAGCCACCAACCTTTGGGATTTCGCCGCGGGTCTAGCTTTAGTTAAGGCCTCGGGAGGCAGTTATCGTATGGTGCCGACTGGACGGCACCCCTTGAGCTTCGACCTCTGGGCTTCGGCCCGCGAAGAGTGGACCCGCTAATTTCACTATGCACCTCGCAACCTTAGTCGGCTTCTTGACCTTAGCGACCTTAGGCGCAGCTGAAACTCCCACCCCTAACCCCAGCGAGCTGCGCATCCCCGATGCTCAAGCAGCCATCCTCGCCAGCAATCTCCGTATTGAATCGACCTTTGGTAAATTAGAAAAGGCTCAGCGTTGGACGAGTATCATCCCCGAGACTGCCGGAGAGGAACAGCGAGCCATCGCTTTTCTGATTGCGACGCTACCTGGGCGCGACCTGCGCGAACTCAACCCTGACTTTATCGTCGAAAATGTCCGACTCGCACTTGTCGCACGCCGAGAGTTTGCTTGGGCTCGGGATGTTCCTGAGGAAATATTTCTTAATGATGTCCTGCCCTACGCCGTCCTCGATGAACCACGTGACCCTTGGCGCGCCGAATTCCTCGCTAAGCTCCGTCCTGTAGTTGCCGGCTGCAAAACCCGTCGGGAGGCCATCTTAGCAGTCAACGCTGCCCTCAAAGGCATCACGGGCGTCGAATACAATACCAAGCGACGGGCCCCTAATCAAAGCCCCGCAGACTCTATGCGCCAAGGCGTAGCCTCATGTACGGGTCTTTCCATCTTACTCGTGGACGCTTTTCGCGCGGTGGGCATTCCCGCCCGCATTGCTGGCTGTGCCACTTGGGTGACCGTACAAGGTAACCACAACTGGGTTGAGGTATGGGATAACGGTTGGCATTTCACGGAGTATTATCCGGACGCTAAAGGCCTCAACCATAGCTGGTTCTTAGAACGTGCCGCCTATGCTGACCCCGATCGAGCCTTAACCCGAATCTACGCCACCTCGTGGGTATCTACGGGACAAGCCTTTCCCCTCGTCTGGAATATGCGTCAGCGCGACGTTCATGCCGTCGACCGGACTTCAGCTTATCACGCCTGGGCGGGCGGAAGGAAATTTGCCTTAACCCAAGAGGAGTCACTCGTGGGTGTGCGCGTCTTCAAGGGCGATCAACGTGAGGCAACCGAGGTAACCCTGAGTCAAGCCGGCAAGGTGCTTAAAACCGTCCGCACCGCTGGACCTGAGCAGGACATGGCCGACGTCCCCTGGGTACGCGTGCGTCTCGCCGACGGACCCGTTACCCTTCGCTACGGTAACCAAATCCAAGAAGCTCAACTTAAAGGCGGCGAAGAGACCGTAGTGGACCTAAAACTGGCCCCTTGACGCTCGACAAACCCTTGCTCAAATCCTAATTTTCTCAACGTGGCTCTAACATTCGAAGGCACTCTAAGAAATCAAGGGGGAGCTGTTCTCGGACATCCGGTAGATGTCGGTTCGCTCAGCTTCTGGGTAGCCCTCCTACTCCTCGCCGTCCTACTTCCTTACCTAGGTCGACTCGCCGCTAAGCACTTTTTTGGTAAAGACGGTAGCTTAGTCAGCATCGGAGCCGTTGCCCTAGTCTCAGTTGCCCTCACCTTTGCCGGCTACTGCATGGCCTTGACCTCACTTTCAGCCTTCATCCCCGCCAATTTTGAAACCCTGGTAGTCTCACTGGCAACCTGCACCGTCGTCCTACTCGTGACCAGTGCAGCCTCTCAGGTTTTATCCATGGGCTTTGGCCCTTCCTTGGGCCTGCAAGTTATCTTTTGGAATATCGTGCTCCTCTCCCGCGTCGGCAACCGATTCCTGACTGATCTTTGGCTGAAGTAATTTAGCTCCAGCCTAACCTCTAAGGGGGTCAGCCGGTGGTCTGAAGGCCAGCCGCAATCGCATTAACGGAAAGTAAGAGTTGGGGTACGAGTGCGTCGGCGTCCTTACGTTCGCCTTCGGCGAGTAGCCGGCGCCAATCACGGATGAGCGCAACCTGCTGGTCGTGGAGTAAATCAATTGCCTCTTCACGCAAGGCAATGACCTTACGGAGACGAGGTCGACCTTGGGTTAAACTTCCCTCGGAAAGGGCATCGAGGTGACGACGTGTCAGGGCGTGTTCACGCAGAATAATCCCTAAGAAACGGTCGCGTAGACCCCGGTCGGCAACCATGCCGCCATACAACTTCATCATGCGGCGATTCGCAGCCAAGACACTAGTCGAAGCATTCTTGAGCATGTAGCGCAACGGTGCCCAGCTATCGGCACGTGATTGCAACAACTCGTAACCCTTAGGATCTTCCTCGCGCAGTAAAGCCAAGCCTGAGCCTACGCCATACCAGCCCGAGAGATAAAAGCGCGACTGACTCCAAGCGAACACCCATGGGATGGCACGTAAATCTTCAATCGAAGCTAAACCAGTACGACGCGAAGGCCGGGAACCAATTCGGCTGGCCTCAATCACATCAATGGGGGTGGCTTGACGGAAGAAATCAATGAAGCCGGGAGTACGCAGGAGTTCCTGATAGGCGGTGCGGGAGAGTTCAGCCAACCGATCCATAATCTTGGCCGCAGGATCTTCTCGGCGCGTATCCGCTTCGTGCAGAAGGGTATTTTGGGTTACTCCAGCCGCCAAAAGCTCGAGATTATTTACCGCCGTAATCTGATTAGCATACTTCTGGCTAATAGTCTCACCCTGCTCCGTCATTCGGAGCTCACCACCAATGGTACCATGAGGTAACGCATCGATGAAACGGTGGGTTGGACCTGCACCTCGAGAAATCGTACCTCCGCGACCATGGAAAAAGACCATACGCACCCCATGCTTCTCCCCCACCTCAGTTAAGCGCTGTTGCGCACGGTAGAGATTCCAAAGTGAAGCCAAAATGCCCCCATCTTTATTGGAGTCGGAATAACCAATCATAACTTGCTGAGTAAGTTCGCGATCACCTGAGGCAGCTTTACGCGCCTCCAGCGAGCGGCGCGTCATGGGATGCGATAAGAAAGCATCCATGATGGCCGTGCTACGTTCTAAGTCTTCGATTGTTTCAAACAAAGGTACGACGGGTAAGAGACAATGCGGGCTGTCGACACCCCCGGCCGTAAGCCCTGCCTCACGAGCTAAAAGATAAACCGCCAAGAGATCGGCCACCGAACGGGTCATCGAAACAATTAAAGAACCCAAGCCCATGCCACCATGGCGCGCGATGCGTGTGGCTAGGACACGATAACAGGAGAGCACCGCATCAGCTTCGGTGCCGATACTGGCGCGTTCACGAATGAACGGGCGGGGGGAACGTAGTTCAGCCTCAAGGAAACCGAGCCGGCGTTCATTGTCCCACTTAAGAAAATCATCTCCAGGTAAGCCGGCTGCTTCCATCAGTTGAGCCACAGCCCGGTCATGGAACGAGCTGTTCTGGCGGATATCCATAGTGGCAAGATGGAAGCCAAAGACGCGTGCCCCACGAATCAAAGGGTCTAAATCATAACGCACGATCCGGGCGGCACCCACTTCCAACAAGGTTTCGCGCATGAAGAGCAAGTCGGCCATCAAACCCTCAGCTGAAGCATGCTGCTGGGGTTCTACCGGTTGACCCGCATTAGGCAGACGCAGCCGTACTAAGTTTAAATACTGTCGCCAGCTTTCTTTAGGATTTCGAGCCAAGGCTGCCTCGCCCGCTTCACCTAGCGCCGCAGCGTGTTTTTCAATCTGTCGTAAGAAAACTTCAGGAGGGTCCTGGAGATGGTCGCCCAATGAAAGACGCTGCCCCAAAGCCTCAAGGCGTTCTGACCAAAGCTCGAGGGCACGACGGCGGAAGAGGGCGAGCGCACCCTCGGTAACTTCGGCGGTCACGAGCGGGTGACCGTCACGATCGCCTCCAATCCAAGTACCCAGGGTTACTAAAGGTAAATCATCCGGATGCGCGAGACGCTCAGGAGAAAAGCCCGCCTCTTCCCAAGACTGACGAAGCCGGAGGTCCATACGGTCGATGGCCTCAGGGAAGACATTGGTTAAAAAGTAAATGACGTTACGTAACTCAGAGGCGACGTCGGGCTTCTGTTGATAAATTTCCCCGGTGCGCCAAAGCAACTCGAGGGCAGCCTTGATTTCATCGCGAATCGCCAGCTGCTCAGCCCGCGTCCACATACTATTCTCTCGTTTAACCAACAGCTTGTAGAGCTGCCGATGGATTTCGAGAACGGTTGCGCGCTTAGCCTCCGTAGGGTGGGCAGTGAGCACGGGCTCGACATGAATATCCCGGAGGCGTTTCGCAATTTGGCGATCGGTTAACCCGGCTTCTTTCAACTGCTGCAAGGCACGCCCAAATGTCCCTGGATCTGAAGCCAAACCACGGGCATCTTCGCGCAGACGTTTCGATTGCGCCGCAGCATTTTCCTCCACCATGTTAAGCAACTGAAAAGCAATCGAGTAAGCCTGGACGCCCCGATAAGAAAAAATTTGGATGCCACGCAGGCGGCGCTTACCCATCCAAGGTAAGGTACCGGCTAAATCTTTGTGACCAAGCTCCTCTAAGACCTCGCGAAAACACGACATCATGAAGTCGAGGTCGCGATCGACTTTTCTTAGACCCCGCTGGAGCTCCTTGCTGATGGGCATGACGGACTTCGTCATAGCGATGGAATCACTGACGGGGCAATCGCATTCCGCTGGCTTGCCTCTTTAGAGGGTTTCTTTTCCTTTAGAGCGTCATGCCGGACCTACTCACCGTACCCGACCTCTGGCAGCTCGAGGCATTAGGACGCTTAAGAGACGGGGAAGATGTTGTGATTCAAGCACCCACAGGTGCAGGCAAAACCTTAGTCTTTGAACGGTTAGTCGAGTCGGGGCTGCGCGGTCAGGCCGTCTACGCCGTACCGACACGTGCCTTGGCTAATGATAAGCGCAACGAATGGGAGAGTAAGGGGTGGGATGTAGGGATTGCTACCGGTGACCTAGCCGAAAATCTTCATGCCAAGGTGCTGGTAGCGACCCTGGAGGCGCAGCGTGCTCGTTTTCTTGAAGGCAGCCCTCCTGCTCTGCTGGTGGTTGATGAGTATCAGATGCTTGCCGATGAGGAACGCGGGCCGACCTATGAGACCGTCTTAGCCCTAGCCCCACCCCAAACCCAATTGCTCCTACTTAGTGGTAGTGTGGGCAACCCAGACGCCATTGCCGATTGGCTACGCGGTCTCGGTCGTACGGTTGCCACCGTGGTTGAAGCCCGTCGACCCGTCCCGCTCGAAGAAATTAACCTCGATGGCGTCGATGCTCCCGGGGGCGATCATCGCAACCCCCTCGTACGGGCGATTCTACGTGGGCTTCACGCTGAGCTAGGGCCTATTCTCGTCTTTGCCCCGCGGCGACGGGCCGCCATCGCGTTAGCTGAAGACTTGGCGCATGCCTTACCGGTTGAGGGAGGCCCGATCCTGACCTCTGAGCAGAAAGGGGCGGCGGGCGACGATCTCTTTAGACTACTCAAGCGCGGTATCGGCTTACACCACAGCGGACTCACCTTTCGTCAGCGCGCCGAAGTGATTGAACCACTCGCTAAAGCAGGAGCTTTACGCGTGGTGGTCGCTACCACTGGTCTAGCCGCAGGAATTAATTTTTCACTGCGTTCGGTACTGGTGACGGAACGACTTTACGTGAGCGGGCATAGGGTTCGCGAAGTTCGCCCCGATGAATTACTCCAGATGTACGGCCGCGCTGGCAGACGTGGACTCGATGATCGGGGACATGCGCTTTGCACCGCGGACAGCCCGAGACTTGCCGAAGCGCGGGCGCTGACTTTGCGACGTGCCGAGGGCTTAGATTGGACGGCGTTTCTCCGTCGCATGGAAGATGCCCCCGAACCCTTGGTTGAAGCCGCCGCATTGGCGCAACGACTCTTCACCCGCGAACCCATCGAACTTGGGCTCACTAACCTTGAAGCTCCAACCGACGACCAGCCGCTTGCAGCCACAGGCCCCCTGCGAACCGTACGAGAAATCCAAGGTCGAGATGGGACCTGGCAACGGCCACGACCGACCTTAAAAGTCCCCCTCAACCAAGCACTCCTACGCGTCGGCGAGATTTGGTACCCAGCACTATCGAAACCCGATTCTCTTAAAGCCTTACCTTATGGCACACCCTGTCGACTTGCGAGTGAACCTGTCCGGCATGGCCGCTTAATCACCCTAGCTCACTTCCGTCCCAATCGACCCGACCTCGAACCTGCGATTTGGTTACTTAAAGCTTTACGCCGTCCAGAGGTAAGTCGTCACCGACCCGCGACCTGGAATCTCGACACCATCGAGCGTCAGCTGATTCCCATTCTTCCCGCCCTAACCCAAGGTGGTGTTGCCCTAGGTTCACCTGAAATCCGTGGGGATGCCTTGCAAGTGCGGCTCGACTACGGACGGGCCTTAGTCCGCGTCACACCCGATGCCCACGACCAACCCTTAATTAATCCCAAGGTACGCGAAGAAACCCGTGAAGACATTCGCCTCGATGAAGCCCTAGGTCGAGGCGTACGACGAAGTGGCCGCGAAGGGAAACTTTGGTTACGCCTGGGTCTCATTACGAAGCACGGTCAAGTTACACCACGCGGACGGGTAGCAGCACGCTTTCAACACGGTGAAGGCTTAGCGGTCGCCTTTGCTTTAGAAGATGAAGGCTACGACGCCGAAGCTCTAGCTTGGGATTTAGCTGAGCTTCGCGCGGGTGAACGCCTTGGAGCCTTGGCCCGCAGTTCGTGTCGCTTAGCCTCAGGATGCCGCATTGCGACTGGCTCGCTTACCGCTCCCGGCTACCTGCGCGAAGGCTTACCTGAAGGTTATGGCGAAGGCTGCGCAGAAATCCTCCGTCAGTTTGCGCTGCACGGCAAAAGCCCCCTCGCCGATAGTCCCGAATCACCCGCGCGAGGGGATCTTGAGCGGGCTCACCTTGAGTGGCGCAGCACCTTACGACTCATCGCCTTCGGACCGTCCGTCGAACATCCCAAATGGGAGGCTTTGCGACAGGCAGCCAGCAAGGTACTTGGACTCATCGGGGGCTGACCTTTACCCTTCCCTCGTAGGGAATTCCCCCTTAAGGTTTAATACAGTCAGAACACACGCATTCACGCGGCTTGCCGCGAGGAAAGTCCGGACACCACGGAGCAGGATTCCCGACGCAAGTCGGGGCACGACGCAAGTCGTGACGGAAAGTGCCACAGAAAATAAACCGCCAAACCCGCAAGGGTGGTAAGGATGAAACGGTGGGGTAAGAGCCCACCGCCCCGAGGGCGACCGAGGGGGCACGGCAAACCCAATCCGGTGCAAGACAAACAGGGGCCGCTTGAGGCTGCTCGCCGAGGACCCGGGTTGTCGCACCGCCGCAAGGCGGGTTCGAAGGAACAGAGGAATGAATGCGAGCGGGACCAGCTAGTGCTACCCGTTACAGAATCCGGCTTATCGTGCCTGACTCAAAATGGAGGGCTGATCCGAATAGGGTCAGCCCTCCTCCTTTTAAACTTTTGGCTTAGAGAGATAAGTGAGGGCTAACTTGTAACCTTCAAAACCCAGACCGGTAATCACCCCTTCACAGGCGCCACCGGTTACAGATACATGACGAAAGGCTTCGCGCTTATAAATATTTGAGAGGTGGACTTCGACAATCCGCATTGCGCTCCCCGCCAGAGCATCACGCAATGCCACACTGACATGGGTTGAGCCGCCCGGATTAATCACTAAAAGGCGCACTCCCTCATCCGTCCACTTAGCGATGGTGTTAATCAACTCACCCTCATGATTCGACTGAAAGCAGCGGGCCTTCAGTCCGAGAGTTTTGGCAAAAGCTGTAACCTCAGATTCTAGATCGGCTAAGGTACGGGTACCGTAAATCTCCGGCTCGCGCTTGCCGAGTCGGTCGAGGTTGGGTCCGTTGATAATCCCGATATCCATAGCTTAACCGTAGACACAGGTGGCCACTGGGGAAAGACGAAAGACCATCCGTGCTAATTTTAAGACCTAGCGCAGGATTTGCCGAGGCCGTCTAACCCAGCTTAGACCCGCTTTTCGATGGGGACGTAGTCGCGCAGGGTTGGTCCCACGTAAACCTGCCTTGGGCGATGGATTTTTTGCTTCGAGGCTTCGGCGATTTCCTTCCAGTGCGAAATCCAACCTGGCATACGACCAATGGCAAAAATAACCGTGAACATCTCGGTTGGGATGCCGATGGCCTTGAGAATAATACCGCTATAAAAATCCACGTTGGGATAAAGATTACGCTGCTTGAAATAGGGGTCATTCAAGGCCGCATCTTCTAGGCGGAGAGCAATATCAAGTAGGGGATCTTTACGACCCAAGGCCTTAAGGACGCGGTCGCACTGGGCTTTAATGATTTTGGCCCGAGGGTCGTAGTTTTTATAAACGCGATGGCCAAAACCCATCAGACGTACGCCACTGGCCTTGTCCTTAGCCGCGGTGATGAAACGCGAACCATCGTCGCCCGAACGGTGAATCTCTTCCAGCATTTCAATCACCGCCTGATTGGCGCCGCCATGAAGAGGGCCCCATAAGGCACAGACGCCCGCCGAGACTGAAGCAAAGAGGTTCGCCCCCCCTGAAGAGACCATGCGTACCGTCGAGGTAGAGCAGTTTTGCTCATGATCGGCGTGGAGCAGGAAAATTAGATCGAGCGCCTTAACCACCTCAGGATGAATCTCGGCATCCACATTCGGCTGCGAGAACATGAGATGCAGGAAGTTGCCGCAATAATTCAAACCTGGCTTGGGGTAGACAGGAGGTTGCCCTTCCTTGGCACGGTGCGCCAGGGCAGCTAAGGTACGCACCTTTGAGAGTAAGACTGCACCCGCCTCATCGAGTTGAGCTAAGTCGTGTGCGCGCTCATTGGTACCAAGCTCAGGATAATAGCAACCTAAGGTGTTGAGCGTGGCTGAGAGCACCGCCATGGGGTGGGCGGTGGCAGGGAAGCCGGCCAAAGCAACCCGCATGCCTTCATGAACTTGGGCGTTATCTAAAATTCGGTCCTTAAAGGCTTGGAGCTGAACCGCAGTGGGAAGATTGCCGTAAATCAACAAGTAGGCCGTCTCGATGAAATTGGATTTCTCGGCTAAGGTCTCGATGGAATAACCCCGATAGCGCAAAATACCTGCTTCGCCATCAATGAAGGTTACTTTTGATTCACAGGCACCCGTGTTACCATAACCATCATCAAAGGTGATGTGGCCGGTAGTGTCACGAAGGTTGCGTACATCAATCGCACGCTCGCCTTCGCTACCCACCATAATGGGTAAGCTATATTCTTTATCGTCGATTTTGAGCGTAGCGGGCTTTTCAGACATAGCGGCAGGGGGAGTAGGGCTGATAGGGTGTTAGGACCCGTCAACTACTGACTACGGTCAAGAAGTTGCGGTACAGTTGCAAGCCTTTGACCTGACTTTTCTCAGGGTGAAATTGGGTGGCTAATACCCTACCCCGGCGGACCCCACTAACAAAGGTGCCCGCATAATCGGTCTGGCACCAGATAAGCGCAGGGTCGGTATCTACGAGGCGGTAACTGTGGACAAAGTAGAAGGGCTCACCCGCAACACATAAGCCGTCCGTTAACCCTGCACCAGGCACAAACCGAGCCTCATTCCATCCCATATGGGGGATACGAATACCTTGACCTGCCGGGAAACGCGTAATCTGGCCAGGGAAGATTCCCAATCCCTTACGCGCATCTTCCTCAGAGCGCTCAAAGAGCACTTGTAGGCCGAGGCAGATACCTAGGAAGGGACGATCCGCAGCAATCCAACTACGAAGAAAAGGGGCGAACGACGTACGTTCTAGACAATCCATGCAGTCGCCAATCGCACCCTGCCCTGGAAAAACTACCGCGTCCGCTTTTTCAGCTTCGGCAGGTTGCTTGGCGAGAAAAACTTTTGCGCCTGCGGCTTCGAGGGCACGGCGTACGCTACGAAGATTCCCACCGCCGTAATCGAGTAGGGCAACGGAAGGCACGCGTGCGGGGCTCACAGCGACCCTTTGGTGCTAGGAATCGCGCCGCCAGCCCGAGGATCCAACTCCACCGCTTGACGTAGAGCACGAGCAAAAGCTTTGAAGATCGCCTCCGCCACGTGGTGAGGCTCATCGCCATATTCCAGGCGCAGGTGCAAATTGCAGCCAAGGGCATTGGTCAGGCCTTGGAAAAACTCACGCACGAGCGCGATGTTGAAATCGCGCACCATGAAGTTGGAGACGTCGGCTTGGTAAACCAGCATAGGTCGGTTGGACAAATCAATCACCGCCCGAGCCAGTACCTCGTCCATCGGCAGAATGAAGAAACCGTAACGACGAATACCGGCTTTATCGCCTAAAGCCTCGCGAATGGCCTGCCCCAAAACAATGCCTGTATCCTCTACGGTGTGGTGATAATCAACCGCAACATCGCCTTTAGCACTTACAGAAAGATCCAAGGAAGCATGCTTAGCTAATAGGGTCAGCATGTGGTCAAAGAAGGCCACCCCGGTATCGATGGTAGACTGCCCCGTACCATCGAGATTAACCGTTAAGCGGATTTGGGTCTCAGCCGTATTACGCTGGAGGGTGCATGTTCGTACAACCTTACTCATAGGGAATTCATCCCCGCGCCTTGAGCGGAAGTCAACCCCGCCCTGCCGTCCAATCGGCTGCAGCAGCTAAAAGCGCCTGCATAGCGTCAGGACGGCCGACTGAAATACGTAGGCCAGCTTCGGTTAGGGCATGGGCGGGGAAACGTCGCACCAAGATACGCCGCGCCCGTAAAAACCCGAGCACCTCTTCGGATACTTTCGCACTCGGCTCCGCACCGGGACGGCTGGGAAAGGTCAGGACAAAATTACCCTGAGAAGGTCGGACCTTCCAACCTAGCGCCTCCAACCCCTGGGTTAATTGTAAGCGTGCGGCGCGAACATCCTTCACCGCTTGTTGCAACCATACGGTATCCCCGAGAGCTGCCGCCGCTGCCACTTGGGCCACGACATCGAGATTATAACTGTCACGCACGCGATGCAGGATATCCGCCACTCCTGGAGGACAAAGTGCGTAACCCGCACGGAGACCAGCTAAGGCATGGGATTTAGAAAGCGTGCGCGTTACTACCACATTAGCCAGCTGCCGCGGCAACGCTGCACAATCCGCATCGGCAAAAGCGGCATAGGCTTCATCCACGACGAGGAGACCGGGAAAATCTGCTGCGGCACGCTCAATCTCAACCGGAGTAAAAGCGTGACCCAAAGGAGCGTTGGGATTGGTGAGAATAAAGAGCGCGGCCTTGCTGTCGCGCAACAAAGCCGGGGTTAAACGCCCGTCAGTCGGAAAAGGGACACGTAGGACGGGTGCGTTCTGCGCCCCCGCAAGCACGGGATAAAGTGAGTAACTCGGATCTAAAAAAGCCACTGGCCTTCCCGGACCAGCAAAAGCACGAATGAGAAGATTCAATAAATCATCCGAGCCATTACCCGCCACAATCTCAGCCGCCGGATGTCCATGCAAACGACTCGCAGCGGCACGCAACGGACTGGCATCGGGTGAAGGATAAAGCCGCAAACCCGCCGCATCGTCTTGCAGGACAACTCGGGCCGCGGCCACTGCTTGAGCACTGGGAGGCCATGGATGCTCATTCGTGTTAAGCTTAATCCAACCTGCACCCTCAGGCTGTTCCCCAGGAATGTAAGCGTGCAGCGCTTCAATATGGGGATTGGCTGACGGGCGTTGCATAGCGGTTAACTGCGCAAGCGAAGACGAGCAGCCGCAAACTCGCGCAGCTGGGCGGCTACCGCTTTCGCATCGGATTCACGTAAGACCGCAGCCGCTAACGATTCGCGATCAGCACGCGTGGTGCGCCGTAACACGTAACGCACTTCAGGAAATGAGGGTACCGACATCGACAAACTATCGGCGCCTAAGCCAAGCAAAAGGGGAGCCCAGGCCGAATCACCCGCCAACTCACCACAAACCCCACAAGGTATGCCGCGGTTTGCTGCTGAGGAAAAGATGTGACGCAGGGTAGTTAAAACCGCGGGGTGACAAGGATCGTAGAGCGCAGCCACGCGGTCATTGCCCCGGTCTACAGCGAGCAGGTACTGCACCAAATCATTCGTACCTACACTGAGAAAATCACATTCAGCCGCGAGTGCATCCGCCACCACGGCCGCTGAAGGAATCTCAATCATTGCCCCCATGCGCAAGGGCTCCTTGGGTCGGATGCCTTCTTGAGCTAAGGCCGCAAGTTCAGCGGCGACCGCCGCCTTAGCTCGCCGCAACTCATCAATCCCCGAAACCATAGGGAACATAAGCGCCACAGGTCCGAGAGCCGAAGCCCTAAGAATCGCACGTAATTGAGGACCGAAAATTTCTGGGCGCTCTAAGCAGAGCCTCAGGGCCCGAAAACCCATGAAGGGATTGGCCTCAGGCTCGCTATCACCCAATTGCTTATCACCGCCAATATCCAGGGTGCGAAAGGTAACAACCCGACCCTGAGCTGCACGTACTACCGCCTCATACTCCTGGGTTTGCACAGCTTCAGAGGGCCAGCCGTCCACCCGTAAAAAAAGATTTTCGGTTCGGTAAAGACCGACCCCTGCGGCATGCAGTGCTAAAGCATCGGGCAAGTCATCGGGTCCGCCTATGTTAGCTTGAAGGACAAAGGGTTGGCCTTCGCTATCAACATCAGGGGCGTCGCCATCGGCTAAGAATCGCGCACGACGAACGGCGTGGGCTGAAGCAGCAGCACGGGCCCGCTCAAGCGTACTCGCAGAGGGATTAATAATGACTTCACCGGCATCACCATCGACCACCAAGATATCCCCGGCACTTAAGAATTTAATTAAACCGTGCACCCCCACTACCGCAGGAACTTCAAGCGCCCGAGCCATAATCGCGGAATGGGAGGTTCGACTCCCTCCTTCGGTAACAACCGCAAGTACTTCATCGGTGGGAAGTGACGCAGTATCCGAGGGGGTAAGGTCGGCAGCGGCGATAACGGAGGCTTCCCCCACTCGACCTTGGCGGGCAAGTCCGAGAAGATTATCTAAGACTCTTCCCGTTACATCACGAATGTCGGTCGCCCGCTCTCTTAAAAAATCGTCGTCGATTTTAGCGAAGGCTTTGATGTAGCGATCGGCGACCGTCGAAAACAAGTGCTCGACGTTGAGCTTACGACGTCGCACCCGCTTCTCCACCTCGCCCACCAATAAGTCATCTTCCAAAACTAAAAGATGTGCATCAAAAATGGCCGCCTCCGCATCCCCCATACTCCCAGCCACCTGATCGCGCAGCGCTTCAATTTGCAAACGTGTCGCATCAAGCGCTGAACGCAGCCGAAGCATTTCAGCTTCAGGATCGGTGATGGTGTACTTGGGAACTTTAGCGACGCCTCTAAGGAGTAAGTAAGCAGGGCCGACCGCCACCCCAGGGGCAGCAGATAAACCGCGCAAAACCTTCTCAGCCCGGGGTGTGGACTCCTCCATACCTAGAGGAGAGCCCCCAAAAGCCTAACGGGCAAGGATGGATTCTCCGCAGACTTTTAGCTTTCGAGAAAATCTGCCTCGCGGACTTCTGGCAGAGGCGCGACCTCAATGAATTCAAATTCCTGATCGGGCAAGGGAGAGAAACTCGCTTCCTCGCTGCTTTCAGGAGCGATAGTAACGGGGGCTTGTACCACCGGACGGGGCGAAGCGGGCATCCAGAAATGGGCTTCAATACGAGGCAGAACCCCTTCAGATCCCACAATCAAAGCTAGGGCCACACAAGCGTGCGCCAAGGTTACGCCCGCTCGGGTTGCAAAAGCATGTAAGGGAGCAAGTACGGCACCGAAGCGACGCACGCGCGAACTACGCGCCTGACCTTGAGCCCGATGCAAACGCACATGCGCAGCGAGACGTACGCGAAGTTCAGGGTGGGTGCGTAAAGCTTCGCGGAGGGCAAGCACTTGCGCACGCGTAGCCTCGCCATCGAGATACAAACCCACAAGGTGATCGAAATCGTACGGGCTCATCGGCGGAATTCCTCACCCATCAAAAGACGGAGTGACTCTCGAGCGCGATTAATCCGACTCTTCACGGTGCCAATCGAAAGACCCAACTCTTCGGCGATTTCTTCGTAGGAACGATTATCAATATTACGCAGCGTCAAAATACGCGCGTGCTCAGGTTTGAGCTGAGCCATACATTCGGAAACACGGGCAACAAATTCGTTATGCTGAGCTTCGCTACCAGGGCCGTCAGCACCGTCGGGTAGAATATCGTGCAAGGTTGAACCGACTTCACCTAAATCGGCATCGAGCGAAAACGATTGGTCGCGCTTCCGCCGCCACCAATACCAATAGCGGTTATGGGCTAGATTAGTGGCAATTTGATGAATCCATGTTGAAAACGAGGCGTTGCCACGAAAATGAGCCATCACACGATGGTCTCTAATAAATTTG
>CAZEDB010000026.1:0-18879 GCA_964510855.1 uncultured Enterobacteriaceae bacterium | reverse complement strand
TGCCGGTTGCCCCGGGTTTTGTATTAGGGCAGCCGCCTTGAATCATGAAGCCTTTGATGATGCGGTGAAAAGCGGTCTTATCATAAAACCCCTGCTCAGAGAGTTTCACAAAATTTTCCACCGTGCGCGGGGCAACGTCGGGCCAGAGCTCGAGCGTGAGGTCGCCAACGTTCGTGTGCAGGGTGACTTGGGGGGCAGCGTTCTTGGGTTGCATAGGAGAAGGGGAGGGTGCGGGGGTAGGCGTTTGCCCAAGCAGGGTGGCGGCTACGAAGAGAAGGAGGGGACGCATTGTTGCTTAAGGCAAACCGAATGTCGGGCGCTAGCAACCCCCGCTTGCATCTCGGCAAAAACTCTTTCATCCCTAGGCATGCGTGTGAATCTCAACGACGAGCCTCGCGAAACTCAGGCAGAAACCCTAGCCCAGTTTATGGACGAATTAGGCCTAACTGAGGAGAAAGGGGTGGCGGCTGCCCTCGAGCAGGCTGTGGTGCCCCGTTCGGCTTGGTCGCAGACGCGGCTTGCCCCAGGGGCGCAAATCCTCGTGATTCGAGCAGCCCAAGGCGGCTAATCCTTTGTTTTCCTTTCTTCGCAAGCTCCTCCCCCGGCCGGCTGACCCCGCTGAGCCCAACCTCGTGCTTATTACTCGGCCTGAGCCCAATATCCTAGGCGAGAAGCGCACCATCCGCCGTTTATTCGATGCAGGCTTGGCCCGACTTCATTTAAGGAAGCCCCATTGGTCGGCTGAAGATCATACCCGCTTTCTCGATAGTATTCCCGAACGCTATTGGCCTCGTATCGTGCTTTATACGCACGCTGAGATTGTACTCTCCCGCGGCTTGGGCGGCTTGCATTTAAAATCGGATGAACGTCTCCCGCGTAACTGGCCCGAGAGTCGAGCAGTCAGTACCTCGTGCCATTCCTACGATGAACTTATTTCCGGTCCGCGCCGTCGCGCCTACTCGTTGCTCGGCCCGGTCTACCCCTCAATTTCTAAACGCGACCATAACCCCCGTCGCACCCCGCGAGAGATGGAAGTCATTATCCAACGCTGGCGTTCAGCGGGCGGCTGCCCCGTTTTTGCGCTCGGGGGTATTTCACCTTCTACCGCCAGTCAGGCGCGTGAGTTAGGTTTTGATGGACTCGCCTTTGTCGGTGCGGTTTGGGATGCTGAAGATCCCGTGCGTACCTTCTTGGATATCGAGCGCGCTTGGCTGGGTCATGAACGACGCCGGCGAACCCGAAATTAAACCTTAAAGGGTTGGGAGTACGAAGTTGGTGCTATCGACTTCGCGACGGGCTTTCATTTCTGCAGCTTCTGCCTCGGTTAAGGCTCGAGGTCCTTCTGGTGCCTTAGTTGGTGCGGTGCTAACTGGACGGCTAACAGGACTATTAACCGCGGGTTTACTTCCCTTAGCGCCTTGCGATCCAAAGCCCACCGCTAAGCCTGCCGAAGGATCACCTAATTCTGGCAAGTCGGTGCGCTCAGAGCAGGCTTGGACGCGAATGCGTTGGTCGGTGGGGTCCTCATAAATAAAGACTACCGTTCGCTGCGTCGGGTCGTGCGCCCACCGGCTTGCGGTTAAGGGCAGGAGCGTGCCGTCTTTCATGTAGCCGATGGTAATCGGAACAAAGGTGAGGGTGTCGCCTTCAGCAATCGGCCCGATATCCATCACTGAGCGTGGTTGGAGGGTGGCGGTGCGTTTCCCGAGCCGCCCAACAATCGTGCGTGAGGTTAAATTGAATAACCGTCGGTAGCCGGGACGGAAATTTTCGAGATCATCCGCCATCGCGTAACCTAGTAATTTGGGGCGGTCCTTGCCGGTGGGAAAAAGAATCGCGAGCGCCCGCGGTAGCGTGGATTGAAAACTCACCTGTGCCATCGGCGTAAGCACCTCAGCGGTATAACGTACGGGGGCATTGGGTCGCCCTTCTGCAACCAACTTGGCTTTGAGTTGCTCGGTTAGGGCTGCAGACGGTGGTTCAAAAAGCGTTAAGGTGGGCCCGGCATTTACTTGAATGCGCAAGCTCGGGTTGTTGGGCGTGAGCTCAATATACTTAAGGTCGCCATTGGGTGCGAGATAGGCGGCCCGCCCGCAGCCTGCGGGGAGATCGTAAGGTAAAAAGCGCAAGGCAACCGTAGGTGCCGGGACCTGTGCAAGTACGCAGGTTGTAGCTAAGAGTAGGAGTGCCCAAGTTTGCATGATTAGAGCTCGCTGGGGCTTAACCAGCGGAAGGAAACAATGCGGAAGCGTCGACCAAGTGATTTATTGGTGGGGTGAGTGAGAGCTCCCCAGTGAAGTTCAGGAACATCTCCTGGGCCTGAAGTCGGGCTCACTTCTGGAATGTGGCGCATGTATTCGGGTAGGCGCTGAATAACGACTTCGCAATAAGCGCGGGCGTCACCTTTGGGCGATTCTCCCATGCAACGCAGGGTGAAGGTATCACCACGTACACTTAAGAAACTCCCAATCACATTAAGAATATCGGCCTGCATCAGGAAGCCATTGGAGCCATAGGCCTTGGCCACTTTATTACTGCTATCAGCGGGGAAGTTGGCGAGTGCAGGGTTAGAAAGGTGTTGGTTGTCCATCCCTGGCAGCGAAGGATCAGAAGCGGTTAACTCACTAACGCCGTAGGCGCGACCCGGAGAAGAGAAGCGCGCATTAACATTGGTGCGATCAATGGCAGATTGGAGTGCTCCGCGGGTTTCGGGCTTTTCATCACTAATGGTCGAGCTGCTGGCAGCTCTCCCAGCTTGCGCCGCAAACCAATCCGTGGGGCCTGCACCTCGTGGGGCAACCCGGCGATTAATAAACTCGCCGAGTGAAAGGAAGGGGCCGCGACGTTTCACCTCTTTAACAATTTCTTCCGCGAGGGCATCGATCTGGGCGTCGGTTAAAGCGCGGAAGCCACGCCAGTAATCTTCTTCCCGACCGGTTTGGTCAGCGCAAGGCCCCAGGGGCATCGAGAAACGAGGAAAAGGTGTGCGGGCATTGCCGGCGGAAAAATCGGCGACGCCAATACGAGGATTTTTTAATGGGTTAATCGGGAATGATTCAGGATTCCGGATATAGTCCTCGTAGGTGCCATCGTAACTTACTGATTTACCGCGGCTGGCGAAGAGTAGGGCGCGCCAAGCTTCTTTAGACGTTGAGTTGATGTTAAAACTTCCCTCGAGCAGTAAATTTCGGGCGAGTCGACTTTGGGAATCCGGTTGCGCAGTGTTCCCTTGGCGGGTGGTGCCTGCGGGAATGCCCTCGGCTACATAACTAACCGACCCGCCCATAAGGCGGGCCCAAGCCGCGGAATCTTCTGACTCTCCCGAATTACGAACCCAGGTCATGCGGGGATTGGGTAAGCGTGTCACGCCGCGTCGAAACTCATCTAATACCTGAGCAAAGTCACGACGACTGACACCATGACTTGTAAATCCAGCTGTGTCTTGGCGAGTAATCGAGGAACAGAAGTAGTAATCCCATGCTGACCAGTTAGCTAAGTAAGCGTGGTCGATGAGAAAGCGCGTGCCAGTTTGTGCGGGTGTCCAACTGCCAGCGGCGGTTGTACCCGAATTAACCACGGCGTTCACGGGGATGCCTGGGTAGCCTACCGAATTCGCAAAAGCAAAATCAACCGAGCCGCCTGATAGCCAAGTACCCATGGTGCGCCAGTTGCCTAAGCCCTGATTACCCATTTGCGCATTTTGCATCTGGGCCATGGAAATCATCGGCCAATAAGGCTGTTCTGACCCAGCCCAGAAGGGCGTACCGTTTTCAGCCGTAAGGCCTGAGCCGATGAAGCCTCGATTCTGCGCATCGACCTGCACGGCATCGGAATCCCATGAGCCAAAGAGTTGGTCGATATAGAATTCAATACCCACATTGCGAAGCCAGAATAGATCGCGCTGATTACTATCGAGTGACTGATTCCGACTTAACAAATTGGAATGTAAAAAGGCTAGATTAGGATATTGGCGGCCTGCGGCTGATGTGCCTTGTTCTGACTTAAGGTAGAGCGACATCGCCATGAAGGGTACTTTATTACCAGCAGCATTGGCTAGGGATACGGAGCGAAACTTGGTTGGATTATAGTTTAGTTTAAGCGTGTTTTGTCCGTTGGGCCCTTCAATAATCGATTTAAAACTCGTGGTATAGGCACCGCGATACTCTTGCACAGGCCAGCCATTATCGGTCCAAAAGTCTACCGCGGTTTCACTCGTTCCCCACGCTGTATTCGAGGTGTGGTCGGAGTAGTAAGGTTGAATCACTACCAAGTCATTGGCGTGGCCTTTCCATTCCCACGATCCCACTGGGGTTATTTGTGGGAAGATAGCCCCATCACCGGTGCCGATGGTTTGTCCGTAGTTAATAATGCCAAAACTAGGATTAAAGCCTGGGTAGGTGCTAAAGCCGTCATGACTTGAGGTTACCTTGATAAAATCGCCGCTGAGTTTGGGGGTGAAGACAACGGCTTCGCCGGGTTCTAAGAAAAGTTGTGAGACTTCACCGGGGTTTCCTCCGGTTCGGTAATTACTCAGCCAAGTTTGGGTAGAAAAAAATGAAGTATGGACCCAGCGCTGCCCTCTGGCCGGTAGATTGGGGCTACCGGGTGTCACCCAACTAACGGCTCCGTGCGTGCCCGTAGTGGCGTCCCAACGACGGAAGCCCACGTGAAATCCAACCGGCATACCGGCCGCCTTAATTCCTGCGGAGACACCTCCGCGCGAAGTCGGGCTAGGAAATTCGAGCCGGAAGTTGAATGGATTCCAGAGCGTGATGACCGGGACAAAACTAATCCCAAGACGGTAGGCAGGCGATCCATCGGGCATGGTGCCTTCTTGGCGCGAGGTGTAAGAATAGACATACTGAATCTTCGCAAACCGCGGGTAATTCAGCATATCGTATTTATCTAGCAGCTGATGTCCTGGGCTGTAGCCGGAGTGGGTGCTGATGGGCACAGGCACCATGCGTCGGGGTGTGAGATTATTTAAGCTTCGTCCCTCTTCAGGTTTGTACGACTGATACCAACGCCAGATGTCGGTCAGAGAGGTTCCGCGGTAGGGGCGCCGGTTGGTGCCGCGGATGTTAGTTTCCGTCCCCGCCTGGCGGTGAAAGTAAAAAAGATAATCTCGTGCCTCGTCGATGGTATCATGTACAGCGTAGTTATACCAATCGGCGGTAACCCCTGAATTAATAGGCGAACTTGCTGCGCCGATATCAATATGCTTGGAGGCGAGGTTCACTCGATTTGGGTTCTCAAGTAATAAATTTAAATCGGTCTTGAGGTCGCCTGCGAGGGGACTGGCGAGAACGCCGCGCGAAGCGGTGGTGTAATCAAACCAAAAGTTTCGCCAACTCGGATCCGTGCTCGCACTGGCGGCAGTAAAGGCATGGCCGAGTTCTCCAAACGAACCCACGCCGATCGCCTTAGAGGCGTCGAAACCAAAGAAAGCAAAATCCTTAGAAGTCGTGCGTGTGGCAGCGCCTTGTAAGGCTAGGGGGGTTGCTCCGCTGGAAGGGGAGGGAACTTCAGGTACAGGACGGTCGGGTGTAAAAACTGCACTCACTCGCTCCCAAGTGTTCGTCGCCTCTGGTCTTAATGCCAAATTCACCGCCGCTTTTTGCGAGTTGTCACTTACCCACCAAGCAAATCGACCGGTTGTTTCTGTCTCACTAATACCAGGAAAAGGAACCAGCGGTGCATCAACGCGAGCGGTATAAGCGCTGGTGTTTGAGGGTAGGCCAAGCGTGGCAGGTCCGAGTAGTCGTGCGGCATTACTTGAGCTGGCGGCGTTCCAGGTCCACGCCGGCCGAAGCGCACTTAGTGAAGTTGTCGCTGAGCGCTCACTACGAAGACCTACCGTGATGGTTACAGTTGGGTTAGCGGTATCCCATGCGTTATCGTATCCAGAAGATACTAACCAGCGCCGAAAGGTACGTTCACCCCCGATGAGACCGACCTTCTCATAACTAGGAGCATGATTTAGGCGTCGCTCGGTTATGGGTACCGTCCCTTTACCCACCGCATCGTATTCACTATCGCGCATTAAACCTGGCCGGTAGCTATTCCAACTTCCGGTCCAATGCGGGTGCCAAGCATTGCCTGGTAGCGTGGTACTGGCGGTTCCATCCGATAAATCTAGGGTATCGGGGTTGGCATCAAGCAGGGCGGCGTTGGCAGAAATGCGTTGGTCGGGTCCCATCTCTTGTTGGAGAACCCCTAACGCCTCGCGCATCGAAGCTAGGGCATTAAGGCGGGCCTGTCGCATCGACTGACTCGAAGCGGCTACCCGCGATTCAATGGCGAGAAAGCCCGCAATCGATAAAACGACCAGTACGAGAAGCGCCATCACGGCTAGAGCTAAAACCAGCGAAAAGCCAGTTCTGCTCCGCAGAGAATGGGAGTGGGGGTTCCGCATGAATTACGGCAAATTTATTCTGTCGCCTGACCGAGTATTGGAAAGAAGATTTAACCACCGTGTTACCTCGGCTTCAGTTTGTTACCCTAGATTTGCCCTCTCTGGGTCATGTCGAGCAAGCCGAACTCGCCTGCCGCGGAGGGGTGCGGTGGGTACAGTTACGCGCTAAGGGTTTAGATGCGCTTGCATGGGTTGAGTTGGCGCGTGCCGTCCAAAAAATTTGTCGCACCTATCAAGCTACATTTATCGTCAATGATTCGGTTGAGGTTGCGGCTCAAGTCAGCGCGGATGGGGTACACCTCGGAGCCGCCGACGCGTCTCCCCTCGTCGCTCGCGAGCGTTTAGGAGCGCAGGCTTTAATTGGTGTTACCTTGAATTACCCAAGTGACCTCCAGCGTTTAACTTTAGGTGCACCCAATTATGTCGGCGTCGGACCTTACCGTGCCACCTCTTCAAAGTTGGCTCATGCCCCGGTGCAAACTTCGAACGCGCTCAAAGATCTCATCCAACAATCACGGCTACCCGCGTTTGTTATTGGAGGGGTAACGTCCGCAGATTTTCCCGCGATTCAAACGCTCGGGGCCTATGGCGTGGCGTTAAGTGCGGCGATTGCGCGTGCGGCTTCGCCTCAGCAAGCCGCGGCTCAACTTTGTACGGCGGCGGCGAAGACTTGGATTTAATCCAAGAAGTGCGTTAGGGGCGACGTCGGTTGGGCGGCGAGTGAGGCTGAGCCCAGTCCGGCTTCTCGTGCGCCACGGCCGGCTTCTACAGCGAGACGGAAGGCCCGTCCCATCGCCACGGGGTTGGGCGACGAGGCGATTCCGGTGTTAACTAAAACCGCATCTGCACCTGCTTCCATGGCCTCAGCGACGTGTGAAGGCGCACCTAAACCCGCGTCTACAATTACGGGCACGCGCGCTTGTTCGACAATGATGCGTAAGAAATCGCGGGTGCAGAGACCTTGATTGGAACCGATGGGTGAACCTAAAGGCATGACCGCTGCCGCACCTACGGCCTCTAATCTTTTGGCGAGTACGGGATCGGCGTGTATGTAAGGTAAAACAGTAAAACCTTTTTTCACTAAAATCTCACACGCCTCTAAGGTCTCAATCGGATCGGGCATGAGATACTTAGGGTCGGGGTGGATTTCCAGTTTGAGCCAGTTGGTATTTAAGGCTTCACGCGCGAGTTCAGCGGCGAAGACGGCTTCCTTGGCGGTACGCACCCCTGAGGTGTTGGGTAGGACAAGGTGACGCGCCGGGTCGAGGGCGGAGAGAATGCTATCTTCGCGCCGGCCAAACTGTACCCGCTTGATGGCAACGGTGACAATTTCTGCCCCCGAGGCGTCGAGCACCTCGCGTAGTTGGGTGGCCGAGGCATATTTCCCCGTGCCGGTTAGGAGGCGGCTGCGGAAGGTGCGGTCGGCGATACGAAAGTCGGCCATGCCAAGACTCTTCGCGGCTCGGTCCTAGATGTCCAGCCCCGGCAAAGCCTCCAAAACCCCCTTAAAGTTATAGCCCAGTCACGCTTGCCAGCCGCTGGGACTCTGTATCTTAAGAGGTCTATGGACTTCTTAGCCTACATTATCGTCCCCCTCCTGCTCGGCCTTTGGGCCCAGTTTAAGGTTAAATCTACCTTCAATCGCTGGAGCCAAGTGGCGTCACGCTCCGGCGTCTCAGGTGCCGAAGCTGCCGCCGAGGTCTTGCGTGCTGCTGGCGTGACGGGCGTGGAAATTGTCCGCGTCGACGGTTTCCTTTCTGACCACTACGATCCCACTAAGCGTCAGCTAGCTTTATCCACCGATAATTATGATGGCACCAGTATTGCCGCCTTAGGTGTAGCGGCGCACGAAGCCGGTCACGCGATTCAGCACGCCCGTGCTTATGGCCCACTCAAGATGCGCTCTACCTTGGTGCCCCTGACCATGGTCGCGAATCAAATTGCCTTCTTTGCCATTCTTTTGGGCGGCTTCATGTTTTCCCAGGGCGGCGGCGGGATGATCCTTAACATCGCGATTGGTGCTTATGCGGTCATCACCCTCTTTACGCTTATCACCCTGCCAGTGGAGTTCGATGCCTCGGCGCGCGCGCGTAGTGCACTCCAAGCCTCGAATTTATTGGCTGCGGATGAAGACCGTGGGGCCAAGGAAGTGCTCGATGCTGCAGCTTGGACTTATATCGCCGCCTTTGTCGCTGCCCTAGGTAACTTAGCCTTCCTGCTCAGCCGCCGCGAGTAAGCCTCGGCTCGCCTTCGGGCGTGAGATGCCCCACGGTAAGTTATGGCGTCTGCCGTAACCCGTATGCGAGCTGATGAACTCTTGGTTGCACGAGGGTTAGTGACTTCACGTACCCTCGCCCAGGCGCTGATTCTCGCTGGCAAGGTACGAACCGGCCCTGACAGCGTGGTCGCTAAAGCCTCGCAACGCTTGCCGATGGATAGTCCGCTCACGGTTGAAGCCCCGCCACGTTTTGTTTCGCGCGGGGGCGAAAAGCTCGAGGCGGCTTTAATTCACTTCAAACTCGATCCGGCGGGACTCGCGGTGCTCGACGTCGGTGCCTCAACCGGAGGTTTTACCGATTGTGTCCTCCAACGCGGTGCCACCGAAGTTACTTGTGTCGATGTGGGTCAGGCTCAACTCCACGATAAACTTCGGCGCGACCCTCGGGTGACGAATTACGAACGTCTTAATGCGCGCGAATTGCCCACCGCAAAACTTCCGCGTCGAACCTATGGTGCCTTGGTGATGGACGTTTCGTTTATCTCGCTCACTGCCGTTTTACCTTCGGTCTGGACGCGTCTTGCGCCTGGAGGCTGGCTCGTGGCTTTAGTAAAACCGCAATTTGAAGCTACCAAAGAAGAAGCCAATCGCGGCCGAGGGGTTATTCGCGATGAAGCCATTCATGCCCGCGTCCTTGCCGGTATTCGTCACGCGGTTGCTGGACTGCCCGAGGCCGTTGTGCTCGATACCATGGAGTCGCCCTTGCTTGGCGGCGAAGGGAATAAGGAATTTTTAATCGCGGCTCGACGTCGGGCTTAACGGCCTTCGGCAGCGGCTTCACCATCGCGAAAACGCAAACGTAAGGCTCGACCTGGCGTAACGTCGGTGCGCGAATCCAGCACCTTGCCTTCGCGGTCACGCACTAAAACAAAGCCCCGGGCGAGAATCGAATCAAAGCCTGCGGCAGTTAAGCGTTTACCTAACTGACCGAGTCGTTCGCGCGCTACTCCTAGGCGCGCGCGGGGGGAAAGCCGGTGGAGTTCGCTGCGGAAGTGCGCTAGCGTTTCGCGCTTAGTGGAGAGGGCTTCAGCACCAGCATGCACCAGCCGATCGCGCAGCATTGTGAAATCTTGTTGTAGTTCACGCAGGCGCGCTGCGGGTGCGCACCCAGCGAGACGCGCCCGTAGGTGGCGTACTTCATCTACGAGACGCGAGCGACCTGAGGCAATAAGCTCGGCCGCAGCGGTTGGGGTTTCGGCGCGGCGATCGGCGGCAAAATCGCATAAAGTAAAATCGGTTTGGTGCCCAACGGCTGAAATCACTGGAATAGGGCAGTTTACAACCGCGCGCACTAAGGCCTCATCATTAAATCCCCAGAGGTCTTCCATCGAGCCGCCACCACGCCCGACCACAATTAAATCAATGCCAGGAATTTTGGCGGCGCGTTGTAGACCACGAATCACTTCGGCGGCACAGTTAGCACCTTGGACTGTAGCGGGCACGAGCCAAGCCGAGCCCACCCAACCACGGGTCTGGAGAATTTCTGTGAAGTCGTGCCAAACCGCTCCTGACTTCGAAGTTACAAAGGCGACGGTGCGAGGGAAGGCAGGGATGGGGCGCTTACGTTCCTCGTCAAACAGACCTTCCGCTTTGAGTCGGGCTTCGAGCTCTTTAAATTTCCGAAAAAGATCCCCTTCGCCTTCGGCACGAGCCTGCTCAACCACGAGGGAGAGCCGACCCATTTTGCCATAAAAATCGGGCTTGGCACGAATCACTAAGCGTTGCCCATCGGCGATACGGGTCATGACCCGACGCGCGTTAAAAGCGTAGAGCACGCAGGCTACAACTGCCCCTTCGTCTTTAAGCGAAAAGTAATGATGTCCAGATCCGCCGTAGAGTTTGTAGCCCGTTACTTCGCCTGCGACTTCAAGCGTACCGAGCGTGCCTACGTGACCTTTAAGGACTTCGGCGAGGTCGGATACCGTTAAGGGCTCAGCGCGGGCCATGACAGAGAGTTATCCTCGGACTTACCCCGTCTGGCAAGCCTGCCGCAGTTTGAACGTTGAAGCCCAACGTAACTGTGGTTGTCTGCCTCATGCGTATCGCCTTTGTCGGCACGGGAGTCATGGGTCAGTCCATGGCCGGCCATCTTTTGGCCGCGGGTCATAGCCTAACGCTCTACACGCGTACCCCGGCTAAGGCTTCGGCGCTTCTGGCTGCCGGGGCTCGTTGGGCTGAGTCACCCGCTGCCGCCGCCCGCGAAGCTGAGGTGGCTTTTTCGATGGTAGGGTATCCCTCCGACGTCGCTGAAGTTTGGCAAGGCCCGCAGGGATTTTTATCGGTCGCACAACCCGGCCAGCTCCTCATCGATTTAACCACCTCAGATCCCGCTCTCGCTCGCACGCTGGCGGCCGAAGCTTTGCAGAAAAATGTGGGTGCGCTCGATGCGCCGGTTTCGGGTGGCGATCGTGGCGCGCGCGAGGCCACGCTTTCGATTATGGTGGGTGGACGACGCACGGACTTCGAACGCGCGCAACCGTTATTAGCCCTTATGGGTAAGACCCTCGTCTTGCAGGGCGGGCCGGGTGCGGGTCAGTTATGTAAACTCGCTAACCAAGTTGCGATTGCTTCGGGCATGATTGCGGTTTGCGAAGCGCTGACCTTTGCCAAAGCCGGGGGCTTAAATCCTGAAACGGTGTTGAGTTCGATTACGGGCGGAGCGGCTGGTAGTTGGGGTTTGTCCAACCTTGCCCCGCGCGTCTTGCGACAAGATTTTGCGCCCGGGTTTTACGTCCGTCATTTTATAAAAGATCTTGGCCTCGCGCTCGCCACCGCACGCGCCGCGCAACTCGACCTCCCTGGTCTAGCGTTAGCCGCGCGGTTGTATGATGAGGTCGCCGCCGCCGGCGATGGCGATCTCGGCACCCAAGCTTTAGCCAAACTTTATTTTGCGCGTCTCGGACGGGTCTGAGCGGGAGGTAGCGGCGGCACCGCGCGTAACTGAATGCTGTCGATAATGCCTTCGCCTAAAATGACGTTGGTAACGATGACCATTAACTCTCCGGGTAAGCAACTGCCTGAATCGCGTAACCGCTTTAAGGCTGCCTGAATAGTGGCCTCGGCCCCGTCTTTAAAATTTAAGAGATGGGGTTCTACGCCCCAAAGCAGACGCATTTTTCGTACAATACTTGGCTCTTCGGCAAAGGCATGAATGTCGCAACCTGCGGGGCGCAGCGAAGCCAGGACGCGCGGTAAATCGCCATTACGCGTGAAGACTAAAATTCCGGCACCCCCTAAATTGCGGGCGAGGGCTGCGGCGGCGCGAAGGAGTTTGGCTTTTGGGGTATCGCCGCTTGGCTCAGGCGTCATGTCGGGCGGGCGATCGCGTTCAACCGCAGCGGCAATACGCGCCATCACCTCTACACATTTAAGCGGATGCTTACCTGTAGTGGTTTCGCCGGAGAGCATGAGCGCGTCAGCTGACTCAGCTACGGCATTGGCGATGTCAGAAACTTCCGCCCGGGTAGGTACGGGGTTGGTGATCATCGACTCTAACATGTGGGTCGCAACAATCACCGGCTTGCGCGCGGTATGGCAGAGACGAATGGCGCGGCGTTGGACGAGTGGTAAGGTTTCGTAAGGGATTTCAATGCCTAGGTCGCCGCGCGCGACCATCAAGGCGTCGGATTCCGTTACAATCGGCCCTAAGTGATCAACGGCGGATTGGTCTTCGATTTTCGCAATAATGCCCGCCCGAGAATCGTGTTCAATGAGCAAGCCGCGTAGAGCGCGAACGTCGGCCGCTACGCGCACAAAGGAGAGTGCAAAGAAATCGCATCCGACTTCGCAACCTAAAGCCACATCCCGATTGTCTTTTTCCGTTAGGGCAGGGAGCTCCACTTTAACTCCAGGTAAATTTACATGGCGTCGGCTACCTAAAGTGCCGGGTTGTTCGACCACGCAGCGCAGGCGATCTTTCTTTCGTTCCGTAACACGAAATTGAATTAAGCCGTTATCGACTAAGACCAGCCCGCCTTTGCGCACCGCGCGCACAATCGGTTCGTAGTTGGTGCGAATCAGTTCGACGTTAGCTTCGGGTTTGGCTTCGGGGCCCGCGACATCAACGACTTGCCCAGCGCTTAGGGTGAGGGGCTTGGGGCGGGCATCGGTACGAATCTCAGGGCCCTTAACATCCATCATGATAGCAACCTCACGACCAGCGGCGGCAGCAGCTACGCGTACATCGGCGACGACGCGGCGTACCCAAGCTTCGTCGGCATGCGCCATGTTAAGACGGAAGACATCAACGCCCTTGCTCACCAATTGTGCCAGCATCGCTGGCGAATCCGAAGCGGGCCCGAGGGTGGCAACAATCTTGGTCTGCCGTGCGGAGGCTTTCTCCATAAAGCAACTGTGTGAGGTCGGCTTACCTGCGCAAGCCCCTTAGCGTCGTCGGGCAATCCAGTCGCGTTTATCGCGCAGCAAGTCTTGGAAAAAGGTTGCGGCTTCAAAGGGCCATGATGCTTCAGGCTCGATCTGCCAATCGGGGTGGACGGCGAGTGCCTCACCAGCGGCGGTGTGGTAATCGGCGTGGTCCGTGCGGAAGGCAAGTGGCGTCCCTGGCGGGCAAGCCCGCGCCAGACGGTCGAGGTTAGCCGCCTGTAAGAAGCGATTGTGATTTTGCCGACGCTTAGGCCAAGGGTCGGGGTAAAGAATAAATACTTTGGTTAGACGGAGATCCTTCGGCAGGGCATCGAGTAATTCAGCGGCTTCTGCTTTAAGAAAGTGAACGTTGGTTAACTGGCGTCGGGCGCGCTTAGCTTCACATTTAGCCAAGCGTTCACCTAGTAAGTCGATCCCGAGGCAACGTTCGTTGGGGTGAGCTTCGCCGTAAGCGACTAACCAGTGACCATGGCCGCAGCCGATTTCTAAGGTCAGATCGCCAGCTGACCCGACCTTTTGGGGTATAAGGGTGCGTAGGCCGTCGACGCGAGCGGCACGACGGGCATCGGCCCAGGCTTGTCCCATAGTTGCCATGCTTGGAGCGTGGGAAGGTAGGGCTTTAGGGCAAGGTTGCGAATAACTCCCGCTTCCCTCTTGAGCCAAGCCTGCCTCACATAGGTTATGGCCAAAGTTTCTCTCGACCTCGTGAAAGAGGTTTTACAACGCAACGGTGTCGACGCCCGCAAACTCGCTGAAATGCTCAACGAAATGAAGCGCGAGGCCGAGGCCGACGCGGTTGAGCGCGAGAAGCCGGTTAAAAAACATCACGTGGTCTTGGTGAGTTCGCCTGATGGTGGACTGCCTGACGACTTAGTAGGTTGGGTGGTGCAGGTGCCAGAAGACGATAATCCCAAAGTTGCGGTTGAGCGTATCAAAGCTACTGCCGAACGTTTTAACGCCTCTCCTCGGGGTAAGAAGCTGCCCTTATCGTCTTTTGGTGACGCCTGCCAAAGTCTTCCCACTAAGCAGCTTAAGGAGAACCAAGTTTGGGTGAAAACCCGCGAACCGGTGCGAGTTTTACCGATTGGCAACGCCTGGAAGCGTGCCCGCACCTGATTAGCGCCTATTTCAATTAATCGCTGGCATTTTTCCTAGTATTTAATAGGGTTTAGGGGTCATGCAATTGATGTTCCGCAACTTCCCAATCTACCGGATTGAATGGGTCACTTCCATCTTCCTGATTGGGACCGCTTTAGCCTCTTTAACGGTCGTCCCCTGGTTCATCTGGAACCACTGGAGCCAAGACCTAGGCTGGGGCTTTGTCCTCTCCCTCTTCGTGTTTTACTACTACGCGACGGGTTTTGGCATCACCCTAGGGTACCACCGCCTTTTCTCGCACCTGTCTTTTAAGGCTAAGACCCCGGTTAAGCTCTTCACCCTGCTTTTCGGGGCAGCTTCCTTTGAGAACTCCGCCCTCGATTGGTCGGCCGACCACCGTATTCACCACAAGCACGTGGATGAAGATGAGGATCCCTATGATATTTCTAAGGGTTTCTTCTATGCTCACATCGGCTGGCTCCTTTTCCGTCTCAAGCCCAAGCCTCCCGTAACCAATGTTAAGGATTTAGAAGCGGATCCCTTGGTTATGTGGCAGCACCGCCACGTGCAAACCATCGCTGTAATTGTCGGGTTTGTTGTCCCTACGCTTTTAGGTTGGGCTTACGGTCACTTCGTTACCGGAACTCCTGGTGACACCGCCTTGGCCTGCTTCTTAGTGGCGGGTCTGCTTCGCACGGTGGTGGTCCAACAAGGCACCTTCTGCATCAACTCGCTTTGCCACATGATTGGCCGTCGCCCTTATTCGACTCGCCACAGTGCGCGTGATAGCGGTGCAGTTGCTCTCTTAACCTTCGGCGAAGGTTACCACAATTATCACCACGAGTTTCAGCATGACTATCGTAACGGCGTGAAGCCCTGGCAGTTCGACCCTACGAAATGGATTATTTGGTCCCTCGCCCGCTTAGGTCTAGCTTCTGATCTACGTACCGTGCCTGACACGCGTATTCTTGCAGCCGAAGTCAAAGAGCGCAGCAAGACCTTGGCTGGTGAAGTCCAAACCCTCGCTAATAGTCTCGACCCGCATACGCGCGAAAGTCGCGCCCGTATCATTAGTTCCGTTGAGGCGATTGCGGAAGATTTGTCTAAACGTGCTGAAGCTCTGCGCGAGTTAGCAACCACTCAGGCTGAAGTCGGACGTGAAACGCTCGATGAGGTCCGCGCCCTTTTCCGTGAGGCCGCCGATCATCTCGCTACGCTCCGTCGCGAAACCGCTCCCTCCGTCGCCTAAACCATGGCGGGCCTGACGCCCGCACGTTTACAGCGCTGCCGCGAGGTTGCGGCGGGTCGGACGCGTCGGCTCATACCGGTATTCGACGATGTTTATAAGTCGCGCAACATCGGTGCACTTTTACGCACCTGTGATGCGTTGGGGTTACAAGAAGTCCACGCCCTTGAGCAGCGTGCGGTTGTGGTTGAAGACGGAGAGACCTCGATGGGGGCAGGGCGCTGGGTAGATTTAATCTGCCACCGTCGCGAAGACTTTCCGGCGCAAGACCGTCTTTATGCCGCTGAGGTTGCGCGTGAACCCGGTGCTGAAGCCAATGTGCGTCGAGCCCTCGAAGGTTTACGCGCGCGTGGTTATCGCTTGGCAGTCGCCGATTTAGCGCCTGGGGCATTGAGCCTTGCTGACATTCCCCTCGATCAGCCGCTGGCGGTTATCATTGGTAATGAACATGCGGGCGCTTCGCCTACAGCTTTGGCTATGGCGGATTATCGCTTTTGTCTGCCGATGCAGGGGTTTGCGCAGAGTCTCAATCTCGCCACCTTTGCGGGTATTGCGTTACATCATTTAGCAGAGCGCTTGCGTGCAACTCCCGGTTGGCAACTTACGTCCGAGGAACAGGTCGCCTTAGTGGAAAAGTGGGCCGCTCAAGCGTAAAGCTTAAGCAGTTGGTCAACTTGTATTTCGATGCGGGGCAGGGCGAGCTCGGCCTCAAGTTCATCGATATCCCTTACATCCCAGTATTCAATTTGGTCAGCCCACTCGGGGTGTTGAAGGTTCATGAGTGCGCGATGCTCGTCGCGCCTTAAGGCCACTGCCCGGTGCGCCCGCACGAGGTCGCCCTGGGTGAGTTGAATCGGCTCTGGGGCGGTTAAAGCCAAGGGGATGCCCAAGTGCTTAAGCCGCTCGGCGGTGCTGGGGGAGAGCCGGGTGGGCTCCTCGGCTACCATTGAAGTTAAAAGCCCCCGTGAAAAGGCCCGTGCGCCTAAACCCTGTTTTTGAGCCCGCCAATTGAAGTAAGCTTCGGCATGGCGGCTGCGGTAATAGTTACCGGTACAAATGAATAGCACCGAAAAGGGTGAATCTGCGCTTGTCCATGGGGCGTCCATAGGTATCAAAGAGGTCTAACCCTGCACCTATCTACCATGGCCCGCAATCTGTTCCTCACTGCTCTCGTCGTCGCCCTCGCTGGCTGCAATACCCCTTCACAGCCTCCTAGCGCTAGCGGCAATGAAGAGGCTATCCCCGTTTACGCCCCGAGCCCAGTGACGCCTGCATCTGAAGCACCTGCCTCCGTGCCTGCTTCGAAGCGCCTCCCCCTCGGTCCTGTCCGTCAAAAGTAAGTAAGCGTCAGACCTTCAACGAGCCCCGCCCAGCGGGGCTCGTTTATTTGCGGTGGCGATTTGCCCAGCCTCTTCCCTAATTTCCGTCTGCTTATGCCCTTCATCGATCATCTTATTGGCTGGGACATTCTCCCTGACTCCGTTTTGCGTTGGGGGATTCGTCGGCTCCTGCGTCAGCGCATTCGTGAAGAGCGCGCCGGTGATACCGCCGGACGGGAAACTCGCGCCGCAGCTTTCGCCGCCGAGCTTCGTACGCTCCCCGTCGCCATTGAAACTAAAGCAGCCAACGCTCAGCACTACGAAGTGCCCACCGAGTTTTACCGTCTTTGCCTCGGCCCTCGTCTCAAATATTCCTCGGCCTGGTATGAGAAGGGGACAGAAACACTCGCTCAAGCCGAAGAAGCCATGCTCGAACTCAGTTGCCGACGCGCTGAGCTCGCCGATGGCATGCGCATTTTAGAACTCGGTTGTGGTTGGGGCTCCCTCACCCTCTGGATGGCAGAGAAATATCCGAACGCGCGCATCACCGCGGTTTCAAACTCAGCTACCCAGCGCGAACATATTGAATCGGTCTGTCGTGAAAAAGGTTTTCGCCATGTCGAGGTTATTACCTGCGACATGAATCGCTTTGCACCCGCTGAAAGCGGCTACGACCGCTTAGTTTCGGTAGAAATGTTTGAGCATATGAAAAATTGGGCTGAGCTCCTACGCCGCATCTCTACTTGGTTGAAGCCCGGCGGTAAGGCCTTCATTCACGTCTTCACGCACGCCGACACACCCTACCATTTTGAAAGTAAAGATGGCACGGATTGGATGTCCCGCCACTTTTTCACCGGCGGCATTATGCCCTCAGATGATTTAGCCGGTCGCTTCCAAGATGATCTTCGCCTCGAGGCGCGCTGGGTGGTCGAGGGTCGTCACTACGGCCAGACCTCGGAGCACTGGCTCGAGAATACCGATCGTCATCGCGAGCAAGCGCTAGAAATTTTCCGTCGCACCTATCCCCCAGGCCAAGCCCGCCGTTGGTTAGCCTACTGGAGGGTATTCTTCATGGCCTGTGCTGAGCTTTGGAATTTCCGCACCGGCGAATGGAGAGTTTGCCATTATCGGTTTGTTCGCTGAAGGTTGCGCCATGACGCCTTTTGAAAACTCGGGACTGCCGTGCCTTCGTTGGCGCGTCGGGGCCTCGAGTTTTGAAGCCTGCCCTACGCGCGGGGCACGCTTGATGCGCTGGTGGCTCGATTTGCCCTCGGGTCGTCGTGAGGTGCTTTATTGGCCCGAGACTTTTGACGCGAAAAATCTGGCAGCTGTCCGTGGCGGTAACCCGATTCTTTTTCCCTTCATGGGTCGCACCTATGCCGATGGGGAGAAGTTTGCTTGGAAGGGCCCCGACGGTGTTCGTCGCCCCATGCCGCATCATGGCTTTGCCCGCGACGGTACTTTTGAACTTATCGATTCAGGCCCAACGCATTTTACCGCCGAGCATCGCCCAACCGCTGCAGATCGGGAAGCCTATCCTTGGCCGCACGCTTTCTCGGTGCGCTATGAATTTCACGAACTACGCTTGCGCGTGGTCATGTCGCTCGAGAATCGTTCGAGCGAGCGTCTGCCTTGGTGCCCGGGCCATCATTTTTATTTTCAACTCCCCTGGCATACAGGTTTAAATCGGGGCGACTATCGCTTAAAAGTTCCGGCGCGTAAAACTTGGCGCCATGGAGCTGATGGCAAACTCGTGCCTTATGCGGAGATGAAAGGTGTCACCGAGGTTAAGTTTGATGACGCTCGCCTGGTTGATTGTTTGTTTACTGGACTCAAGTCAGCCGAGGTTCACCTCGGGCCGCGTTCAGGTGAGGAAGATATTGTGCTGCGTATTGGCGATGAACCCATTCCTGATGAATGGGCGATGGTGGTTACTTGGACAGAAGCTCCCGAATCACCTTTCTATTGTGTTGAGCCCTGGATGGGCGCGCCCAACAGCCCGACCCACGGCAAGGGCCTGCGCTGGGTTGAGCCCGGTGCGCTCGAGCAGTGGACGTGCGAGGTCGCCCTAGCGTGATTTTCTTAAGGTAGGGTCGTCCCGCTGGGACGACCGCGGCCCGCCCAGCGGGCGGGCCCTACC
>CAZEDB010000025.1:12267-22075 GCA_964510855.1 uncultured Enterobacteriaceae bacterium | reverse complement strand
GACCTCGCCCGCGGAACGTACCGTGCCTGAGCCTAGGCGTCGTAAGGGTTGTTGGATCACGACGTCGGCCTTGGCCACCGCATCGCTGTTAATCGAGAAGGTTAAGTTAGCCTTACCGCCTTTACCGAGATTCTTGATAATCATATCCACGCTCAAGCCAGCATCGCCCTGATCTTCAAAGAGTGCGGCGATGGCTTCCGGGCGGTCGGGTAGGTCGCGAACGGTGATGCGCGTTTGGGAACGATCGAGGGCAACGCCTGCAAGGGTAGCATCTTCAAGAGTTTTATCCATGGCGGTAATAAGGGTTCCGGGGTTGTCGTTAAAGGAGGAGCGTACTTCAAAGGGTACGCCATGCTTTTGTGCAAACTCCACTGAGCGGGCTTGCATGACCTTAGATCCGCTGGAAGCGAGCTCGAGCATTTCTTCATGCGACAAGCGCGTGAGCTTGCGGGCATCGAGCACGATTCGCGGATCGGCGGTATAAACACCGTCCACATCGGTATAAATTTGGCAAATATCGGCCTTAATCGCAGCCGCGACCGCGATAGCGGTGAGGTCGGAGCCGCCTCGACCTAAGGTGGTTAATTCGCCGGCTTCGGTGGCGCCTTGAAAGCCTGCTACTACCACGACCTTGCCTTCTTCGAGGCGGGCGGGGAGGTCGCCTCCCGTGATACGAACAATACGAGCCCGGGTATGGTTCCCATCCGTAAAGATACCCGCTTGGGCTCCGGTTCGCGAAACCGCGGGCACGCCGATGGCATGGAGTGCCATCACAGTTAAGGCGATGGTTTCTTGCTCACCTACCGCGAGCAAAACATCCATCTCACGCTCTTCTGGGAGGTGCGATAAAGCCTTGGCCCGCGACATCAGTTCATTGGTCACGCCACTGCGTGCTGAGACCACGACCACTAGGCGATGACCTTGTGACCACTGGGACTTTACCTTGGCCGCTACATTTTTAATACGTTCGACCGTACCGACCGACGTACCGCCGTATTTTTGAACAATTAAGGCCATCGCTTAGGGAGCGAAAATTCGGAGTAGGGCAGGTGGCTTGAGCACGGTCTTGAGGCGCGCCAGTTCCGCAACGACTCGGCTCATGTCGCGTTCATTGCCAGGATAAGTAGAAAGGGTAAGCGTGCCCGTGCCGGTCTCGGCGTGTTCATATTGCACCACGCGTGCAATCGATACTTTGTGGCGCGCAAAAATTCGATAGATGCCAGCGAGGACACCGTGAGCGTCCCGCAAGGTGAGTCGTAAGTAGAACGGAGAAATAATCGCCTCTTCAGGTGCCATGCGCACGTTCTTACCAGCAGCGGCGAGTGCATGTAAGTCGGCTCCAGCACGACCGCCCCCCGTCCGCTCGAGAATCGCATCCGCCAGGTCGCCAATCACCGCCGAAGCCGTGGCATCGCCGCCGGCACCCTTGCCTGCTAAGGTAGTCGCACCCACAACATCGCCTCGCAAGGTGATGCCGTTGTTCACGCCCGATACCTTGGCCAGAATATCATCGGAAGGTACCAGTGCGGGGTAGACACCTACCGACATCCAGCCCGCAGTTAAATCGCGCCGGATCACCGCTAAGTGCTTCAGGGTATATCCAAACTTTTTGGCAAAACCGATGTCGGCTGCGGTTACGCCGCGAATGCCTTCGACCAAGGTGCGAGCTCGGGGAGCCCACTTACCGTGAGCTAGGAAACCAAGGATCGAGGCCTTGTGCCAAGCATCAATACCATCGACATCAAGTGAAGGGTCAGCTTCGGCATAACCCTTGGCTCGGGCTTCAGCTAAAGCGGCCTCAAAGGTAAGACCATCCTCACCCATGCGCGTGAGAATGTAATTACAGGTACCGTTGACAATTCCGACAATCAGATCGAAGCGATTCGCCACTAAGCCTTCGCGTAAGGTTTTAACAATGGGAATACCTCCGCCCACCGATCCTTCGAGGAACAGGCGCGCCTTGCCGTGTTTGGCGGCGGCGAGAATTTCTGGGCCGTACTCGCAAAGCAGTGCCTTATTGGCGGTGACCACGGTCTTGCCGGCACGCAGGGCGCTGAGGACTAAGCGACGGGCTACAGTGGTGCCGCCAATCAGTTCGAGTACGATATCGACTTTGGGGTCATCGATAAGTTTCTGTGCGTTGGTAGTTAGTAGACGGGCAGGGACCTTTACCTTGCGCGTCCGGCTTTTATGAAGAACGGCCACGCCGCGTAAATCGAGTCGTACCCCGAGGCGCGCTTCCAGGTCACCCTTCTGAGCGGCGAGGTGCTTCCACACGCCTTGCCCCACGGTACCTAGACCGAGCAGAGCGATGCCGACAGTAGGGCGGTTCATGAGAGGTTGTCCTTTGACTTAGCAAAACGATTTTCTTCTCCCCGCAAAAGGCGAGCGAGATTCGAGCGATGGGTCCAAACATTAAACCCAGCTAAAAAGGCGGCTACTGCGAATTCCTCACGTCCGTAACTGAGCCCAGTGACTTGAGGCAGAAACCAACAACTCAAGGGCAGAGAAAGCCCGAGCGTGATTGAGGCTAACGACACATACCGTGTAGAGAAAAATACCAGCGCCCAAAGCAACGCGCCCACGAGGACGGGAATGGTGAGGAGTACGAGGAGGCCGCCGATGGTCGACGCCACGCCTTTACCGCCGCGGAATCCTAGGAAGCAGGAGAAGCAGTGACCAAGAAGAACGCCAATGAACCCAGCCGTCTGTTGGGTAAAGGTGACTTCGGTGGCGAGCACACTCGCCACGAGCAAGGCAGGGAGCCATGCGCCCGCCGCTCCTTTTAAGGCATCGAGACCAAAAACTAAATTACCCAGACGCTTACCCAAGACGCGCTTAACATTGGTGGCGCCAGGATTTCCTGAACCAGCTTGTAAGATATCGACCCCATGACGTTTGGCGATGATCACTGCCACGTTGACCGAGCCCAACACGTAGCCGAGTAGGGCACAGGTAACGAGGCCGATGACGTCGTTAGCAGTCATGAGTTACGCTTCAATCAGCTTAGCACCTATAATGGCAGGGTTGCGCAAAATTTCTGCCATGCCGGCGGGGCTAGGTGAGGTATCGAGTTGATAGACCGCAAGTGCGGTTGGGCCTCCGGTGCGGCTGAGCGCCATATTGGCGATATTAACTTTTTCCTTGGCCAATAAGGTACCGAGCGTGCCAATGATGCCAGGCTGATCTTGATTTTCAATTAAGAGTAAGATGCCCTCAGGTACGAATTCTAAGGTGCGCCCATTAATCGAAACTACGCGCGGTGACTGCGCTTTGCCGAGCACGGTCCCTGCAGCTGAGACGGTGCCGCCGCCAGCCAGATGCGCTTCAACTAAGACTAACTCCTTGTAGTCGGCTTCTGCTGAGGAGCGTACGGATTGGACTTCAACCCCGAGGGCACGAAGTTTTCCTGGGGCATTAACATCATTCACGCCTTCAACCACGCCGCGCAGGTAACCGCGCTGAACCGCACGCGTGATGGCACCTGCGGCTTGATCGGAGCCCGCCCCAAAAGTCGTGAGGCGCAGAGCTTCAACTCGGCCGGGAGCGGCGAGTTGCCGCACAATCGCACCCAGGGTGTTACCTAGAGCAAGGAAGGGACGTACCGCGGCGAGGGTTTGGCTGTCGACCGACGGAAGATTGACGGCATTCGCGGGTGAACCCCCTCCCAGTACCGTGATGCAGGCCTCTGCGACTTCTACGCCAACATTTTCCTGCGCTTCCGCCGTCGATGCACCCAAGTGTGGCGAGAGGTGAGCCTTGGGTAAGGAACGTAAGGGGTGATCCTTGGCCATGGGTTCTTCCACAAAGACATCAAAGCCACAGCCGCCGCACTGACCGCTGCGGAGCGCTTCCGCTAATGCCTGTTCGTCCACGATACCACCGCGGGCGCAGTTTACAATTTTGGCACCCTTGCGCATTTTGGCAAAGGCGGCGGCATCCACCATGCCTTCCGTGGCACCAGGCTTACCCTTTTCAATCAAGGGCATGTGCACGGTAAGGTAATCTGAGAGTGCATAGACTTCGTCGAGCGTACCGGAGGTAACGCCTAAGGCTTTAGCCCGCGCGTCCGTAAGGTAGGGATCGTAAGCGACAACCTTCATGCCAAAGGCGAGGGCGCGCTTGGCAACTTCGGCGCCGATGCGACCGAGCCCGAGGATACCGAGAGTTTTTCCAAAAAGCTCCGAACCCGAGAGCGTCTTACGATCCCATTTTCCTTCACGCATCGATTGAACCGCCTCGGGTACAGGTCGGGCTAAGCCGAGTAAGTGCGAGAAGGTGAGTTCAGCGGTGGCGATGGTATTGCCCGAAGGCGTGTTCATCACGATGACCCCGCGCTCGGTAGCGGCATCAACATCAATATTGTCGACGCCGACACCTGCACGTCCGACGCAAATTAACTTAGGGGCTGCCGCCAAAACCTCGCGGGTGATTTGTGACTCGGAACGAACGAGAATGGCATGCACGTCCTTAACCAGTTCCAGTAACTTTTCGGGGGTCGAGCCGTAGGCTTCAACCACGTCATAGCCGGGCTGGGCCCGAAGCAGGGCAACCCCGCTAGGGCTAATCTTATCGGCAACGAGGACTTTCTTCATGGTTTAACTCGGAATAAGCCCCTCCTAAGCCCCCTTGGCAAGTATCCAGTGGATTATGTCAGAGCCGGCGATGGGTATGATCAGCTAATTCATAGACACCTTCATCCATCGCTTCGAGGAATTGGCAGGGGTCTAGCGGACGGTACCCCTCCCCTGAAGCTGCATACCTCGGAGCCACTAAAATGAGTTCATCCATCGCTCGGGTACACGCTACATAGAACAACCGTCGCTCCTCTTCAACGTCGCCCTCATCCATCGCCCGCTGCAGGGGTAAAAGCCCATCTGCCACCCCGAGTAAAATCACGACAGGGAATTCTAAACCCTTGGATTGGTGAATGGTCGTCAGACGGAGGCAATCTTCCTCGGGCTCGGGGGATTTATCTGAGGCCTCGCCATTGAGTAAAGTTACCTGCGCCACCATGTCGCCCAAATCGTCAAAGCGTGCCGCAAAACCAATTAGCCCCTGCAAGTCATCTTCACGTTCTTGCCAATCAGGAAAGAGGGTGCGCATGTGGGTGCCGTACCAACCTTCGATGGTGAGGCGCACCGATTCAGCGGGGGTGCGTACCACGCGGGTTTCCGATTTCTTCGGGGCTTGAAACAAATCGGATTGGGCGGGCGGCGCGTCAGGTGTATCGGGTGCAGCGGTACGGTTAGCGCGTGAAGCTTCATGACCGTCGAGTAAGTCTTCGAGGGTCAAGGCAAGGTCGGTATAATCTTCCTTAGCTTGCTCACTTACTTTGCGTAGGACTTCAGGTAAGCGCAACGCACGAATGATGTGACGACCGTCTTGCGCTGCCGCTGCGGTAGCCGCGGTGAGAATTTTAGCCGAAGAGACCGGACCTACTTTAGGTAAAAGACAGAGCAAGCGCGACCAAGCTGCAGTATCGGTCGGATTGTAGGCCACGCGCAGGTGAGCTAAGAGATCTTTCACATGCGCCAGATCAAAGAATTTATGGCCGCTCGTAATCACAAAGGGGATACCCAAGGTATTAAGCTCCATCTGCAATTCCACCGATTGATAGTGGGCGCGATAAAGCACGTGGATGGCGCTTAAGGGCGTACCGCTTTGATGGAGTAGGGCAATGCGGCGGCCCACGAGTCGGGCCTGTTGGGAGGTATCAGCAACGCGGTAGACCACAGGGACCTTGCCGCTCGGCCGTACCGCCCGCAGTTCACGTTCGAATCCAGGTCGGGCCTGGCGGTGCCGTAAAATTTCATTGGCGAAATTGAGAATCTCAGGCGTCGAACGGTAGTTGGTCTCAATGCGATGCACCGTGGTACCCGGGTGGCGATCGGGGAAACCAACCACGTTTTCCCAGTCTGCTCCACGCCAAGTATAAATACACTGCGCATCATCACCCACCGCCATGATTTGGTTTTCCGAAGCGAGTAAATCTAAGATGCGCGCTTGGAGTCGGTTCGTGTCTTGAAACTCATCGACTAAAATGTGCGCAAAGCGTCGGCGGTATTGAGCTAAGGCTTCAGGGTCGGTTTCTAAAACCCGCAGCCAGAGTTCGAGTAAGTCATCGAAGTCACAGACATTGCGGGTGGCTTTCGCCTTAGCGTAGTCTTCCGCAAACCCTAAGACTTTTTCTGTACCCCCGCGCATCCAGCTTAGTCGTTCTTCAATCACCTCAGTTAGTGGCCGTAGCGTGTTACGTGCGTGGGAAATCGCATCGAGTAGCACGGGCGCCTTGGGGTTGGTCTTATCTTTAAGGAAAGCGCCGTCGCGGGCATTGACCACCTCGGTCATGAGTTGATCGGCTTCTTTCGCGTCGAGTACCGTAAGATCCGGGCGCCTGCCTGCTTTTTCAGCGTGGCGTCTTACAATGCGTAATCCAATAGAGTGAAAGGTGCCGCCCCAGAACTGACCGCGCGGCACGCCGGTTAAATGCTCAACACGCTCGAGCATTTCACGGGCCGCTTTGTTGGTAAAGGTGAGCAGAAGAATGTCCCACGGCCGGGTACCTTGGGCAAGCAACCAAGCTACGCGGTAGGTGAGGGTGCGAGTTTTACCTGAGCCAGCTCCAGCTAAGACGAGGGCAGGTCCACGCGGCGCGGTCACGGCAGCGAACTGTTCCGCGTTGAGCTCGCCGCGGAAATCAATGGGTGGGGCCCCCTCCACGATGTTTAGGAGGTGCGCTCGCGTCGGGCGAGGAGATCAAACTTCACCGCTTGTTCGTCCGCTTTGTAAGATGAGCGCACGAGCGGACCGGATTCAACGTGACGTAAGCCTAATTCGAGGGCACGGGCTTTCCAGCGGGCAAACTCATCGGGGTGTACCCAGCGATCCATGGGTACATGCGCCTTGGAAGGCTGTAAGTATTGACCGAGGGTCAAAATATCCACCTGGGCTTCTGCCATATCGGTGAGTAAGCGATCCATTTCATCTTCGCGTTCGCCAATCCCGAGCATCACGCCCGTCTTGGTAATGAACCCACGTGACTTAGCATGACGGAGCACCCAGAAGGAACGGTCATAACGCGCGGTTTTACGAATGGGGCGTTGTAGCCGTTCGACGGTTTCAAGGTTGTGATTTAGAATGTCGGGCTGCGCATCCAAAAGCGTATCGAGGTGAACTTGCTCACCGCGGAAGTCAGCCGGCAATACCTCAATGGTCGTGGTGGGGTTGCGGCGGCGGGTGGCGCGAATGGTCGCCGCCCATACCGAGGCACCACCGTCTTTTAAATCATCGCGCGCAACTGAGGTGATAACCACGTGACGGAGTTTCATTTGCGCAATCGACTCGGCTACGCGTGCAGGTTCGCCCAGATCGAGCTCGGTGGGCCGTCCGGTCTGCACCGCGCAGAAAGTGCAGGAACGAGTACAGATGTTACCTAAGATCATCACCGTAGCCGTTCCTCGCGACCAGCACTCCCCGAGGTTAGGGCATTGGGCCGACTGGCAGACGGTGTGGAGCTTATGCTCATCGACATTGCGTCGCGTCGCTAGGTAGTCCGGCCCACTCGGGAGTCGGGCACGAAGCCAGTCAGGTTTGCGGGCAATTTCGGACATCACTTGTAGGGTTGTGGACCCTGCGTCATTTTTCAAACGCAATTGACCTTTGTACCCAAAAGTAATTTTGCCGCATACTTCGCCAAAAGGTCGGTTTCGAGGTTAACCCGGTCGCCCACCTTACGCTCGCCCAAGTTGGTAACCTCTAGCGTGTGAGGGATGAGCCAGAGGGTGAAGCTGCTTGCTGTAACCTCGGCCACGGTAAGGGAGACGCCGTCGACCGCTAGGCACCCCTTGGGTACAATGAGCTTTAAAATTTCAGGGCTGGCAGCGACCTCTAGGAGGTAATCCCCACCTTGGGCTTCTAGGCGGCGCACCTCGCCGGTGGCGTCAATATGGCCGGTAACGAAATGTCCACCCAGTCGGGTCGTGGGCAATAGGCTACGCTCGAGGTTTAAACTACTGCCCGGGCGGCAATCGCCCAGATTGGTACAGCGTAGGGTTTCGGCTAAGAGATGAAACTCGGCTTGGCGACCCGAGCGTTGGGCCAAAGTTAAGCAGCAACCATTGTGGGCAATGCTGTCGCCGATTTGGCACGCTTCATATAAAGCAGACTCAGCACGCAAAAGATGCGAACCCTCTGGACCTTTAGCCCATTCAACCAAACGTGCCTTCGACTCAACAAGCCCGGTAAACATGGGCTGGCTGAACCTTAGTTCTGGTCGTTCTTCTTGGCGCGCTCTTCGGCCTCAATCTTGGCCCGAATCTTAGCCCGCTCGTCTTCCTCGATTTGACGCAAACGATTGAGGCGGCGCTCGTCTTCTTCGACGACTGAGCGGACCTCGTCTTCGACGTCTTCAGAGGCCTTCTTAAATTCACGTTTTGCCTTGCCGAGACCACGGGCGAGCTCGGGCAGCTTGGAGCCGCCAAAAAGGAGAAGGGCAAGGCCAAGAATGAGCCATACTACGGGACCGTCGAGAACGAGGAGGGGGAGGGTCATAGCGATTGCGGTTGTAGGGCAGGGCGCCCTACCTTCAATTTCTCACGACTCCCCCGAATGTCAACCCATGTCTCCCATCGCGACGCCTGGTATAGTGGCCGGGTACAGGGCGTGGGCTTTCGTGCCGAAGTGCTGGCGGTGGCCCGGGGGTATGAGGTGACGGGCTATGTTGAGAACCTGGCTGACGGCCGGGTGCACTTACATGCTGAAGGCTCAGAGCCTGAAGTTGAGGCCTTTCTCGTCGGGGTTGCCGAACGACTTGAGGGTCATATTAGAGGGACAGAAGTTCGCGCCTTTCATGGGCTTCGCACCTGCGATCGTTTCACCCTTCGTGCTCCCTTATGACACCCTTACCGCCTGCCTTAGAAGTTCGTAACCTAACCAAGGACTTCCGTATTGGTTTACGCGGCGTCAAGTTGCGCGCCGTCGACCAGGTTTCGTTTAGCGTTCCTCGCGGACAAGTCGTCGGCCTCCTTGGCCCCAATGGTTGTGGTAAAAGTACCACCCTTAAAATTGTACTCGGACTGGTTTCAGCAACCTCTGGGAGTTTCTCCCTCCTCGGTGATCCCACCGCTTCACCTGCCATCCGCGCTCGGGTCGGTTTCTTACCTGAAGCACCTTACTTCCATCGTTTTTTAACCGGACGTGAATTAGTGCGGCTGTGCGCCCAGCTCAGTGGCGTGCAAGAAAACCAACTCGCAACTGCAGTTGAAGAAGCTCTGGCCCTTGCTGACATGACGGAAGCAGGCGCGCGCACGGTCGGGACCTATTCCAAGGGTATGTTGCAGCGCATCGGTCTTGCCCAAGCCATCGTGCATGACCCTGAGTTAGTGATTTTAGACGAGCCTACCGCTGGGGTTGATCCCGTAGGTTCGGGGGCTATCGGACGGATGATTAGGGCCATGCGCGACCGCGGTAAGACCGTCGTGCTTTGCTCTCACCTCTTAGGTCAAGTCGAGCAAGTGTGCGATCGAGTAGCGATTATGGATCGCGGCCGCTTGGTGCTCGAAGGCGCGCTTGATGACGTCCTGGCCCGTCGTGACCGTCATGAAATTACCGTCGAAGGTTTAACTCCCGCCGCCCGCGAAGCCGCTGAAGCTGCATTAGCTACGGCTGGGGCCCGCGTACTCGGTGTCGCCCACCCCCGGCAATCACTCGAAGACCTCTTCCGTCGTTTAGTCACGGGAAGTAAAGATTGAGGGGTAGGGAAGAGTAGAAAGTAGAAGGTAGAAAGAAACGAAGAATGAAAAACGAA
>CAZEDB010000025.1:0-12167 GCA_964510855.1 uncultured Enterobacteriaceae bacterium | reverse complement strand
TCTCTAATCCCAATTTCCAGCCCTTCTAGCTGTTTAACCACCCCCTTTTTAATTTTTAATTCTTAATTTTTAATTTCACCCCCAGCTACCCATTTTCGTTCTTCGCCCCCTTTGTAATTTCCCACCCCTTATACTTTTTACCTTCTACTTTCTACCTCTGCCGCACCCATGCTCTCCCGTCTTTTCACTCTCGCCCGTGTCACCTTCTTGGAGGCGGTTCGTCAGCGATTCTTTGGTTTTCTACTCGTGCTCGGCCTGGCCCTCGCGCTCGCTGCGCTTCCCCTGCGTGCGATCGATTTTGGGAGTGGCGAACTTAAGTTCCTCGCCGATTTAGGTTTTGGCGTAACCTTACTCTTTGGCTCGATTCTTGCCGTGGTTCTCCCGGCGCAGTTGCTTTACGCTGAACTCGATAACCGCACCGCCTTAACCTTGCTCGCGAAGCCAGTGGGAAGGGCAGAGTTCCTCTTAGGAAAGTTTTTAGGTGCCTGGGCTGTTCTCGCCATCTTCGCCGTCGCCCTGACACTTTTGATTGGTGTCTTGCTTCTCATCCGTGAGCCCGATGTCGCTGCTCGAGCCGTGCGTTTAAATTTAGACCCACCTGAGGTCAGTCCTTTAGGTTTATTAGCGCATGCCAGTTTACAGATTTTACGCCTCGGGGTTATTGCCGCCATTACCCTGTTGATCGGTTCATTGAGCCGTACCTTTCTTTATACCGTGGTCGTTGGGTCGATGGCGGTGTTGGCTGGGCAATTGATCTGGATTGCACAAGACGCCCTGCAACGGCCCGACACTGAAGGCATTCTCTGGGTTGGGCTCTGGGTTGCCTCCCGCGTATTCCCTAACCTGCAAATGTACAATCTCGGCGAAACCCTTGTGTTGGCCCCCAGTTCAGCCGACCTTGCGATGGTCACGCACCCTGCACTCGCTGGCGGGTTCACCCTTGGGCTGGTATTGTGGCTTGGTTGCCTCGCTTTTAAGCGTCGCGAAATCTAAGCTATGCGGCGCTTCGGGCTCATCGTGATTTTACTATCTGCAGTTTTGACTGCAGGTTGGTTGGGCGATCGAGGCTGGGCTTCGGCACGGCGCGCGGTGCCTGAATTACGTCGAGCTGACTTGGAACTGACCACGGGGCAGGGTGCAATCCTTGGTTTGCTCGGTGGGTTCCGTCCCCTCCTCGCCGATCTCACCTGGATTCGTGCCTATGTTAAATGGGAACGGCGTGACCGCGGTTGTGAGGCACTTCTGCGTCTCGCCTGTTTGCTCGATCCTCATGCTACCGGATTCTGGGAGGGCCGAGGCAATATTGTCGGGTTGGATATGGCTCACTGGGAAATTCGCGCCCGCGGGGGTTACCATGTGGTTTCTGAGGCCGAGCAGCAGCGTACTTTTGAACGCTATGCCCATAAGGCGATTGAGGGTTTGGAAGAAGGGGTGCCGGTAGCGCGAAAGCCTTCGTCGTTACTCTTGGTCGCAGGTTACTTGGCAGAAACTAAATTACTTAATCCTTTAGCCTCGGCCGAGTACTACCGTCGTGCCTATGCGCTGCCTCCGTGTTCTTGGTATGCCCCTTTCTTTGCCGCGCGTTTATTGCGCGATGGCGGTAAGCCTCGAGAAGCCTACGCTTACTTCCGCCCCATTTGGATTGAGACGCTCAGCAAGATTCGCGATGGCTCGCCCTTTGAATTAGAATTTCTCCGTCAACTTGAAGACGACCTTCGCTTGCCTCCTTCTCTCCGTATTCCTCGTCAAGCTTGGGAGTCGGAGTGGAAGTAAGGTCAGATGCGAGATGAGGGATTAGAGATAAGAGATGAGAGACACTGCGGTAACTGCGGTGACTGCGGTAACTGCTGAGTTCAGCAGAAGAGGAAGAATGGCTCTATAGCTCTGTAGCTTTGAACATGACCAGCTAGCCGGATAGCTCGTTAGCCATTAGGCCAACATTTCTCTTACCCCTAATCTCTCATCTCATTTTTAGCTCTTTAGCCCTATAGCTCGTTAGCTTCCGATCTCTTATCCCTCGTCTCTAATCCCTCATCCAAATTATAGCCCTTCTAGCTGATTAGTTAGCCATCCCTCATCTCTTATCCCTAATCCCAACTCCCTACTCCTCCTTCGCCTTCGGCCCTTTTGCCTTACGCGGAGGGAAAGCGAACCACCAACCCTTTTCCTTATCCGGAACGAGCCAGGCGTTGAAGGGGCGTTTAGTGCGATTAGAGATAAAGCGCTTCTCCGCAGTCCGACCTTTGGCTCCGAGTAAATCGGTAATCTCCTCGGGCGTGATGGGCGACTGCAGCATCACTGAATTAAGACTAAAGGTTTTCTTGGCTCCGGCTTCGCGGGCTTTGGCGGGGCAGACGCGATAGCCGGCGGCGGGCGTTTGTTGCACGGGCAGGCCGCTTACGGGGCAGTTGCCTAAGACGGGCCAGCTAGGATCAAACGGCGCACCGTCGGGGTCACCTTCGCGAGGAGGGAGGTCGAGGGCAGACTTGAGCTGACCTTTAACGTCCTCGAGCTTGATGTAGCCAGAATAGTTGCGGCCCGACTTTAATGAACGGAAGTCATGGAAAGGCCCGAGACGTTTTTTCGTCAGCAACTCACGAAGTAATTCCGCATCGACGGGTTTGCCTCCGAGTTCGCGGTAGACCACGACGGCTGGGACAGTTTTTTTGCCCTGAACCACGGTTTCAGCCGAAAGATATTTGCGGTCATCAAACAGCATCGGTGTGCCTCCTGGGGAAAGGACCTCAGGTTTGAGCACTTCGGTCATCGAGCCCTTGTCTAAGCCTTCCTTCACCTGCTGCGTCATCTGGGCGGCAGTCGCATGAATGCCGCGCATGAACGCTTCGGCGGTCATACGACCCCGCTCCATCTCGCGTAACTTATGTTCCCACTCTCCGGTCAGCTGCGGGTCAGCGAGTACGAGCAACTCATTCTTGATTAGGAAGGTTTCAAGTTTGAAGGCCTTAGCCGTGGGCAGGAGCTCCTTACCTTGGCGTTCAATGTACTTCTGACGAATCAGACCTTCAATGGTAGCGGCACGCGTGGCCGGAGTACCGAGTCCACGATCTTTCATGACTTCGGCCAGCGCTTCGTCGTCCACTAGCTTGCCGGCATTTTCCATCGCGCCGAGCAAGGAGCCTTCATTGTAACGGGCCGGGGGCTTGGTGGCGTCTTGCTTGACGTCTAATTCGTGTACCTTGGCTTGTGGGGGTTGGCCATCAGCTGCGGTCAAGGCAGGTAAGGTCGTTGCCCCTTCTTTGTCGCGGTCTTCTTCAGCCTCAGCTTCTTGGCCCCAGACGGCGCGCCAACCTGCAACCACGAGTACTTTACCTGTGGTACGGAACGTGTGCGAACCTACTAAGGTGGTGCGTACGGTTTCTTCAAACTCCGCCATCGGGAAGAAGACGGCGATGAAACGACGGGTTACTAAGTCAAAAATCTTCCGCTCAATATCATCTAAGCCCTGGGGAATGGTTCCGGTGGGTACGATGGCAAAGTGGTCACTGACCTTGGCGTTATCAAAGACCCGCTTACCGGCACGATCGACCCAACCTTGGTCAAGTGCTTCGCGAGCAAAGCTCCCCGCACTGTGCGCCCCGCTCAGGGCTTCGAGTACCGTCTTCGCCGTCGGCACATAATCCTCTGGCAGGTGACTGGAGTCGGTGCGAGGGTAGGTGAGGGCCTTGTGGCGTTCGTAGAGCGATTGGGCGATACCTAGCGTGGTTTTAGCTGCGAAGCCGAAACGACGGTTCGCTTCGCGCTGCAGGGTGGTGAGGTCGAAGAGTCGAGGGGCACTGTCCTTCTTGGGTTTACGCTCGTCGCTAACTGTACCGACGCCGAGAGCGCGGGCTTCAGTGGCAACAGCTTGAGCTTGGGCTTCATCGTAAAAGCGTTCCGCTTCTTTTCGTTCGGTTACGCCTGGGACTTGAGCCGTGCCTTTGAAGTGGCCGGCTTTAACGCCGAGGTCGGCTTCAACTTTCCAGAAAGTGACGGGCTTGAAGTTACGGATCTCATGCTCGCGTCGAACAATGAGCATCAGGGTGGGGGTTTGGACGCGGCCAACGGGGTGGACGCTTTCCTTCGAGATGCGACCGCCCCCGACCATCTTCGTGGCGCAGCGCGTCATGTTCAGTCCAATCAGCCAGTCTGATTGCGAACGGCAAATCGACGACGCCCGTAGACCTGCTTTTTCTGCAGGCTCCAATAAGCGATCAAAGGACTCACGAATCGCCGACGGCGTCATGCTCGTCAGCCAGAGACGACGTTCAGGCAAGCGTGAGCCGGCCAGGGTCGTGATCATATGGAAGATGAGTTCACCTTCACGCCCCGCATCGCAGGCATTGACTACCGAGGTAATGTCCTCGCGCAGCAAAAGTTTCTTCAGATGATGGAAGCGTTCCGACGAGCTCCGCTCCTCCCGAACCCGCAAGATGCCTTTGCTCAGTGAGCCCATTAGGACTTCGGGCAAAATCGGTAAGGACTTTAATGTCCACCCCTTCCACTCCGGATTTAATTCATGGGGCTCCTTCAGTTCGACCAGGTGGCCGACCGCCGAGGAGATCACCCACTGCTCGTTTTCATAAGCATCGCCCACCTTGGGCACCTTCAGAACTTTAGCTAAGTCCGCCGCGACGGAGGGCTTCTCAGCAATGACGAGGGTCTTGCCCGAGCCAGAGGCGGCGGGTGCGGTTTTTTTCTTGGATGGGATTTTTTTGCTCACGCGTATGAGTCTAACAGGTTGTCAAGCCCCGGTCATTTTCCCTGCTCAGCTAACGCATCGTCGAGCGCAGCTAAAAGGGTAGCAATGGTAGCGTCGGTTTCGTCGCCCATGTTAGAGATGCGGAAGGTCTTACCCTTTAATTTCCCATAACCGCCATCAATAATCAGACTATGACGCGATTTGAGGATGGTGTTGAGGCGCTCGAGGTCGACCTCACGGGTGTTGCGGAAGCAGTTCAGACCGCGCGTACCGAATTCTGGACGGGGCAGTAATTCAAAACCTTTGGCAAAGCCCCAGGCCCGTACCGCTTGATTCAAGCGCAAGTGGCGGGTGTAGCGATTGTCGGCACCTTCGGCTTCAATCTCACTGAGCTTCTGACGCAAGGCGTAGAGTAGTGAGATGCATGGCGTTGAGGGCGTCATGCCCTTGAGGTGGTTCTCGTGAAATTCGATGAGGTCGAAGTAGTAACCCCGATCAGGCAAGGTCAGTGCTCGAGCGCGTGCGCGTTCACTCACCGCCATCAGCGCTAAGCCGGGGGGCAGGGCGAGGGCTTTTTGCGAACCCGTAAGCAGGATGTCGATGCCCAGCGCGTCTTTATCGATGGGCAGGGTCGAGAAAGAGCTCACTGCATCGATCACGGTGATGACGTCAGGAAACTCGCGCGCCACTGCCATGATGTCGGCTAAGGGCGACAAGGTCCCAGTTGAGGTCTCGGAGTGAATCAGGGTTAAGACGTCGAACTTGCCCGTCGCGAGGGCCGTGCGTACCGCGGCAGGGTCTACGGCTTGACCCCATTCAAAGCGTAAGGCTTCCGCAGGTTTACCACAGCGTTTGGCAACGTCATGCCATTTATCGGAGAACGCCCCATTCATGCAGTTAAGCGTCCCCTTCCGGCAGAGGTTACGCAGGGCCCCTTCCATTACCCCCCAGGCCGAGCTGGTCGAGAGGTAGACGGGGTCTTGGGTACGAAAGAGCGCCTGCAGCTTGGGCTGCATCTCATTGTAGAGAGCCACGAAGCCTTTCGAGCGGTGACCCATCATCGGCTGGGTCATGGCCTTGAGTACCGACTCAGAGACGGTAATCGGGCCGGGTATATAAAGACGGAGGCTCATCGTTTAAAAGTAGCGAGGAGTTCAGCCGAGGCGGCTGGGTTCTCGATGCGGACAATACGACGGTTGCCTTCATCGAGGGTGGCTGTCGAGGGTTTCCAGACCCGGGCCTCTTCTATAGAGAGGCGTGCGAAGGTCATGATAACCAAGCGGTCCCCAGGCTTCCCTAGGTGGGCGGTAGCCCCATTGAGGCAGACTTCACGGCTCCCAGCCGGTGCAGGGATGGCATAGGTCTCAAAGCGCTCCCCGTTGGCCAAGTTCCCCACGAGGATCTTCTCGTAAGGCAGCATACCTACTAGGGCCATAAGCTCAGCATCGAGGGCCAGGCTACCCTCGTAATCGAGGCGCGCGGCGGTGACCTCGGGGCGGAGGAGCTTGGTGCGGAGGACGTCGACCAGCATAAAGGTAAAGGCTCTCATCATCCGAAGGCTTGCCCGCGTCAAACAACTTTGGCAGAGGTTCTACCCATGGTTACTAAACACCGGGGTCGAATCTCCGCCTTAGCTCAGGCTGTGGCAGGGTTTGCCGTCGATGTGGTCTATGACCGTCGTACCGGGCTCTTGGCTGCCCTTTTAGCCGCTTTCCTACGCGTCCTCTCCTTTATCTTCCGTGGTTTAGTGGCGCTACGCCTCTGGCTTTATCGCGAGCGTCTCTTTCATGACACCCCCCTGGGCTGCAAAGTTGTGGTGGTGGGGAATTTAACCGTAGGGGGTACGGGTAAGACCCCGGTCGTGATGCGCATGGCCCGGGTGTTGGCGGGGCGCGGACGTAAAGTAGCGATTCTTTCGCGCGGTTATAAAGGTCGCAGCGATTCCTTGACCCGACGTTTCTGGCGCTGGCTCACGCAAGGTCGCCGTCCCGACCCGCTCGTCGTCTCCGATGGTAAAACCGTTTTAGCCGACCCCGATGAAGCGGGCGACGAACCCTACATGATGGCGCGTAATCTTTTAGATACCGGGGTCGTCGTGATTGTGGATCGCAACCGGGTTGAGGGCGGACGGTTCGCCCTGCGCCAATTTGGCGTCGATACCATCTTGCTCGACGATGGTCTGCAGTACTTACCTCTGCGCGGTCAGGTAAATCTCTTACTCGTCGACCGCCACAATCCCTTTGGTAATCGCCAGATGCTCCCGCGCGGTATTCTGCGCGAACCCGTGGCCAATCTAAGCCGTGGGACGTCTATCTTTGTGACTAAGTGCGACGACGGTGTCCCGCCCGAGCTCGAAGCCGAAATTCGTAAGCACAATCCTCGCGCCGAAATTATCGCCTGTGCCCACCGACCCAGTGAAATTGCTGAGGTGGACGGACCTCGACGTTATCCCCTCGACTGGCTTAAAGGCCGCAACGTCATGGCTTTCTCGGGTATCGCCACCCCTGATCGCTTTGAAGCTACCCTCCGCGAACTCGGTGCCAACCTCGTCGCCCATCGTCGCTTCCTCGACCACCATGCTTTCGCGGCCGAGGATTTAGACGAAATCCTCGAACGTGCCTACCGCTCTAAGGCTGAAGTTATCGTGACCACGGAGAAGGATGCTGTCCGTCTGCAAGCAAGTTTCCGTCCGCCTCTCCCCTTACTCTACATTCGCCTCGATATTGATATCCTCGGCGACCCTGCGGGCTTCAATGCCGTAGTCGACCGCATCTGTTCGGGAGCCGGGCGCGCTTAAGCTTCGCTAGGTTTTAATCCGTCCGCCAGCGATCCAACACGCGGTTCACGGGCGGACCAAGTTTTTTTCCCGCGCGGAAGTTAGCTAAATCTTGTTCGCGTCGTGCGGGGTCGAGCCAATAGAGCCCAGCAACAAAGGGCTCATCGCTCGAGCGCACATCAAAGCTTTCTGGGAAACGTAACCATGGCCAATGCGCGACGCGGTAGCCGGGAATGCGAAAGCCTGGGATAAACGCGGCGTCGTCGTGAATAATTTCCTGAGCACGGTGCGTGAGTTGGCGCATTTCTTCCGCGTCACTTGAAGCTCTAAACTGATCAATGAGACGGTCGAGCTCGGGCAGGTTCGTACCCGTCAAGTTATTGGTTTGGCGCTTCGGGATAAGGCGCCCGTCCGCCGTGCGCTCGACCGCGTTAACACTGTGATGCGATTGCCATAACTCTGGCCACATTCCGGTTGCTCCCCAGGCCCAGAAAACGAGGTCATGGCGTTTCTCCATCACCTTGCGATACATCGTGGTGTGCTCGAGCGATTCGGTGCGGAGCTCAACCCCGCAGCGGTGGGCTGATTCTACTAAGGTGGCGAGGAACTTCCGTCGGTCGGAATCATCCATGGTCAGCATCACGGATAAGCGCCGCCCTAGCTTATCTTTTAAAATACCGTCGTGATCCACTTGGTCAAAGCCAGCCCGGGCAAACGCCTCGCGTGCGAGCTTAGGCGAAAACATCCGCGGTTTAATCTTGGGGTTCGTGTAGACCCCAAAGCCTTCGCTGAACTGACTGAGGCGGCCGTAGTCGCCGCGGTAGAAAGTGGCGATGACGCGCTCGAAATCGAGACTGTGTTGTAGCCCAATCCGTACCTCGAGTTGATCGAGTGGCGCGCGTAGCGAGTTGATGTAAATACCGTAGGGTGGTCGTGGTACATCATTATAGAACTGTACCTTACTCAAGTAGCCGAGTTGGTAGGCGGGCTGTTCGTTGAGTCCATACCAGTAGCGCGGCGTCCCAACAGGCATAAGGTCGAACTCACCCTGTAGGAACATTTGGAACGACTTATCGACCTCGCGCACGATGCGGAAGGATTGGGCATCGGGGTTGTAGCGATGGCGGTAGAATCGTCGGCTATCGCCCCACCATGGGGTTACTCGAGTAAACGTGATTTCTTGATCGCGCCGGAAATTTTCTGGGCGGAGGTCATAGGCTCCTGCGGTCGGCTGGAAGCGTTGCGCATAAGCCGTAATGTAATCAGGGCCGAAGTCTTTGAAGAATTGGCGGGGGGTTGGACCCAGCCCACCCAGCCAGAAAAGGGGTTCTGGACGTTTCCGTGGGGCGTGTACAGCGATGGTTAAGTCATCATACTTGGTGATGCCACCAAACTCGCGGGTATAAAAATCTGCATACCAAGGTGCTTGAATCCAAGGCGAACGATAAAAATAAAAACTAAAGAGATAGTCATCGGCGCGAATCGGCTGCCCGTCGGTAAAGCGAGCGTTGGGGTCGAGTTTGAACCAAGCCGTCTGACCGTCTTCAGAAAGAGCCCAATGCGTCGCAAGGGCAGGGATGGGCTTTAAGGTATTTGGGTGGGCGGCAATGAGATTAAAGTCATTGGCATCGTAGGCATAACCGCGGAAGGAATTATTAGAGTTAGGTCCGACGCGACGTAACACAGGCGGGCCTCCGCGTAAGACGAGGCGATGCGTCCCGCCCCGCACCGCACGCGGATCGGCGAACTCCTCCTCACTTGCGCCGTCCTGCCAGACTAAATCTTTGGGTAAATCTTCGGGGCGTGCGAAACGGAAGAATTCCGGATTCGCCGCATAGAAAGCCGCCGCCTTCGGGTCTTGATAAACTTCTGCAGGCTCTAGGGCACGCGCTGGATCCAAGACCGCAACGGCGACTAAAGCTGCGAGGATGAGGCGTCTCATGGGGTATCGATTTTGCGAGCATCGAAGGCCTCGCGGATGGCTTCACCGACAAAGTTGACCAGCACTAAGATACCCACCATGCAAGCAACGGTGGGTAAACCAATCCACCAAGCCGTCCAATTTTCTTTACCCTGACGAAGCAAATCGCCCCACGAAGGTTCGGTAGGTGGCAGACCAAAGCCCAAGTAGTCCAAGGCAGAGAGTGAGGTGATTAAACCGGCAAAGCTAAAGGGTAGCAGGGTGATGGCGACCGTGACGGTATTGGGTAAGATATGCCGCACGATGATGCGGAAATGGCCGGCCCCTAAGGTGCGCGAAGCGGCCACATAATCTTTTGAGGCCGCAGAGTAGGCGGCTGCTCGCATTTGTTGTGCTAACCCGATCCACGAGAAGGCCACTAAGATAATCATGAGCACGATGAGGGACGGCTCAAGCAGGGTCGCCAAAAGAATCACCGCGTAGAGGAAGGGAATATTCGACCAGATTTCGATGGCGCGTTGGGCAACTAAGTCGAACCAGCCGCCGAAGTAACCCATCGCCGCGCCGAGCAATAGCCCGATAGCATACATCACGGGTAAATAAATCGCAGCCGCGCCAAGCAAGGTGCGGAAGCCGCCGAGCAGCCGAGCGAGTACATCATGTCCTGATTCATCGGTACCTAAAAGGTGCCCATCGAGTCCGGGTGCGGCCGGTGCGGGTACGTAGGACATCAGTAAACCTGAGGGTTCCCAGGCACTAGCGGGCAGGGCGGCTTCAGCGGGGTGTTGCGAGATTAACACGCCCTCAAGGAACTTAGCCCGCACTTCTTGCGTGCCCGCGCGCTGCCGTGCATCGCCATGCAGGCGCCCATCAACCACGGACCAGCTGCGAGAGCGTGTGCCGTCGGGTTTAAGATTAAACATCCGACCTTCCGCCAGCGGTTGACCTTGGGTGGTGAATCTTCCCTCTGCATCGCGACTCACGGGCAGGTTGACTTCGCAAACTTCTCGCGGATCAAACGGCACCAACGGGAGAATCATCCAGCTCTCTGCTGAGCTGCTTTTCCAGGTTGCACGCAGCACGCGCCAATTCGGTTCGCTCTCGCCCTCAAGACCGAGTGTCGAGGCGGGAATAGGGTCACTTAAGAACGGAAAATGCAGCGCCCCTTGATGCGAAAGGAGGAGCGGACGATTACCCACCAAGGCGGGTCCGAGTAGCGCTGCCACCGTAATCACCCCCAGTATAATCAGGGAGTACCACCCGCGCTTCATGGAGCGGAAGCGGCTGAGTCGGCGGCGCGTGATGGGATCGAGCGTCAACATCACGCGGATTTGTCGAAGCGAATGCGCGGGTCAGCCAGCGCGACGCAGAGGTCGGAGAGGACATTGCCCAAGAGCATTAAAAGACTCGAGAGCGTAAGAATGCCCAAGAACACGGGGAAGTTGCGCTGCACCAAGGCGTCGTAACTCACCAAGCCCATGCCGTTAATATCGAAGGTAACTTCGATGAGGAAGGATCCGGTTAAGAAGAAGCCTATGATGTGCCCAAAGTTGGCCGCTAAAGGAATCAGTGAGTTGCGTAGACCGTGTACCATTAAGACGCGCCACCGTCCGAGACCCTTTGCGCGCGCGGTACGTACATGATCTGAAGATAAGTTATCGAGCAGGCTGTTTTTCACAAACAAGGTCATGAGCGTGAATGAGCCCACCGCCATACAGGTCAGGGGTAGTACCGTATACTGCCAGCTAAACTCAAAGCCGGAGTGGGGTAGCCAGCCGAGTCGGAAGCAAATGAGTTGCTGGAGGGCCACGGCTAAGACGAACCCCGGGATGGCATATAAGAAAAAGAGTACCCCAGAACTTCCCGAATCAAAACCTCGGCCATGACCCATCGCTTTCATTAACCCGAGGGGAATGGATACAAGATAAGCGATGACGATGGACCAGAAACCAAACCACGCTGAGACGGGGAAGCGCTCGACTAAAATTTCCCACACGGGGCGATCATCAATCGAAGATTTGCCGAGATTAAGTTGGAGGATGCCGGAGAAGACGGGACGATACACCACGAGTCGAGGCGCCGTATTTGGATCATCGGGTAGGGGGGCAGCTTCAAGTTTCCAGCCTTCCGGGGCGTCTTTTAAAACTGGGCTCCCACTGTCGGAATCAATCGTGAGTTGTCGAATCCCCTTGGGTGCCGTCGGGTCGGCCACGTCAACTTTAGCGCGACCTTCTTTATCAAGGCGGAAGGTCGCCCAGTCGGCTGGGCCTGGCCATGCCCCTAGCCAAATCGCGTAGGCTTCGAGGAGCGGGCGGTCAAAACCGTACCGGCGTTTGAGGGTGTCGATTTCTTCCGGCGAAGCTGGACCGTTGGCATCTGGGCGCGCCCCCGCTGCCGCTAGGCGTTGCTGACTGGCTTGTTGGCGTGCGGCCAAGGCTTGTTCAATCGGACCTCCCGGGACAAATCGGGTGAAAAGAAACGCCACAAACGTAATCCCCATGAAGGTCAAGGGGATGAGTGAGAGGCGCCGGAGGAGGTAACGCAGCACGAGCAGACCAAAGTAGGGGGGCAGGGAAGGAGAGGGCAAGAATGGACGACTGAGCTGCGGGTCTGCTGGTCTGCTGATTTGCTGGACTGCTGCCGATTACTGAGCTGCTCTGCTGCAAGCGGGCTAGCGGTACTAGCGGTGCTAGCGGTGTTAGCGGGCTAGCGGTGGAGATATTCTGCGGTAACTGCGGTAACAGCTGTGACTGCGGTATCTGCGGGTTAGC
>CAZEDB010000024.1:24199-25427 GCA_964510855.1 uncultured Enterobacteriaceae bacterium | reverse complement strand
ATAATTAAGAATTAAAATTGGGATGAGAGATTAGGGATGCGAAATCGGAAGCTAACGAGCTATGGAGCTAATGAGCTATTGAGCTATGCCTTCGCTTCCTGCTAACACCGCTAATACCGCTAATACCGCTAACACCGCTAATCCCACATGACCTCACAGCCACGCGAGGGCTGGCGGGTTTGTTGGTAATTGAGCATTCTTGGCTAGAGTAATTAGGCATCGCTAAGTGCCTGCGTATTTTTTACTAAAATTCTTTCTTATGAAAAACACCCTGTCCTATAGAGCTTTGCGCTTCTTGGCGCTAGGCGCGGCCCTAGCTGGTCCCTCTAGCCTAAGTGCCTATACTATCTATGGGAGTATGACTATCAACGGTGTGAATCAGAATATTGTGCCATCGGGTTTGCTTAATAATCGTAATCTTTCAGGTGCGCAGTTGCCTGGCGCCTGGTTGTCCTCGGCTATCCTTGAGTACTCCAACCTTTCCACAATTAATCTTTCCAACTCTACAGTCCAAGGTTCGTACTTTAACTATGCCAACCTGACGGGGGCGAATCTCTCTGGTGCTGACTATCGTCAAGCCCGTTTCGATTCCGCTACCTTAACGAATGCGAATCTTAGCGGTGGATCGGGAGAGGGTGTTTATTTCTTTAATGCTAATGCAGATGGTATCGATCTTTCGAATTCAGATTTGAGGGAATCTTTCTTCAACAATGGTAGTTTTGCTGGCGCTAATTTTGCGCTCAGTAACATGCGAGGCGCTAACCTTAACGGGGGTGACTTTGCTAATTCTGACTTCGTTTTAGCCAATTTATGGGGCGCAAGTTTTTACCTTACGGACGTGAGTAGTGCTGACTTCAGCGGGTCAGACCTTACTTATGCTAACTTCAATGGGGCGACTCTTACGGGTGCAGATCTCAGGGACACTAGTTTAGCTGGGGCTAACTTTTATAATGCAAATCTAACCGGTGCCTTTTTGTCTTACGATAGCTGGGAAGATTTCGCGGCTAATTCAGGCGTCATGCCCTGGTCGGTTGCGAGTTATGCCTTTAATAAGAACCTGATTAACTTCGCTGGAACTCCCATACCCGAACCCTCAACCTATGGTGTTATTCTGGGTGCTTTAACGCTTTTGACCGTAGGGGTGAGAAGAGGGAATAAGGGGAAAGGTAGAAGGTAGAAGGGCGTGAAATTAAAAATTAAGAATTAAAATAGAGATGAGGGATTAGGG
>CAZEDB010000024.1:0-24099 GCA_964510855.1 uncultured Enterobacteriaceae bacterium | reverse complement strand
AATTAAGAATTAAAATAGAGATGAGGGATTAGGGATTAGGGATGGCTAGCTAAACTGCAGATACAGCTAACCAGCTACAAAAGCTAGAAGAGCTAGAAGGGCTAAAATTCGGATGAGTGATTAGGGATGAGAGATGAGAGATCAAAAGCTAACGAGCTAATGAGCTAGAGAGCTAAATTACCGCTTCCTGCTAACACCGCTAATTCCGCTTCCGCTGAACTCAGCAGATACCGCAATTACCGCAGAAATTGCTACCAAGCCAACGAGTTCTCCTCTTTCACCTTCCCTCTTGGGCGATTAATCACTTCATCGGGCTTGCCCATGGCCATTCGTACCCGCTTCGCCCCGAGCCCTACCGGCTTCTTCCATATTGGAAGTGCTCGTACCGCTTTGTTCAACTGGCTCTATGCGCGTCATACTGGAGGCACTTTTGTGCTACGGATTGAGGATACGGATAAAGAACGTAACACCGAAGAAGCCCTCAACGTCCTCCTCGAAGGTATGCGCTGGCTGGGTATGGATTGGGATGAAGGCCCCCAAGTGGGCGGCCCTTACGGTCCTTATTTCCAATCCCAACGTACTGAACTTTATCGGCAGCAACTCAAAGTGCTCGCGGACCGTGGTCGCGCCTATGAAAAAGACGGGGCGTGGTGGTTCCGACTCGAGGGTGAGCGGCATACGGCCTTTGATGACTTTGCCAAAAAAGAAATCGAGAAGGTCGCCGCTGCCCCCGTGGTCATTCAGGACTTAGTTCGCGGCCGAGTTGAGCGGGCTGAAGACCGCGACTTTGTTCTCTTCCGTGCCAACGGTGAACCGGTTTTCCATTTTGTTAACGTGGTGGACGATATTGCCATGGGTATCACGCACGTGATTCGGGGCGAAGATCATTTATCCAATACCTCAAAGCATGTTGAGTTGTTCAACGCCTTCGGCGCGCCCCTGCCGGTCTATGCCCACATTCCTTTAATTCTAAAGACCGACGGGCCTGGAAAAATGTCCAAGCGCGATCGCGGCGCACTCGTTGAGGAATATCGCGACCGTGGTTATCTGGCGGAGGCCGTGCGTAACTACCTTTGTTTGCTGGGTTGGACGCCACCTGACGGGCGTGAAGTCTTACCGATTCAGGATATTATTGCCCAATTTGAGCTCAGCGCCATTCACCAAGCCAACGCTCGCTTTGACGAGCGTAAGATGGCGAGTGTGAATCAAACCACCTTGCGTGCCTTACCCCTGGAAACCTTTGCCAGCTTAGCCTCAGCCCGGCTCGCGGCGGTGGGCGTGAAGGCTGACCCCGCCACGCTGGCTCCGATTTTAGCTATCGTGCAAGAAAAGCTCAGCGAGCTGGAGCATCTTCCGGCCTTTGTGAATTATTTCTTAACCGAGGAATTTGTCCGTAACCCCGAAGCCCTCAGCAAACTTAAGGGCGATCCTCGGGCTAGTGTCCGGCAAGTACTGGCCCACTTAGAATTAGCGGCCTGGGACAATCCTGGTATCGATGCTGCATTCACTGCTGCGGGTGCTGAGCACGGTCAAAAGCCTACCGCTTTTTTTGCTCCCACGCGTTATGCCGTCTCAGGCCAGGCGGGTGGTCCTCATCTCACCGATGTCTTACGCGTGCTCGGCCGCGAGCGTACCCTGACGCGTCTGCGTTTATTTGCTGACGGTAAGTAATAGAAAGCCCGGCCGCTTACTCCCGAGGAATACTGAGCGGGCGCAGGCAAGGCGTACCATCCGCATCAGGGATAACCAAGTAGAGCAGGCAACGTTGCGCACTAGCTAGGGCAAGCATGGCGGGCCAATGAATCTGGGGCACACCGGCTACAATTAATAAGGGGTCAGCACCTGGACGGGATCCATCGGATTCTTCAATCGCGGTGCCTTTATGTTGCACGTTATGATTGTGCTCTAACCAGCGACCTAGTTGCTTGGCGAGTCCACGCAAATCCGAGGTCTTAGGGTCGACTTTTTCTCGGTCGACCAGTGCCCAAAGTGGGATGGCAAACGTATGTTCCATACACCTTAAGCGAGTTGGATCAGCTCGGAGGTAGTAGGTACGTCGGCAATGATTTGCTCGGGGTCTGGGCCCACGCCGACATAACGGATATTGGGAATTTGCGTAGGGTTGCCGCCGCGAGCAGCCAAGCGAACAATCTCACGCGTCATGAAAGCAATGTAGCGGCGGGCCGCTACGGGTAACTTGGCAAAAGAGCGCACACTTGAAATGTCTTCAGACCAACCTGGTAAAGTGGCATAGACAGGCTTGAGCGTGCGACGGAGAGCGTCGTCGCGAGGTACGCCAGGGTGAATCTTGCCTTGGGCGTCCGCATAACCGGTGCAGAGTAAGAGTTCGCCACCCTTCCAATCGCCAAAAGGCGAGAGGGCATCGAGTTTGTTGATGACTAAGTCGTCATAACCCCCGTAACGCAGGGCGTCGGCTTTCTCTACTAAGTCGCACCAACCTACCATGCGTTGTCGACCCGTACTGGTACCAAATTCTAAGCGGCGCAGGCGCACCCCGAGTGGGTGGCTTTCAGGCATTTCAGTTAGGAAGGTATGGGTGCCGACTTTCGTATCATAGGCCTTGCAGCAACCGATGACGTGCACGGGTTGAGCAGGGATACCGGCCGATTGGAAAATTTCGGGCGTAAAGGTGTGTGAGGCGGTGACGTTCGGCGCAAAGCCATGGCGTTTATCGAGCCAGAAGGCTTGGCCGAATTCGCCGAGAATGCTGCGCTGGGCAGCGAGATCGCTGAGGACGCGTTCGCGGACATCTCCGATGCACGCCGCGAGGCGTTGACCGGCTTGCCAATAGGCATCTACCACTGCCTCGCGATTAAATGTCCAAGGCTCTTGGCCACGGAAGCGCGAGAAATCAAATTCTGCGGCGGTAAATATCCCGGTATCAATGGCGGCGGCATTGGCACGCTGTTCCGCTTGCGTCAGGCGATCAAAAAATTCGTGCCAGCTGGCGGCTGGGACTTGGCAGACGTAGCGGGCGGTACGTTCCGCCCGATCCAGCCGGGCGTGGAGACGGTGGGCATAGCTTTCGCGACTACCAAGAAACTCCCACCACTGCATTTGTAACTGAGCGGTCTCATCGACATAGGCAGGCGAAATGCCGCGCCCGGTTGAACCGCGAGGCTCCTCGCCTAGAATACGAATGCGGTGGTCTTCCCAGGCGAGGTCGAGCAAGCGGTGCGAAACATCGCTAACCATGCAACGTTCGTCGACCAAGAGGCGCGAGAAGACGGCGATGCCGGCACGTTCAAGGGGCAGGGCCTCCCAAAGCGCTTTACGGGGGTCGGCAACCACGCCGGAACCTAGGGCAAGGCAGGGCACATCGCGCTCGGCCACGCCGCCAGGTAAAAGGTTGAGCTTGAGGCCTGCGACGGTGTGGCCGGAGTTCGCGCCACCATTTACTTTAAGCACGGTGCCGACGGCATCGCGTCGGCCGGTAAGAGCTTGAAGTTCACGTACGACTTCGGGAATGAGTCGACCTTTACCCTCATCCCCCATGCTCACACCGACGTCTGCAATTAACAGACTACGAAAAGGAGTGAGTGCCATCTCAGGAGCCTTGTTTTTCGTAGAAGGCGTTAATCTTCACGGATACATCGCGATAAGAGGAATCGGCGGTGTAAATTAGTTTATATTCATCAATCGCTTCCTTGGTCTTGCCCGCGGCTTCAAAGGCCCCACCGAGGGTATAGATGATTTCCTTCTTTAGCTCGCTCATGACACTCAACTCGGATTTCGCGAGTTGGAGCTGTTCGACCGCGAGGTCATATTTCCTTCCAGCCAGTAAGGCCCGTCCGAGCCCTAGTAGAGCGGATTGGCGCAGCTTAGGATTACGTTGGGCAATCTGTAACTGTTGAATCGCTTCATCGAGACGGCCGTGCGTGAGTAAGAGCTGCCCAAGTTCGTGGCGGTAGTTGTAGTCGTTGGGGTAGCGCTCGACGGCGGTTACGGCACCCGCGAGTCGGAAGTTTGCCTCTTCGGTTGCGAGTGTATCGGCGGCAGCGTTATTGCCAGCCTCACGCAGGGCCTTGATTTGGGCCGCGTAGCGACGTAGCCCGAGTTCGAATTCCTGCCGCTCGAGTGCACCGTCGCCCTGACCAAGGGAAGTTTGCCGTCCACGCTGTAACCAAGCAATGGCGCTATCAAAGTCACCTATGGTGGTAAACTGTTTCACAATCTCGCGGTAGAGATTGATATTGTCGGCATCGACTTCGATTTGTTTCGCCAAGCCGAGGATAACTTCTTGGGCCGAGGCGGCGTCGGTCATGACGCGCGACGATTGTTCCAGTCGGGTAGCTTCGTCGGCGTCTTTAAGTTTCGAACGGAAGTCGGCATCACCTTCCCAATTACCTTTGCGCATGGTTTTGGCGACCGAGGCTTTACGCATCGCTTCCATGAGTTCGCCGTTACCCGGGAAGGCTTTCAATTTTTCGTCGATGTAAGCGATGGCGAGATCGTATTCGTGATCTTCAATGTGGGCTTGAGCGGCAGCGACAGCGGCGAGGGGCTCCTTGGGGGTGAGCAGGGCAATTTCTTCGTAGGCAAAAGCCGCGGTATCCCAAAGGCCGAGTTTAGCTGCCGCAACTGCGAGCTGTTTATGAGCGGCAACGTCCCCTGGTTTCTTGGCTAAGCGCGCTTCGGCATCTTGCATGGCTGCAACAGGGTCACTTTCGGCTAACTTCAGGTTGGGGCCGCCAATGAGACCGCCGAAGAGTCCGCCCATGCCGCCAGCCGAGGTACCGAGTACGGTTTTTTGCGCCCGACGTAGGAGTCGACGGATTTCTACGCAGCCGGGGTTGCGTGCGAGGAGACCTGAGGCCAATTCCATGGCATACTGCGGGTTGCCTTTAAGATTCTGCTCGGCAGCTGCGGCCTGCTTTTGGACGCGAGGATCGAGGGCGGAGAGGGCGACTTTATTCATGTGGGTCCGTTAAGGGCCAAGTCGAACCTTTGTGAGGGGGGAGGGGCGGGTCAATCCCTCGGTTGAATTCTCCTCCGTAGGACGCGTTTTAGGAGGCCACGCAGGGGGCTGGCTATCATCCTGCCTGCGCAGGTTGCAGCCCCGCAGTGGCAGGGCTGGTCGAGGGCTTCTGCCAAAGAGAGCCCATAATCGAGGGTAATTTCCTCGCCTTGGCTGAGGGCACGTAAAGTCACGAGCTTGACGAGGTCCCCTTCTCGCACCGCCTCGGCGTTGGGGTCACAGCTGTGATTAGCCAAGCGTGCGAGGTTGTCTTCGCCTGAACCGTCAATCCAGCGACCAGCTTCAAGTTCCCAGCCGTAAAAACGTCCTTCCTTATCGGGTGCAGGAGGTGTGGCGACGATGGGTCCGTGGTAGGAAGTGACGACGGTGCCGGCGGGACAGTTCTGACGGGCAAATAAGCCACGACCTTCAATCGGAGATGGGCCGATTGAAACCCAACTCATGCTTCGGGCTTTAGGTCACGTCCCATCAACGCCGCTACCGCCTCGGCTGCCGAAAGTCGTCCTTGGGTAAGTTGATCGAGCGTGGCTAAGACCGGTGCCTCGACTTTTTTACGGCGCGCGAGTTCGGCGAAAGCTTGTGCGGCCCAAACGCCTTCGACCACTGACTTGCGAGCGAGCAGACCAGCGCGTGCGGCCTGAGGGTCGCGCGCAAGTTCTTCACCGTAACCTCGATTACGACTCCAGTTACCGTGGGCAGTAGCGATTAAATCGCCGGCACCACTTAAGCCGAGGAAGGTTTCTCCTCGGCCTCCTAGCGCGGCGCCAAGGCGAACCATTTCTTGTAAGGAGCGGGTGAGGAGAGCGGCTTTGGCATTCGAGCCAAGATTAAGCCCATCACAGAAGCCTGCGCCTAGGGCATAGACGTTTTTAAGCGTCCCACCGATTTCAGCGCCGACTAAATCGTCGGAAGTGTACGCGCGCAGGCTGGGGCCGCTTAGTGCAGCTTGAACTTCGCTGAGCGGGCTTGGCGTCGTACCCGCAAGCACCACGGCGGTAGGAAGCCCTCGGGCAACCTCATCGGCATTGGTGGGGCCGGTAAGGGTTGCCACTGGAATATGGGGAAGCGCCGCCGCTACGAGTTCGCAAGGGCGTTTAAGCGTGCTGCGATCAAGTCCTTTGCAAAGCGAGACGATCAGCCGAGGGGGTTGTTCGCGATCAAGGGTCTGACTCAACTGAGCAATGAGGGGCGCGAGACCTGAGGAAGGGTAGGCGATAAAGACGAGATCGGCCTCCATCAGTGAGGGTGCAAGCTCGCAGCCGAGTTGGATGCTGGCATCTAAGAAATGTCCAGGCAGGTAAGTACGATTTTCGCGTGATGAGGCGAGCTCGAGGGCTTGCTCCTGCCGTCGAGGCACGAGGGTTACGGTGTGACCTTGGCGTGCGACATGTAACGCCATGGCGGTTCCCCATGCGCCCGCGCCTAAGATGGTGATGTTCATGTTTGGGTTCCTTTCCGAACTTTAGTAGACCAACGCTTAATGGCTGCGGTCGCAAGCGTACCGAGTTGGGCTTCGGGTTTTACAAACGGAGGCGGGTTTAAGGTGAGCCCGACCAAGTCATGGAAAACTAAAATTTGCCCGTCACATTTCTTTCCTGAACCAATGCCGATCACAGGTACCGCGACTTCGTGGCAGAGGCGTTGGGCTAAATCAGGTTCGATACACTCGGCGACGAGCGAGAAAACCCCGGCTTGGGTTAAAGCGTGCGCGTCGGCGATTAAGGCGTTGCGGTCCGCGTCGGTGATGCCACGACGTCGATACCCTGCCGCATGAACGCGTTGGGGGAGTAGCCCGATATGTCCCATCACGGGGATGCCGGCATCAACCAGACGGCTAATCGCTGGGGCTAAGCTGGTGCCGCCTTCAATTTTCACCGCTTCCGCGCCTGCCTCTTGCATAAGTCGACGGCAACTCCGGAGCAGGGTGGGGAAGCCGTCGTGCGCGAGGGCAAAGGGGATGTCGGCGACAATGAGGGCTGAGGGCTTGGCTCGGCTAACCGCTGCGGTTGCCCCGAGCATATCGGCTAGGGTAACCGGGACGGTACTCGTGTGGCCTAGGACTACATTCCCTAGGGAATCCCCTACCAAGAGCAGGTCGACCCCAGCGGCATCGGCTAAACGAGCGGTTACGGCATCGTAGGCCGTTAGGCAGACCAGGGGGCGTTTGCCCTTAAGGGCGCGAAGGCTTCGAGTCGTCGCTTTCACGGGTTTTATCTCATTGCATGCAACGCCGCTTGTAAAGCGAGCGCATTTCGGGCAAATTCATTTTGATGCTCATGCAGCTCAGGCGTCGGATGCGGGGCTCTCGGACTTATCGGGAGTCTTCCTACCCGTACCCTGATCTCTCAAGGTCAGGTCAGATGTCCTGGCCGGTTCGCGTTCGAATGTTTTTTACCGGTAATGGAGCGGTTGGTCATCGGGATGACTTCCGAGGTCGTTGGGTAATGCATCGCCGGTTGCGTTTATTCGTCGTCGTCATTTTTCTCGCCTGGTTTTTTTGGAATGCGGCGGAGGGTTGGACGTTTTTTGACGGCTAGATTTTAATTTTTAGGAATGAGGAGTTTTATCGGTACCCATTTCAGACTGTCAGCAAACGTAACGTGGTGATGCATGCGATGACTGACTTCGTTCAATAGGTGCTGAAGCCACGGTAGCGAACTTTCTAAAACTCGCCAGCGCAGGGTCAGTTGGTTAGCTTTCGACTCCCAGCTCAGACCGCTGGCACGTAATGTCACGGCTTCGGGTTGCCCCGCAAGTTCCAGCGTCACTTCGATTGCGCCCTGGCCTAAAGTTAAGTGGCAGACTTTTCCCGCTGGACCCAGTCGCTCAGTCAAAATGTTTGCTAGCCCTTTTTCAGCCGGATTCATCGGAAGCCTACTAAGGTAATGCCGAGCTCGCGGGCGCGTTCCAGTACCTTGGGCTTATCGAGCAGCAGCACCCCCTCGACTTCCAGGGCAGCGCGCTTGACCCCACCTACGGCCATACTCTCTAGGGTGCGCTCGCCAAAGCAAGGTACGTCAAAGCGCCAGTCTTGGCCATGCTTAGCGGCTTTAATCAGCACCATTTCCTTGCCGCCGGTATCGCCACAGCGTCGGAGCATTTTGTCGGTACCCTCAAAGGCTTCGACGGCAATGACCGTTCCTTTGGCGACGACCACGGATTGCCCGACATGTAAGCGGGTCATTTCCCGGGCTAGACTTACCCCAAAAGCTATTTCATCGGCGTCGACGGAGCCTCCGAGCCAACCGGTCATGCGTCCTTCAGTTGCAAGATGATCATCCAGCCAGCAACGGGCATCGAGCATACGAATACCGAGGGCTTCGATTTCAAGTGCGATACCCCCAAAAATACTTTCGGCGTGACGTTTGGGAAGACGGGCTAAGAGGGCGACGAGACGAAGGTCAGGCACCATGCCGGAGAAGAGTTTCCGTGGCGCGATTTGTCCGGCCATGATGGCGGAGCCTACGCCTAGCTCGGTTAAGCAGGAAAGGAGTTCGCCGAGTTTACCGACCTCAATTTCACGTCGTTCCTCTGGAGAAAATTGCGCGACCAAGGCAGGGTCGGCTTCTTCTTTAAAGGCTACTAAGCGTACCTGTACACCGCGAGCCCGGGCGGCTGCGACTAGCAACGAAGGATAAATCCCGTGACCGGCGATGACTGCCAGGGGGCGGCTGAGGTCGAAGTCGCTCGGAAGGAAGCGGGACACCATAGCGGCATCCTTACGAGGCAGCCAACCGGAGCAAGGCGGGAGTGCTTAAGGCCCGAGATGGGTAATCTGTGCTGCCTCCACGCGTCGCCCTTCGCTTGGAGGTACGGCAAGGATATCGCCCCGGGCAAACTTGGCCACCAACGCTTTGGCGTCATGCTTATTTAAACCCCGTGTCGGTATCTCTAGGGTTCGTAGCTGACCTTCGGTGCGGACAATAAGTCGAATCAAACCCTTGAGCAGTTGAGGTTCGGCTACGACGCGTGCGGCATGGGGGGCAAGGGGTGCAAGCGGGGCGTCGGAGAAAAGGGCGAGGGAAAAACGGACTGCGCTTAAATTGCGATGTAACTTACGATTGAGAAATTCAGTAGCGCTGGGGGGTGTCCAATCTCGCACTTCATGATCCCAGTGCTCACTCCCCAACATCGGGCAGGGTTGAGTATCGACCTCAGGGCCGATGCGAGCGGGGCTTAACGTCGCACGGCGATCAGCTAGACGACGCAAGGGTTCGGCGGTAAGGCGTAGTGCAGGCTCAATGAGTATAAGTAGTCCACCCGGGGCGAGACGTGCGCTGGCGGATTCAAACCATGCATCAAGGTCATCGGGTTTAAGTCCTAATTCATTGAGCACAAAGCCTGCGACAATCACATCGAAGCTACCTTCAGGCCAAGAGCGAGGTTCGCGAACATTGCCGACCTGAGTATGTACGTTCCAACTTGGTGCCGCTACCGTACCCAGGGCTTGGCCTGCGGCCATGGCAGCACGTGAATGGTCTAAAAGATACAAGTCACCGGTGTTTCCTAGTCCGTGAGCGAGTGCTAGCCCGCAGGAACCCGGTCCAGCGCCTAGATCAAGCACGCGTGGTTGCTTACTAGGCGGTTGCCAACCGCGAAATTGCGCATGTGCCAGTGCCCAATAGGTGCGGGTCCAAGACTGCGGAAAGAAAAATAAACCGTAAGCCGTGAGTAGGGGCGGGTCGGCGAAGTAATCCGGAAATCCTTGGGACGGACGTTCTAGGGTAAAAAGATCAGATAAATGGGCGACGGCTGGACGGAGCTTCTCGAGCGCTTCATGCCCCACACTGCCGGTGAGCGATTCGGCACGCGCTAGCCAAGCCGCCTCGACCCCGGAGGGGAGTCCGCCTCGAGTTTCAGCCACCGAGGTCGCGTCGCCCTTCCAGCGAGCTCCGTAGGGTTTCAGCATCCGCAAACGTCAGACCGCTACCGCTGGGAAGACCAAAACCGATGCGGGTAACTTTAGTGCCGAAGCGTGAAGCGAGAAAACTCTCACGAATGTAATGACAAGTAGCCTCGCCCTCAATGTCGTTGCCGAGAGCAAGAACCACTTCGGTGATGGGTTCGGTAGCGAGTCGGGTTCCGAGGGCTACGAGATTTAGTTCACCCGGTCCGATACCATTAATGGGCGAGAGCCGTCCGTGGAGCACATGATAGGTGCCGCGAAACGCACCCGTGCGTTCGAGTGCGAGTAAGTCAGGTACATTTTCAATCACGCAGAGCAGGGCGGGGTCGCGTCGGCTATCGGCGCAGATGAGGCAGCTGGGCCCCTCGGCCAGACTTCCACAACGCTGGCAACGTCCAACCGCCGTGGCAGCTTCTTGCAGCGCCTCTAATATCGGCGCCAACTTAGCGGGGCGCTCTACTAAAAGATGGAGAGCAAGCCGTTCAGCGGAGCGATGACCAACCCCAGGAAGCGCTTTAAGGAGCTGACGAACCTTATCAAAAGAGGGGGTCATACCTCAGAGACCTCCCATACCAGGTAGGGAGAAGCCCGAGGTAGCGGACTGCATACGTGCTTGATGGACGTCACGAGCCTTAGCGGCGGCTTCTTGTAGTGCGGCAACCAAGGCAATTTCAACCGCGGTGGAGCCTTCCTTGATGAAATCGGGATCGAGTCGGACCGATTGAACCTCGCCATGGCCATTGACGGTGACTTGGACAGCGCCACCGCCGTGAGAAACGCTGATGCGTTCAGCCGCAAGGGCTTCTTGGACCGCAGCAATGCTACGCTGCATTTTTTGTGCTTCTTTGAGGAGTTTGCCTACGCCTGCCATAGTTCTAGGAGCGTTCCCTGCCTTGGTTAAGGAGTCAAGCGGTCCTCCACGCTTGAGAGTTATAATTTATCTTACTAGGTTAATCCTATGAATCCACCCGCAAGCTTAGCCCTAATTGGGGACTTTTTAGCGCTGAGGTGGGAGGATGGTCGTGAGGATTTTCTTCCTGGGGAATTCCTTCGTGAACGTTCCCCTAGTGCTGAAAATCAAGGCGAGCGCGATATTCTGGGGCATTTGCATGGGGGTGATGGTCCGCGGGAATTTCCTGGCGTCACCGTCACGGGTTTTCAACGGGTAGGTAACTATGCCGTGACCTTAGTTTTTAGTGATGGTCATAGTAGTGGCATCTTTAGTTGGCCTTACCTGCGAGGCTTAGGTGATGAGTTAGTTCGGTGACCGTTGCGGCTTGCTCCCTTTGCTCACAGGCTAAAGATACTTGCCGTGAAAAAGACCTACGTTCTCGATACGAATGTTCTCATCCACGATCCCGAGTCTTTCCGTAAGTTTGATGAGCATACGGTAGCCATACCGGTCGAGGTCCTTTCCGAATTAGATGGTTTAAAAGTCCAACAAGGGCAGGTGGGCGCCAATGCCCGTCGCGTGAATCGGAGTATTCGTGAACTTTTTGAGGGTCGGCCCTTGCATGAAGTTGTAGAAGGCAAAACGCAGTCTCCGCGGGCACTGCGAGCCGACTTACCCAATGGAGGGGAGCTTCGCGTGGTAGTGAATGAGTCGCTAATTCGCGACCATTTTAAGGGCGTCAAGGCTGAGCGTTTACGGGCGGTGTTTATGCAAGTCGATGCGCCTGATCATCGTATTATCGCCTCGGCTCTCTACCTCAGAGATACTTCGGAGGGCCCTGTCATTCTCATTACTAAAGATGCCTGTATGGCGCTTAAGGCTAAGTCGCTCGGGCTTGAGGTACAGGACTACCGCAATGACCGGATTGAATTGAGTGAGCACGGTGAGTACCGAACCTTAGAACTCTCAGCGGCGGCGATGCGTGAGTTTCGTGAGTTGGGTCGCACGACGGTTGAGCCCGAAGGGCACGGCGGTACCTTGATGAATGAATATGTCATGGTCGCTTCTGAGAGTTGGACGGAGCCTGCGCGTCATGCCGGCGATGGGGTATTGGTTTCTCTGCCTCTTTATCGGGAATTTATTTCTGACATGGCGGGTGCGCGTAAGGGGCTGCAAATGCCCCGTGGTATGCGGGTCATTCCTAAAAATTATGAGCAATGGATCTTGCTCGATGCCCTGCTTAATCCCGACATTCGCCTCGTCACCTGTTTTGGTCGGGCGGGTACGGGAAAAACTTTCCTCTCGATTGCTGCGGCGTTGTCACAGGTCTTGAGTGAGTTTTCGCCTTACAAAAAACTCTATGTGTCGCGTCCTGTCGTCCAAATCGGGAAAGATTTAGGAGCGCTTCCTGGTACCAAAGAAGAAAAACTTTCCCCTTATATTCAGCCCTACTTCGATAACTTAGAAGTGCTCTTTAGTCGTACGGGCGCTCCCCTTGTCCCCACACTGCCGTCTGTAGCTCAGTCGAGTGATAGTAAAGCTAAGCGTAAAAAAGCCATGGCACGTAAGGCGGCGCCGCCTATCTTTGGTTCGCAAGTACAACAAGCGCAGGCTAATCAATCGCGCCGACCCTACCAGTGGTTACTGGATTCAGGTCTCATCGAAATCGAAGCCATGACCTATATCCGCGGTCGCTCGATTGGGCATGCTTACATGATTGTGGATGAGGCGCAAAACATGACCCCTCATGAAGCCAAGACGGTGATTACGCGAATTGGTGAGGGTTCTAAATTGGTTTTGATTGGCGACTTAGATCAAGTCGACACCCCTTACCTCGATGGTAAGTCCAATGGTCTGATTCATACCCATGAGCGCATGAAAGGGCAAAGCATCACCGCCCATGTGCGTCTCGTGCATGGCGTGCGTTCGCAGTTGTCTGAGCTTGCCTCCAACTTGATGTGAGCTCGCTGCGTCTTGGCATCTTAGGGGGTACGTTTGATCCGCCGCATCTCGGGCATCTCGCGCTCGCCACCACGGCTTACCAGTCTTTGCACTTGGATCGTCTCCATGTGATTCCCGCGGCTCAAGCTCCCTTACGCGAGGCGGCACCCCTAGCGCCAGCTACTGAGCGCTTGCTCTTACTTCGCCTTGCCTTTGATGCGCTACCCTGGGTGGTCGTGGATGATCGCGAGTTGCGCCGAGGGGGTATAAGTTATTCTTTAGATACCGCCCGTGAACTGGTGGCCGACTATCCGGGTGCGACGATTTATTGGATTCTAGGTGCCGATCAGCTGGCGCGCCTCCATCTCTGGCACCAGGCGCGCGAGCTTTGTCAACTCGTCCACTTTGCGGTTTACGCCCGAAAAGGGCAGGTTGGGGCGGTCGACCCCTCCTTAGCTGGGGTTGCGAGAGTGACTTGGCTTGCGGCCCCTGAGGTCGACTGCAGCTCTACCGCCATTCGCTCCGGATTATCTCAGGGGCATACGATGTCTAAATCCTTGCCCCCTGCGGTATCAGCCGCCATCGAAGCACGCGGACTCTATCGCTAATATGCCTACTCCTAAGACCAAACGCTCGTCGGTTAAGCCTAAGCCTCGTGCCCCTGCGAAGGGCCTCAAGGCTAAGCCAAAGGCAGCGGCCGCACGCCCCAAAGTCAGCCGTGCTAAGGTTAAAGGCGTTAAATCGGCCGCGGTTAAGCTTAAGGCTAAAACTCAACCTAAAGCTCCGTCTAAGTTAAAAGCGAAAGTCCTGCGCAAGAAAGCTTCGCCTAAGGTTAAGCCAGTTTCGCCGATTAAGAACGTTGCTGCAGTTGTTCCTGTAGTCACTGCGCCTAAAGCGATTTTACCTGAGTTACCTGCGAATCTTGTAACGGCGGTGCGGGCGCTGGATGAAAAAAAAGCGGAAGACATTCGCGTTCTCCGTCTGGGTGGGCTTTCCACCATTGCGGATTTTTATATCATCGCCACGGGAACGTCCGAGCCTCACTTGCGTGCCCTGCGTATCGAGTTAGATCGAGCGCTGACGGACACCGACTCCAAGGTTCGCGGGATTGAAGCCCAGCGCGATAGCGGTTGGGTGGTGGTCGATACCGTCGACATGCTTTTCCATCTGTTCCGTCCGGAAACCCGGGCTGCCTTCCGCCTTGAGACCCTTTGGAAGGATAGCCAAGACATTCCCCTGCGCGACATTCTCGCCCGTTAATCATTTCCGGTGGTGGTAGCGGGCGGGATCGAACCGCCGACCTAGGGCTTATGAGTCCCTCGCTCTAACCAACTGAGCTACGCTACCGTTCAACCAGAGGGCGTGAGCGTGCTCCTGGCGGGTCGGGAGTCAAGCGGGGAGGCGACGGCGCCGGGCATATAAAGCCCAGCCCAGAGCAGCCCAGCCCCCTATAAGCCCTAAGGTTGAGGGCTCGGGAATCACTGTAAGTTGCAGGACATAACCCGCCTCGGTACCACCCGCGAAATTAGCAAGTACGGCTACGGTATCGAGCTCCCAACTTAAAGGCCCGTTGTAAGTTTGGTAAGTAAGCGAGTGGTGCACGGTGTCGCCCTCGGCATTGAGTAGGAGCAAGCGGAAATCAGCGGCTTGAATGTCGCTCCAAAAATCCGTGTCACGATTAGTAAAGAATCCGCCCCGAAAAACATCACCAGTGGTTAGGCTGCTAAAATTTAAAAGAAAATCGACCCGGTTGTTACTATCCAAGGGTGACGTGAAGGGGCTGGCACTGGTGAGGCGAAGCACATCGTTGCCGCTGGCTTGAGCGTTCGACCAAATCGGGTCACCTGCGGTAGCGAATTCAAAAATAAAGTCCATGCCGCTGGTAGGATCAACCGAAGTTGCGGTTAAAATCCCAGGGCTATTGCCAGGTGCGACGGTGCCAGCACCACCAAGGGCAGCGATTCGCCCGGATCCTCCGAGGAGCGCACCTGAGGCAACAGTGGTAGGGGAAGACGCAACCACGCCATCGATGGAGAGTTCTCCGGCGAGGACGGTGGTGCCTGCGGTATAACTCGACGTACCGGTGAGACGGAGGTGACCGTTGCCGTTCTTAATTAAGCCCCCGTTACTAAGTGCCTCAGAAAATACCGTATCGGATTCGGTGGTGAAGGTTCGGATTGAACCCCCCAAATTGATAGCGCCTGAAAGGGTTAAGGTTCCGGTGCTGACTTCGCCAAGGGTTAGGTTGCCTCCCACGGTTACGGCGTTGTTTAAGGTGCGTGCCTGGTTGTCTGCACTACTTAGGCGGCCTCCATTGAGTTGTAAGGTGCCTGTACCTGCTGCCGTGTTGGAGCCCACGCGTAGATGTCCACCATTGACGAAGGTGCTTCCCGAGTGGGTATTAGCATTGAGTAGGAGTAAGCTGCCATCCGAGACGGATAGACCGCCCGTACCACTGACGGCACCTTCGATGCGAAGTTCCCCTCCGCCTGCTTCTAAGAGAAAGCCGGCGGTAGCAAGATTTCCACTGAGCGTAATCCCGCCTGTGCCCGCTTGCCACCACTGATGATCGCCGAGAGCTAGGGCTGAGCCGAGTGTTTGGCGTGAACCATCAAAATTATGTACGCCCCCGCGACCGACCGTGAGCGTAGCAGCGCCGCTAAAAGTGAAACCTAGATTCGTAGAACCTGTACTTACAAAAGCTAAGCCGCGTTGGTTTGCTGTTGCACTAACCGTGACCACGCGACTGTTTCCCGCGGTGCTGCCATTGAATCGAACGTAGCGATCGCTGGGGGCGCTATTGGGAGCGCCGAGACCCCAGGCTCCGCGATTGGTAATAGTCGTCGAACTGGTACCGACCCAAGTATGGGTGACTTCGCCGACGACTTTGAGGGCAAAGCCATCGACCACCATCACGGCGTTGGTAGCTTCCAAGGTATTGGAGGCCCCGAGATAATTGATGAAATTAAAACCGTTGGTGGTATCGACCGCAGCCCCGTTGCCCACCAAGGCGATACTCGTGGTGCCATTGGCATCGACCCAAGTAGTAAAGACGGGGCTACCTGAGTCACCGGTTTGATAGGTGAAAGCTGCGGTGGTGGTGCGAAGAAAGTCCCCGCTAACGCCTGCGACCGAGGTGCCTTCAACCGTACCCAGGGCGAGCCGGGTGCTGGAACTAGCATTTGGTCCTCTTCCGTAGATGAGAAGGCTACGTCCATTCAGCGCCGCATTGGTTGACGACGAGGGATTGCCGTCAAAGACACCATAGCGCGGCAGATTTAATGAAGCTGAAAGCGGGGTAGTGAGGCGCCCCACGCTTAAATCTCCCACGGTCTGGCCGTCGAAGATTAAACCGAGACCGGTATTCACAATTGCGGACTGATTAGTGGATTGAACCCCAGTATCGGTGGAAAAATTTAAGGTCGTAGCACCGCCGTAGTGTCGGGCAATCAAGGTATGCTTCGGACTAAGGAAAGCGAACGACTTAGTAGCATCGGTGGCTGACCAAGCTACAGCCGACCAGTCATAATTTTTTCCAATAAAATTGACCGAAGCATTGTCGACGGGGTTAAGCGGGTAACCTGAGCTGAAGCGATTATGGGTGTCTGCTTGGTAATTGGTAATAGTCAGTCCTTGGCTAGCGGCCGTTAAAAGCGAAAGGGTCGCGGGCAAGAATCGTCCCATCTCCCAATTTATGGGAGAAACAACCTAGGGGTCAAACCTCAGTAAAACATCACCGCCACCAGCAACCAAAGTAAGCCTGAAGCTAGGCTAAGGCCGTTGGCAAGTTGACTGGCTGAAGCACCTACATCGCTTAAGCCCTCTCGGTTCAGCGTGCTAATAGCTTGTCGCGCTTGATTCCATGCCAAGGCGGTTGAGCCAGTGCCAAGGACAAAAATGACCAGCGAATAGGCTAAAGGAAAATCGTAAGCTTTAAAGTTAAGTCCTGGGGCGATGAGCCAGAAAAGACCTACAGCCACAAAGGGTAGTCCGAAGGTGAGTCCGCACCAAAGATACGCGCGTTGGGTGAGGCGCTCGAGTAAGACCGCGGTCGCCTGACTCCCGGGAGGCGGTGGAGGTGCGGATTGGCCTTCAAGCGGAGTTGGGCCTGGGTAGGGAGCCTCAGTTGCCTGAAGGCTACGTAAATAGGACCGCAAGGTTAGCCAGCGACCTTGGGACTCGATACAGTGAGCGAGAGACAATTCGTGAGCAGCGAGTTTTTCTAAAATGGCGCTGAGTAAGAAGGGGCCCGAAACGGCACCTTTAAAGCGGAGACGAAAACGATCTTCAGCCATAGGGGTTATAAGTCGGTTCCGTCTAGGAGACTATCCCAGCCAGTCTGAGGTTGAGCAACGCCAGGGGGCGTACCACCCAGGGCGCTGACGGCTTCTGAGGGGGAACGGCCTAAGCGAAGCAGAGGCGTTAAGGGCATGGGTTCACGCAGTCGGCGAAGGCCCCCGTTGCCATCCCCTTTGAAAAGCACGCCCAATTGGCCAGCGTTATCGATACCAAGGAAGGCTGCTACCCCAGCTTCTTCGCCGAGTTCGTGTTTACCTTCGGCATCAACTCGACCTGCGAGGCGTAGCCCTCCCTCCCGCACGCGCTTAAGTAGGCTTTGCAGGTGGCGGGCTTCCTCGAGGTAAGAAGTATTGGAGGTGGAAAGAAAACGTTCCAAATTGCTTCTTTCAGCTGACCAACGATCCGGAAAAAGAAAGTCCGTTGGGCCGACTGCGTTCTGGGTTAGGCGACGAAGTTCACGAGCATCAGCTTGGGCTGAAGGCGAGAAAGCAAAACCTGAAGTTACGGGTGAACGAGCGGCGAGCGTGAGCAGCTGTTGCAGGTGATAGGCACGAAGCAGGGTTGAGCCTGTTTCACGGCGGACACGTTCGGCGATTTGCAGGAGGGGTTCGCGGGGGCGACCTGAAGTTGAATCGACGGCACGTGCGAGTCGTTTCAGATAATCGGCCTCAGGGAGTGCGAGGGCGGGGGCTAACTCAGTGCCATTAACCGTGCCATTATCAAACGTTCGCAGGCTCCAACTTTCATCTTTAAAATCACCCGAACTTCGGAGAACACGACCTTGGGTTAAGGTTTCAGTGCCGGAAGCAATTTTACGTGCCTCGCGATTGAGGGGACCAGAGATGATAACGGCTGCGATGGGTTGGCGGCCGTTGCTACCGTGTTCGAGTACAATGTGACGGCGTAAGTTTTTTAGGACTTGATCGTCGAGTAATTTGGCGGCCTCGGCGGCTTCGCCGCTATCTAAGATGGGCTCAGGGGGTGCCTCGGGAAGGCTATCCCACATGGCACCCACTCGAGGCGCAAGCAGGGGGCGGGGCAGTTGAGCGAGGAGACCAGATGATTGGAGGATAGTGGTGGCAGCTCGGCTGCTAGGGCTGGGCGAGTTGGCCTGGGCGATTAATCTTAGGGCACTAAAATAGGATTCTAGATCGGTGGCCGACTCCAGCCGGCGGCGATCTTCTTGACCGCGTTGCTCGAGGGCGAGACGCTCGGCAACCCATTCGACGCGGGCTAGGGCTCGGTCAGCTAAATCCGCGGAGATGCCGTCAGGTCCCGTTGAGCTTGTCACGAGCCGACGTAACTCTTGGATGATGCGCTCGGCCGCAGCTGGGTCAGTAAGTCGTTCACTGCGGCCAGCCGCAATTTCAAGCTGTCGCACTAAGCTCTCAACTTCAGGTTCGATGCCGCCCCGAATTTTTTCAGTGGTGGCAAGGATAGCCGCGAGGTCACCTGATTTAGCCAAGATACGTTCGCGCGCTAAAGTGGGTAGGGCGTCAAGTGCGGCACGATGGGCAAGGATGCGACGCTTAATCTCCGCGTGATTCTCACGGGTGATATCGGTAGGTGAAAGCGCACCCAAGGCCTCACCTTCGGTTAGACAGCTTTGCTCGATGGCCTCGGCGGTCTGGACTCTTTTTTCGAGTGCGGCAGCGTTCTCCGATTTTGTATTGGCAAGCTTCGGTATCAGTTCGCGCACTTTCGTGTAATCCGCGATTTCAAGTGCAGCTTCCGCTTGTACGTAATCGCGCTCGGCTGCGTCCTTAGCCTGGATGATAGACAAGGCTTGGTAACTAAGCCAAAGCACGCTGCCTAAGATGCCAAGGCCCATCACCACGCGAAGGGTGTGGCGGCGATTTACTCGGCGATGAGCTTCCGTCCTTAAGGCACGAACTTCTTCAGTGGCTTCGACGGGCAGGCGGTCAGCCACCGCCGCAGCTCGCTCGAGCCAGATGCCGGCTCGTCGTAAAGCAGCTCCATCGGCTTTGGGTCCGAGGGCTTGGCGTAAGGTAGTTAATTCGAGGAGTAATGCTGCGGTTTCGCTACTGGCGGTAAACTCGGCTTGTTCTTGAGCGAGGAGGAGTGTTGCCCAGCTTTCGGCGGCTGCGAGACGGGCTGCAGCTGCACCTTGGGCGCGAATACCAGCGGTGCGTTCGAGGTGACGGGCAGCGGCGACATCGTTGGCGCAACTTTTAGCATCGCGTGCGGCATAGGACTGGTCGGCTTTTTCAATTTCACGTTCTAACCGTTGTTGCGCCACTTGTTTTAACCATTCCTGACGTCGGTTCAGGGCCTGTTCCCAATCGGGATGGCCGGCGAGGGCAGTGGCACCGAGTCGTTCGACTTCGCTGACCAAGACGTCGACCCGTTCGATTTGGTTAGCGCTGAGTTCGCGCACAATCTCACTTAAGGTGTGACGCGCAAATTTATTTCTTAGCCGCTCTAATTCATTTTGAGCGTTGGCATCCGTGGGATTGAGACGGCAGATGAGTCTGAGGACATTAAGGGCACGACTGTCGTCGCGCTCCCGCATGGCCTGACGGTAGTCACGATAGAGCGGATGACTTTCGTCCATGGGTTTACCATAGAGTTGCTCCACGGTGGCAATCGCATCGTCGTCAAGATTAGGAGCGAGGGGGAGGCTACGCTCACGGCAAAGACGTTGCCAGCGGTCGAGTTCGGCAAAGTTCAACCAAGCGCACAAGTCGAGTAAGGGAGGCTCCGTTTCAGCGGCTTGCAGGGCGGCTTGTTCATTACCGAGTCGGACTAATGCCACGCACTGTTCGAGGCGTTCGCGTGCCCGCGTCGCCAAACTCACATACTCGGTAGCCAGCAGATGGGCTTCGAGGTCAGGTGTGGTGAGCTCAATTTGAGCCCGGATGCGTGCTTGCAGCCGGTCGGGCGTCATCGTTCGTCAAATTCAGCTAAGGTCATGACCGGTTCGCCCTGGATAGTGATGGCTCGTAAGGTCCATGGCGAACCTGCTTGCAGGGGCGCTCCCTCGGCAGCGGAGGCTTGTCGTTTAAGTACTTCTGCGCGCGGCATATCACCTTGGCCTGCGAGTAGGCTGAGTAGGGTGACTTTAAGCTGATTAGGGGGTGATATCAGTGAGGGGATGGTGCGATCGGGAAAGGGATGGCCGGCAGGGTAGAGTCCAAGGCGTAATCCAGCCACTCGTGCATGGCTTAAGAGCGGCTCGATCCAACCCGCCGCGGCAATCGCCTCGGTTTGCGCTTCACGTCGCAAGGCTCCCGCAGGAAGTCGGAGCGGTTCAAGCTGAGTATGGGGGGGCAGAAGCACCAAGGTCATGCGACTGCGGTTGTTGTTGAGTCGAATGGCTATAGGTGCTTCGAGTTTGGCTGCCTCAGTCGGCGGGAGTCGCAAAGTGACGGCATTTACCCGCTTGCCGACATTCACCTCCATGCTCGGTTGGTTGCCGGCTGAGCGCACGGTGCTGGTGATCCAAACCGAAGACTGGCCGACTTCAATCACGGCTGGCTCAGGTCGTAAGCTGCGATCGGCATCGCCGAGTTTCTTGAAGGGTCCGTGGGCTATACTGCCTGTGCCTTTTTCTGCTAGGGTAGCTTCGGTGAGAAACGCTTGCACAACTTTACCGGCTTCTTCGCCGATGCTAAACTCGGCGTGCAGTGCCACCTTGGGTCCTGCGCCAGCTGTATTCCAATTGCCCCGAATTATATAGGTCGGTTGGACATCGAGATCATGTAAAAATGCGGCCCGCGCCGCAACTTGCTCAAGACGGTTCCAAGCTGCATCGCGCGGGACTTGCAGGGACGTGCCTAAAATTACCAACGCTTTGGCTTCTTGCATGACCTCATAGGTACGGCGATTCACCGTCGCGACTTCAGATAAATCGAGCGTGCTCGCTAAGCGATCCGCGACTGCGTTGGCAAATCCGCTTCGAATCCGGGCAAGGGCAGGGTCTTGATTGCGCGAGGCAAAATCAGGCGAGACGCGCTCGAGTTCTGCCCAGAGACGACCGGCTTGATCAAAACTGCGACTGGCAATGGCGGCATTGATTTCGGCTAAGGCGGCCTGTTCATTTAAAATCCGCCGGGTGGCGGCTGAGTCTTCTTGGCGAGGAGCTCGAGGAGGTACCGTAGGAGTGGTTGGGTTGGGTTGGGAGGGCCGTGTGAGATAAATCACCAGGCCGAGGGCGAGCACGACTAAGATAGCGATACCGCCGAGGAGATTTCCCGATAAGGTGACTTGTGGCTTAGCCGCGGTAGGTGCGGTCGGTTGTGCGGGTTGAGCGGGCAGGTTGGGCTTACTTACGCCTACAGCCGCAAGCCGTGCGATCGGGCCCTCGGGCAGAGGAATGCTTTCGGGTGCGGCAAGATTAAGCTCACCACCACTCGCCTGACAGCGCCAGGTAAACTCGCGGTTACCTGTAACGTTAGCATTGGTAGTAAAACTAACAAGAGCTGCGCCTGGACCCAGCAGCGCTGAAGCTTCAGCCAGAAGACTAAGCCAATCCTCACTTTCTAAGTTGCCTGAGAGTGAGCGTGCGGTTGCGCCCCCTTCGCTCGCAAGCCAAGCAGCTTTAGCCCCACTGCCCGTGAGTTCACGCCAACGCGTACAAGGTAAGAGCGGCTGGGCCCGGTCGAGGGGTAGGTTTTCGGGTTCAAGCCAAGTTGGTTCCCCTTCCCAGCGATCAAGCCAAGCACGCGTGCGACGAGCAATATCAGCTAAGGGTGGCAGGCGGGTTAATTCATCGGGCGTAAAGATAAAATGGTGCGCGAGACGATTATCGCGCTGGGTATGATCGAGTCCTCCAGCGGTAAAACGCGAAAGCACTATCCAGCGTTTGCCTCCAGCGTCTAGGGTGCGAGCGGTGAAGGTAGCAGTACCTACTTGTTCGTGAGGCGTACCAAGTTGTTCGAGTTGTTCAACGAGACGATCGGGTACATCGCGATGACGCGCCACGGTAACATAGCCGCTGCGGGGTGAGGTTAGGCCTCGGGGTGCAGAAGTAAAAATAAGGGCGAGAGGCATGTTAGCGAAGCGGTAAAAGTCCAGGGCAAGCTTGCGTCAGCAGCCAGAGTAGAGGTGTCTCAACATGCGCAGGGGCGAGTCGGTGTGGGTCGGGTGCGATACGACCTTGGTTGGGTCCGGAGGTAATGACCACCGGTGTGTGACCAAATGAAGTGACACCAAAGTAGCGAATATCAGCTGCCAGAGATTCGGCGGTAGCGACTAAGCCTGGGCAGGTTTCTATCAGTAGCTGACGCACGCGTTGAGAATTGCGATCGAGGGCCGCAAGGTCGAGTTTACCGCCTGACACTTCGGATTCTAGAGGCTCGGGTAAGAGGTGCGCCCATGCATCAGACTTTCCGACAATAAAGGCGAGTGGGGTGCGAATGCGTTCGGCTGCGGGTAGACCGAGTACGCGTTTCATGCGCGATTCCAGTTCAGCAAGAATCGCATCTTGTTGATCCACTCGACCTCCTAGGCTGAGTTGCGGGTCGGCAACATCCGAGAGTCGACGCTTGAACCGAGCGTTGGCGGTAGGATCAAAAAGAAAGAGTAAACCTGCCGAGGTCGCCACGTGGAGGGCGCCGGGGGAATCATGAATATCGATACCAGGTTCAAAATGCTCGCCCGCGTTATCATAGAAAATTAACGAGCATTCGGCATTGTCGCTGCCAGGGCGTGAAAGGTTATAAATGAAAGGGCGGGGAAGAGAGACCATGCGCCCTAAGCGAGGTAGGCGTTCGTAAGTTGCACCCTCGAGTGCCGTTTTTCCTAACAAGGCTTCTTCTGGAGATCGTGCCGAGAAGAGCGCATTCCGCATTTGGCTTAACAGCATATTGCCACTGGGGTCGCCGTCGCGGAAAGCTAAACCAAAGTCAGCCGGCAATCGTTCCTGTAATACCTGGGTCGCTACCGCTAGGTAGTAAGACTTGCCCGCCGAAGGTGCACCAATGAGTGAGAGGATGCGGTGGGGCATTTCCAAGAAGCCCGGAGGTAATTGACGGCGACAGTGAGGGCAGGCCAGATCCGTGCAGGCCAAACCCATGGGGTCGAGGGCGAGCCCTTGATCATTGAAGCGCGTGGGATGAAAACGTAAGCGAACATCTGAACCCAATACGGGGTCGCCGCGCAGGGTCTCGTGAACCGCGACGCTGAGGGCATCGCCAGCGTCAAAGCGCGTCCAACAGACCGGACAAATATGTCGACCAATATTAAGCTCAGTTAAGGAGGCGGGCTTGTTGGGGGCGATGGGTGAAACTAAGACCGCCATGGCTTGAGATAAACTAAAGCCCACGGGAAGGCCGACGGGAGCGCAGGCTAAAGTGTGTGGGGCACGTCCTAAGGCGTGGGCCCGTTCGGCAAGTTCAGCGGGAGGTGCTTCCGCAAGTGCATCGCCGGTTTCTGCATCAAAGAGTGTCCACTGCCCCGGATTAATCTGGGTTGGCAGTTCGCTCTCGTTCGGGGCAATTACCGCGAGGAGTCCTTCAGCTTGGAGCGTGCAGAGGTCTGAAAGGGGTAAAGGGGCAGAAAAGCGCGCACCATTAACGAGGGCTGGGACTTCTCCGGGCTCAATTTGTAAGCGACCCTCAGGGCTTAAGGTGACTTTGGCTGCGATGGCCTGACTAGGCACTCTTACCCAGAGAGGTGCCTGGGTGGTTACCACCCGTCCATCCCCAAGGCAGGAGACCCAGCGGAGGGTGGTCACAGTCTGAGGGGACCCAGTAGTCATAAGGCTAGGATAAGTTCCTGTTGAAATCTCGGGGAATGTCATTCCAATAAAGTCATGTCATCGCTGGACCCCACCTCCGAAGACGAACAGGTAACCGTCGAGCGCGCCCGCCAAGGCGACTCCGGTGCCTACTCGACCCTCGTTACTCGCTACCAAGGGCGTATTTTTGCCAAGGTTTTCTCCCTCTTGCGTAACCGCCAAGATGCCGAGGAAATTACACAAGACACCTTTATTAGAGCCCATCGTGTGATGGCTCAGTTTCGTGGCACCGCCTCGTTTTCAACCTGGATTCATCAAATTGCCACTAATCTCGCCCATAACCGCTATTGGTATTGGTGGCG
>CAZEDB010000023.1:3756-25757 GCA_964510855.1 uncultured Enterobacteriaceae bacterium | reverse complement strand
CCTTTCTACCTTTTACCTTCTACTTTCTACCCTTCCTCATTTTTTAATTTTTAATTCTTAATTTTTAATTTCCCCGCCCTACTCTTTTTACCTTCAACCTTCCACTTTCTACCCTTCCCCTAATCCCTTATCTCTCATCTCGCACCCCCCTCCCTCACTTCACCACCACCTCATGCACCTTTAACGCTGCATCACCGCTAGCGCGTAGGAGCAATACCTCAGCACCGGCGGGTAATTTAGCAGAAGGCAAAAGACCTTTACTGAAGGTTAAAGGAACTACTTTACCGGCCACTCGCACGTCACCACTGGGTGTGCCCGAGCTTGCGAGCAAAGTTACTGAACGGAGGCCTTTGGCTGAGGGAACCTCAGAAGCGGTTAACGGAAGTTCAAGAACAGTCCCGGCTTTTAGTTCGGCAAAAGTAAGCGCGGCACCATCACGCACATGCTCCTGCGGCGTGGGAGGGCGAGGCTTAGTGCGGACCACAAAGGTCTTGGGCGTAACCTGTAATGTCGCCGTACCTGCATGGCGCACGCGCAAGGCGAGTTGCTCCGACCCAACCTTAACTTTTAAGCGCGTACCTTCAGTTTTTGCCTCTGCTGTCTTCCAAGTATTCCCCTCGGGGCTGGTTTCGACTACCAGACCAACCGGCGCAGTTCCAAGATCAACTTCTACTTCAAGCACTTCAGCCGTTGTCGGTAAGAGCATACCCACCTGAGCACCCACTGGGAATGGATGCACTTCATAACCGGGCGACATCGAATAAACGCCTTCGGCGAGACGAACGGGCAGACCACGCAGACCCGCAACCGTTGAGCGCATTTGTGCGGCATCAACGGGATTGACCTCAAACTCGCGAATCGCCGTCCAGACATCGGGCTTCCCCCCCGGTACACCTGCTCGCACGACGCGCAGACGTAACTGACGATAAGAGGTTGGCACCTTGAGAGTGACATCAACTCGCTCCGTAGTGACTTGGGCAAGCTCGCGCCATTTTCCATCGGCAGCTAAACCTTCTAACACACCTTGGTGAACTTTATCATGGTCACCATCGTGTCGGCCCTGCACCACGCGCACGCGTTGGACAATTTGTAGTCCACCAAGATCAACCCCGAGCGTATCCCCTGCCACTTGAATGCGACGCCAGTAAGCCAAAGTGGTTTCTTTACCATCGGTCATACGGTCCAAATTTTCAAAGCCTTCAGCTGAGGCAAAAGGTCGGAGACGAAGGGGCGGACGGCCCCCGAGCGCCATTATCAAACGATGGTTAACCGTTTGGGTCATTTCATTCACTAAGGGCAAGACCACTTTCGTGCCGGTACGAATCCCAGGTTGGTAAGGATTACGATTACGGGTGCGGTCAATCGATTCGCGCAGGGCAGCTGCCTCAAGCGCTTGATTAAGCAACGACCAGGCTTGCGCGGTTTCGCCCTTATCTAAAACCGCTAAGGCATCAAGAGCCGCTACCCCTTGTCGACCGAGTTGTTCAAAGGCATCAAGCCAAGGTTCGATTTCCTCGAGCAGAAGTGGGTTCGCTAGCCCAGCACGAATCGCAGCAGACGCCGACGCTATACGCACTAACTCAGCACGAACCTCGCGGGGCTGAAGCGGACGTTCAGCCCGAAGGTCCGCTAAGATACTTTCGGCAGTTTTTGTAAAGGCGACCGATTCCTCACGGCGGTAACCATGACCATTAGGACCAAGGTCACTATTGTGGGCAGAGAAGGTTTCATAGGCTTCAGCCGCGGCTGGCACCACATAACGAATCCCCGCCCGCCAAGCGGTGTCGGGCTGGTAGGCAAGCGGGTTCCAAGTATAATCGGCGACCCCAAAGAGTGCGACTTTGGAAGCCTCGGAACGCTCCATCGGGTTGGAAACAAAGCCTCCGTAGAGTGAGCCAATGTCGTTGGCGTTGCCGTAAGTTGGGCCGAGCAAGAGATGATTGCGGACGTAATCACTGACCGGGAAATTCCACCATATGTAAGCTTTGCGACGCAGACGCTGATTGATCCAATCCATCGCTTGACGATCAAGGTCAGCCACCACGCGATCCCCCGTCCACATCACATGAATGGAAGGGTCGAGTGTTTTACCCAAGACATCGAGGTAGTCGCCACCTGACCATGAACGGTTGTACTGCGTAGGGCACATGACCAACGGCAAGACGTCGCCCTTAGCCTTAACAAAACGCTCGTGCAAAAAATTGAGTAAGCGGGCTTGTTGATCGGCCTTGGTGCCCTCGCCGGAAATGTCATCAAAGAATACGGAGAAAGCACGCACCCCCAGGGCATGCATGGCTTCAAACTTAGCTAACACCGCGGCAAAATCCTCATCGGTCCAGCGGATATCTTTACCTGGGTGAATCGCCCAAACAAAATCAACGTGGTGGGCGCGACAGGCTGCTACCAACTCACGGATACGAGCTTCGTCTGCAGGCGGGTAAGGCTTACGCCAATTAGGGGAACTATGATAAGGGTCATCCTTGGGTCCGTAGATGTAAGTGTTCAACTTCACCTCACCTAAGTAACGAATGAGACTTAAACGGCGCTGGTGCGACCAAGGTGTACCATAAAAACCTTCGACCACACCGCGGAAGGCAACCTCGGGCCAGTCGGTGACTGTGAGTTCGCTCAACTTGCCTGCCACCGCCAGACGCTGAAGCGTTTGTGCCGCGTAATAAACCCCACGCGCATCATGTCCGGCTAAAGTAATCCCCTCACGACTAACCTTCAAACGATAGGCGCCCGAGACTTGGGGCACGCCTGCAAGCAAGGCATCAACACCGGGCTGACCTCGCCAACCCACGCGCAAGGCAAGTCGACTAGTTCCTGCAGGCGCTTGCGCTATCACCGCCTGGAGAACTGCAAGCGTAGGCGCATCCTCAGCGGCGATAAAACTAAGCTGCGCCGAGCGATCAAAGGTCACCGACGCGTTGCCTGGAATAATTTCACGTGGGGTGGGGTAAACAACTTGGGGGTTCGCTGAAATGAGTGCTGCGACCAAAGCTAGGCCAACGGTAAGACAACGAAGCATACCGCAATGAAGGCTAAATGCGGGAGAATGAAAGCCGGAAAGAATCCAACAAGTCCTGTCTGCTTATTACTAAAAGTATCATGCACCAAAAAGCTTGGGCACGGTGACCGTAAATTAAACTCCCCACCAAGTGCCCCGGGCTGGACTCGAACCAGCACGCCTTTCGGCGAGGGATTTTAAGTCCCGTGTGTCTGCCATTTCACCACCGGGGCCGGTGAGGAACCTTAAACCTTCCAAACAAAAATGCGGAAAGCAATCCTTGACCGCTATCAGAATTTATATCGGCCGATGAGCCCAGCCCGCAGGCCCTGGCCAGGGTCGACATCGGTCTCTACCCCTGCGACCTGGAAGGTTAGTTCACTATCCAATTCCCAACCCAAGGTGGCGCGAAGGTTCCAGCCCGACTGCATCCAAGCGTAACCGAGGTCCGCATAAAGTCGTTGGTCTAAGAGGCGGATCTCTTCACCGGCTAGACCCGACTGTAAACGCGTTTCTTCACCCTCATAACCAACCGTCAGCGATACGGTTTCGGCTTTGGCGAGCTGGTTGGATAACACCAGAGCCTTACGACCTGTGGCTAATGACCAATCCGGGGCAAAGGCCCAGCGAAACGTAGGCACAATCAAAAATAGGTCACTCTCGACTTCACGGTCTTCGGCTAAAATTAAGTAACCCAAATTCAAGGTCTCGTTAACTTTCCAAGTTGAGCCGCCGACAAAAGATACCGCGATGCCTTCTTCCACGCCTGCTTCATCGGCAGTACGCGAACCGACTTCAAAGGCATAGAAACGCGTGGGTTCACCTTCCGCTTGGGGCGGACGCGATAAGACTAAACCTAGATCAAGCTCGCGGATAAAATCTAAGGTGGGCAAAGCCGGGCCCGTCCCCCTGTCGAGTTGGTAAGCTTCTCCGGCCGCCGCTGCACTTAAAGATACACGCCAAGTACCAACATTACCCATTTCGGTTAAGACTTCGAGACGAGCCCCACTGGAGCGTAGCGAGACATCATTAGCGCCATCACCCGCATCAAAACGACCGCGCGCCGTAAGCGTCCAAGTATCGCCTAAGTCAGCAGGACGAGGGGGATCCGCCAAAGCTGAAGTTGCCAGCAAGAGAGGAAGGAGACGGCGCATGCTCAAGACCTAGCCTACTCAGCGGCAGGAGGGAAGTTGCATCTTCGAGTGGCTACAGCCTTCTTTCTCCTTCCCTCCCCTGCCTTGGTGGGTTTCCATCTTGTAATGGGACGTCTTGAAACCACCTTTGCGCGCTGTCGGGCCGAAAATCGTGCGGCCTTAGTAAGCTACGTCTGCGCCGGTGATCCTGATGCCGCCACCTCGGTTAAGATTCTCTTAGCCTTAGCCGAGAATGGTGCTGATATTCTTGAAGTCGGCGTGCCCTTCTCCGACCCCTTAGCCGACGGCCTCACCAATCAACTTGCAGCCCAACGCGCCCTAGAAAGCGGCATGACACATAACGGGCTCCTAGAAATTTTGCGCGCCGTGCGGGCCAAGACCGATAAACCGCTCGTTCTCTACACCTACTATAATCTGCTTATCACTCGGGGCCTAAATGAAACCTGCAAAGCCCTCCACGAAGCTGGGGCCGATGCTTTACTGGCGTTAGATTGCCCTCCGGAAGAGGCGGCAGACTTACTTGCCGCCTGCAAACAAAACAATCTGCAGGTCATCTTTATCGTCGCCCCGACCACACCTCCCGCTCGCATCGCGACCATTGCTAAAGTTGCCAGTGGCTTTATCTATTATGTCTCGCGCTCGGGGGTAACGGGCGAGCGTACCGACTTGGCAGCTAACTTAGGGGCCGCGGTAGCGGAGATTCGTCGCCACACCACCCTGCCCATTTGTGTAGGCTTTGGCATATCCACCCCCGAACAAGTCAAAGCCGTGGCCGCAGTGGCTGACGGCGTAGTGGTAGGCAGTGCCTTGGTTAACTTAGTAGCGGCCCAAGCCAAGACCCCTGAAGCCGCGCCAAGAATGGTGGCAGCACGCTGCCAAGAGCTCGCCGCAGGCTTGAAGCGCTAAATAAAAGTTTTCGCCTTGCCAGAGTGAGGGCGGTTTCCACGCTCCACATGGTTCCGACAGCGTCGGGGCCAACCCGGAAACCCCGTATGGCCAAAACGACCCACTGGAAACACAAAGACCTCATCGGCATCGACCCCTTGGGGCCTGCTGAGATTGAGCAAATCTTTAAGCAAGCGGATGATTTTCTTCCGGCACTTTCCCGCGCAGGAGGGCTCGAGCTGCTTAAAGGTCATACCGTGGTCAATCTCTTCTTAGAACCGAGCACCCGTACGCGCACCGCCTTTGATATTTCCGCCAAACGCTTAGGGGCCGAAGTGGTCTCGATTGATACCTCGGCATCCTCGCTAGTTAAGGGCGAAACCTTACGCGATACCGCACTTAATATTCAGGCGCTTAAAGCCGACGCGATCGTCCTTCGCCACAGCTCAGCTGGAGCCGCCGCCTACCTTTCACGTCAAGTCGGCATCTCGATCATCAACGCGGGTGACGGAGCCCACGAACACCCCACGCAAGCGCTCCTTGACGCCTACACGCTTAGGGCCCGCTTCGGCAAAGTGGCAGGGCTTAAGGTAACCATCCTAGGTGACATTCTTTTCAGCCGCGTAGCCCGCTCGAATATTCTTTGCCTCGGAAAATTAGGAGCCGAAGTCACCGTCGCCGGTCCCGCCACCCTCGTGCCCGACCGGTTAGTCGAAGCCTTCCCTGGCATACGTATTGAGCGCGACCTTCGCCAAGCGCTTGCCCAAGCCGATGCGGTGATGCTGCTTCGTATTCAACATGAGCGTCAGACCACCACGCACTTTCCCTCACTGAGCGAGTACACCTCCCAGTTTGGGCTTAACGCTATGCGTGCGGCTTGGCTCAAACCCGAAGCCGTGATTATGCACCCAGGGCCGATTAATCGCGGCGTCGAAGTTGAAAGTGCCCTCGCCGACGGTCCACGCTCAGTCATTCTCGATCAAGTCAGTCATGGCGTCGCCGTACGCATGGCTGTCCTCAACCTCTGCCTCGGTGCACAAGCGCGATGAACCCTCCCGACCTCTCCCCTCTCTGGATACGCGGTGCACGGATTCTCGATCCTGCGAGCGGCCGCGATGAAGCCCAAGGGGATCTCTTTGCGGTCGAGGGCGTCTTCGTCGACCGACTCACCCCAGCTCAAGAAACTCAGGCTCGTAAGATTGACGGCAAGGGCTTGGTAGCCTGTCCAGGCTTCATCGATTTAAATTGCCGACTGGGTCAACCCGGTCGCTCCGCCCGTGAAAGTATTCGCGCCGGAACACGCGCGGCGGCCGCAGGCGGTTTCACCACCGTGCTCGCCATGCCCGATACGCTCCCCTGCGTCGATCATCCCGGCACCCTGCAACTCATTCACGACATCTGCGCTAACGATGCTGCCGTGCGGGTACTCCCAGCGGGAGCCTTGACCAAGGGACTTGCCGGTCAGGCGCTCGCTCCCATCGGCTCATTAGCTAAAGCCGGCGTACGCGCGGTTACCGACACCGTAGCGGGCGTGCAGAATAATGAAATCATGCGGCGCGCCCTCGAGTATGCCTCGATGTTTGGCTTGGTGGTCATCGATCACTGCCAAGATAGCAGCATGACCGAAGGAGCCCAAATGCATGAAGGCGCGCTTTCGCTTCGCCTCGGCTTACGCGGATTTCCTTCCGCTTCAGAAGCGATTGTTGCCGCCAGTGATTGTGCTTTAGCGGAAATGACGGGGGCACGCATGCACCTCCAACAACTTTCTGCCGCAGCCTCACTCGAAACCCTGCGCCGGGCTCGCGCGCGCGGAGCTAAAGTGACCGCCGACGTCTCCCCGCTGCACCTCCTGCTAACCGACGCCGCACTCGCCAACTACGATACGCATCTTAAACTTAATCCTCCCCTCCGCGAAGCGTCGGATCGCCTCGCCCTCCTGCAAGCTCTGGCGGATGGCACACTCGACGCCTTGGCCTCGGGCCACGCGCCTTGCACCGCAACTGAAAAGGACCGCGAGTTTGATTTGGCTCCCTTCGGCGCTGCGACTCTTGAAATCACCTTCGCCATTGCCCACGAAGCCCTCGTGCTCTCCGGCGGTGCCGATCTTCCGACTTTAATCGCGCGGCTAACTTCTGGACCAGCGCGCATTCTCGGTATCGACGCGGGAACCTTAGCGACAGGCGCAGCGGCTGACCTAGTCTTAATCGATACCCGAGCGCAATGGAACTTCCACGCTAAGGACTCGCATTCGCTCGCGGGCAATCACCCGCTCGAAGGGCAAGCCCGGCACGGCAAAGTTAAGGCGACCTTTGTGGGCGCCCGAAGCCTACCTTAATTCATGAACGAGACCGAGGGCATTCCTTGGGAGTTACTCGGTGGTACCGATTGGGCCTGCATCGTTCTCTCGCTGGCACTGATTGGCCTTGGCATCTTCCGACTCACCCGTGGGGATGGTTCCCCTTTTCCGATTGTTAAAGCACTTCCCCGAGCGCCTTTTCCTGATGCGCTCATGCCGTTAGTAGCGGTCACCGCTTTTATTTTAACCTTTGGGATTTTAGTCGGACAACCCGCCTTCCTGATTAGCTTAGCAACCTCATTGGTAAATTTACTCCAGCTCGATAGTTCGGTTTTACTGGGCGGACAATTCGATGGCACCCACATACTCGCCGGGTTGCTCGGACAACTCCTCGCCGTCGTCGCCCTGCTTGGCCTAGCTCGACTCGAGCCAACCTTGCTTCATACCCAACCCGATAGCGAGGCCGCTGAGCCGCTGGGCTTTAAGTTACCCTCATGCAAGCGCTGGGTAGAACTCTTCGCAGCGGGCACCGCCCTCATGGCAGGGTCGATGTTGGTCTGGGGACTCTTCAAGTTAAGTGCTGAGGCTCAAGGGCTCACACTCCCGACCGATCTACAACAGATGGTGGAAGCCTTACTTAATCACTCGGGAGCGGTTTGGCCCGTGGTCGTGACTGGAATCTACGTGGGCCTAGGTGCCCCACTGATTGAAGAAATTGGCTTCCGCGGCATGATTTATCCTGCGTTGCGCCGCACCCTACCCCGCGGCTGGGCGGTAGCCCTTACGGGCCTAGTCTTTGCTGCGATTCACGGCAACCTCGCTGCCCTGCTTCCTATTACGGTTCTAGGGGCTTGGCTTTGCTTAGTGCGCGACCGCTTTGGCTTAACTACCTGTATTGTGCTCCATATGATGGTCAATCTCTGGAGCTTCACTTGGCTCTTAGCTGCGCCCAATGTGGCACGGCATTTTTAAGTCATGAGCGGATTGCTTGCGCGCCAAACCAGCGACCGCATTGATCAACGAGGTGAGCGCGAACTGATCGCCCAACTTCTCTATGCGATGGGCGCAGCTTGTCCGGCCTCACCCCGTGGTCCTGGCAGTGACTGTGCGGCGCTTTCTACCAACGGGGAACGAAGCTTTCGTATTACCACGGTGGACGGCGTCGTATTTGGCCGCCACTTTGATCTAGCTTCGGCACCCGAAGCCGTCGGGCACAAACTTGTCCACCGCAACTTAAGTGATTTAGCCGCTACGGGAGCGAAGCCTTCCGATGCGATGTTAAGTTTAGTCTTAGGGGGCGATGTGGCCCAACCTTGGCTCGAGGCTTTTGCTCGTGGTGTAGGTGAGGCTGCTTTGCAGGCAGGACTTGAAATTGTCGGTGGTGATGTGGCTCGCGGACCCGATGGCCATTTTGCGGCTCACCTTGCGACTACAGGCTTTGCCCACCGCATCCTCGCGCGGCAAGGCGCCGAAGCGCACGATGTCCTATTTGTCACGGGTCAACTCGGAGGTTCACGCTTGGGCCATCACCTAAGTTTCCGAGCGCGTCTTGCCGAAGGCGAATGGCTTTGCGGGCAGTCCGACGTCCATGCCTGCACCGACCTCTCGGACGGGCTTGCCACTGACTTACCGGGTTTACTCGGTGCTACCTTAGGCGCGACCATCAACCAAGCCGCGCTACCGATTGCCGAAGCAGCGCGAAAGTTAAGCAAGTCGGATGGCGTCCCCGCCGAAGAACACGCCTGGGTAGACGGCGAAGACCATGAACTGCTTTTTAGTGTAGCCGCTCCTACGGCGGATTGGCTCGAAACTCATTTCCGCCAAGCCTTTCCGCAAACCCTACTTACGCGTATCGGTACAGTTACCTCAGAACTAGGGCTGCGCGAAGCGACCGGTGTAACTTTACCGCTGCACGGGTTTCAACACTTTGGCCCTAAATAGCGCCAACCCTCCGCTGCGTGCTCCCGCTGGGATTTGAACCCAGATCTCCGGCTTCGGAGGCCAGAATTCTATCCATTGAAATACAGGAGCGAGCGGAACGCCCAGCAAACCTCAGCCCATTCCTACGGTCAAGCCCCTTCCCTTTTATCGCTGGCGCGAGCGATGTTCAGGGCGTAAACGGAAGGTACGAATGAGAACGTCCTCGGTGGGTTGGTAGATGGCTGAGACGTCGGACAACCGTTGCAGTACCCAAGGAGCCAAAATATTTTCGCCGTTCTTGGTATAGACGATGTCGTCGGCAATAAAGACGCAGGAGTGAATGACGCCATCGCCTTTAAGAAAAAGCAGGATGTCGCCAAAACGGCGAGGACCATCCACCGCTTGGTACTGGTCAATCAATGCTCCCGAAGCGAGTCGGGTATCAAGGTAGTAGCCCGAAGGGGTGTTGTTAAAAAAGTTAAGGGAGGTCCAATGACAATCAGGGAACCTTCCACCCGCCGCTTGATCAAGAGTCGGGAAGGTGTAGAGCCGACGGCGTGCCGCAGGCGGCAAGAGTCGTGAAATATCAATCTGGGTGACGCTATCACGATCCAGGGCCGCCTTAAGGAAAGGCAAGGTGTCGGCATCTTCAAAGCCAGCGCTCCAATAGTCAGTCAAGGCGGCGCGATCAGCTTTTTCAGGTAAGGAGAGTTCAACATAGAGCGCACGGGTGCGCGAGATAGTGCGGAAGACTTGCTCAACTTCCGCGGGCGTCTCCGCTAGTTGCATAAGCGTCCGCAGATCACTGAAAACTAAAGCCTTACCCCGTAGCCAAACCATCTTTCGAAAAGCGGCTTTTTGGCGCTCACTTAACTTGGCTTGTCGCAGCCAATCATCCACGCTCTCACCTGTGATAAAGACTGGGTCACGGTGAAATTCATTGAGTTCAGACTTAGCCAATTCTGGATAAATAATCGCACGTTGCTCCGGGGTCAGTGCCAGCAAATCCTCAATCTCTGGAAAAATAATTAGGGCGGCATCTTGTTGCACGCGACGCGCAGGATCCATCATCCGCACCACCATTTCAGCCGATAAAGATGCCTTGGAAAACAATGCGCGCAGGGAAGCCTCGGTCCCGCCTGCAAACGCCCAGCGCGGGCGACTGGTTGGCTTATTCATTAAAGCCAAAAGATGGGCGGGAGCTTCGAGGTAGAGGGTACGAACGCGAATCTCGCCAAACTTCTCGGACTTAGTGGTCCAAGTCGGCTCACCGTTTAAATCGCGAACCGGCCCTTGGGCCAAGACAGGCACCAGAAGTCCTAAAGCTAAAAGTAATAAACTAACTCTGCAGACAATTTGCATAGGATTTGTTAAAAAAATGCAAAAAATCCGTCCAGCCCTAAATCAGGCGCGACCCCTTACTTCGAAAGATAAATCGATGGCTCCCTGTCGGGATCGACGCTGTCCCAACAAGCGCGGGAAGCTCGCCTCCCAGTCGCGAGGGAAAAATCGGTCGCCGACAATGGGCATACCCACCCGAGTAAGGTAAAGTCGGTCACACCAAGGAAGGCCCTCGGCATAAATACGTTCGCCCCCCGTAATCCAAATCGGCCCTGGCCAGGGCATGGCTTGGGCGAGGGTTAGGGCTGCCGATAAGGTTGCCGCACGCGAGGCACCGGGGAAACTCTTCGCGGGGTCGCGCGAGACCACAACCGTACCGCGCTTGGGTAGGGCTTTGCCTAATTCAGCATAACAAAGAGGGCCTTCAATCATAATACCCCCTTCGGTTAAGGCTAAAAATTGCCGGGTGTCTTCGGGAATATCCCAAGCCAAACGGCCGGCCGCTCCGATGGCACCATCAGGTGCAATAGCGACTATACAATGGATAGGCTTACGCGGCACACCCCATTTCTGCGAGAGATGCTAGGAGAAGCAAGGGCGGGTTCGTCTTTGACAGCCGTCAAGCCCCCGACAAAGGTCGGGCATTACCATGGTCATTACCTGGCTCCAAAACTCGACCCAAAAGCACAACCGCTTAATCTTCGGCTTCCTGCTCGTGGTTGTCGGCGTGTCCTTCGTCTTTTACACCGGCAGCGGTTCCCAAGCGGGTGCACTTGGAAGCTCGAGCGCCCGCTACCTCGATATTGATCTGGCGGACCGCCGGGCCACCGAGCGTTTCGATGATGCCCTCACGCTCTCAGGTATACCTCCGTCCTCTGAAAGCCGAACCTATCAACTCTGTCTTTCGATTGCGCGTAAGCATCTTGCCGACCAACTCGAAATTCCCACGCCTAGTGAAACCAGTGTGCAAGACCGGGTACGCAGCTTTTTTGCCCGCAACGGCGCCTCGGGTCCCACCCCTCAAGAATGGGAAGCCTTTGTCTCGCGTCTCCAATCTGAACTCGGCTGCGGTCGCGACGAGGCTTTAGCCCGACTCCAGCGGGTGGTTGAAGATAATCTCCGCTGGGAAAAAGCCGCCCGACTTCTCGGCGGGCCTGGCTACGCCTCACCTCAAGAAGTCCGTAAAGCCCTCGAAGTCATGGACACGCGTTGGACCGTAGAAGTGGCACGCCTTTCACTCGCTAAGTTCCAGCCGGTGATTGCAGACGATTTAACTAAAGCTCAAGCCAACTTTAAGGCTCAAGCTGAACGCTATCGCCTCCCGGGTCGCGTCACCGTGCGCGTCCTCACCTTCCCGGCCCCAGCACCACAAGATCGCAGCGTTAGTGATGAAGAGATTCTTGCTCACGCATATAACTTTGCCGAGGAACTCGGCATTAAACCCGAAAACGTCAGTGAACAGGCCATGCGCCGGAAAGGTGAAATTACGCAACGCATTCTCGCCCGCAGCAGCATCCAAGAAGAAGCAGCCCGACTTTCAGATGATTTACTCGATCGCTTTCCCGATATTGACCGCCGCCCGAGCAACGAAGCCCTCGACCGTTGGCTCAAAGACACCAAGGCTACGGTTCAATCCATTCCTGATTTCGCCGTGGGCGATGAACCTAACCTCAAGATCGTACCCGCTGCCGCACTCCGCGCCGCCTCGGCCTTGGCCGAAGCCACCGGCTGGCACACGGAATTCTACCCTTCGGCAAATGGCCCCTTGGTCGTAATCATCGACCAGCGCACGCCTTCACGCATTCCCGCTTTTGAAGAAGTTAAAGTTAAAGCCCTCGCCGACTGGCGCGAAAGCGAACGTGCCACCGCCTTCCTCCGTAAGTCGCAAGAGATTGCTGCAAGTTTAGCCAAGTCGGTAGCAGCGGGAGAATCTTACTCTACTGCCGCCAAAAATCTCGGTCTAGCAGTTGAAGGCACGCTTAGCTTTGTCGCTGCCGAACCGCCAACCAGCCTCGCAGGACCTGGCGTACAGGCAGAGACGGCGCTTGCCGAAGCAGGCAAAGGTAAAGTCACCGAACCAATTCCCCTCACTGGCGGCGACTTCGCATTCTTGTATGCGAGCGCTCAAGAAGTTCCCACTATCGATGCTCAAGATAGTCGCTTCCAAACTATTCTTACTGCCGTCACGCAACAGCAGGCCCGGACCACGCTCAATGGCAACCCAGGCATTCGTCTGCCCAATGGGGAGATTATTGGCGCAGCTGGGATGGGCTTATTAGACGAACTGACCACTGCCCCCGGCGCTACTGCCCCGCTCGAACGATAAGCGTTACGGGTTAAGTACCGCAGCCACAAAGCCTGAGCGGGCATCAAAGTGGGGATTGTGGCCGCTCTCGGCTAAGGTCACCACATCTCCAGCCGGGAAGCGTTGCGACCACAGCAGTAAATCCGCCTCGGTGACATAATCTGATTTTCCGCCGCGAATAAGTCGGGCGGGCCCCGAGAAAATTACTTCCGGCGGAAGCGGATCGTCGACGAGTTGCGGCAGGGCTTTTTCTAAAGCCACTCGGTGGACTTTCCAGCCCCATGCGCCCGAAGCTTCTTGGGTGAGATTGGTTAAGATAAACTGACGGAGCGCCCAATCGGGAATGCTAGCTGTGAGTGCTTCATCGGCAGACTTGCGGGAGGTTACCGTAGCTAAATCCAGCTGACGCATGGCTTCAAACTCCAGACGGAGACGTCCAGGATATGCACGAGGCGCAATATCAACCACCGTCAGACGTGCAACGCGCTCAGGATAAAGACAGGCGAGGCGCATCGCCACCTTACCCCCCAAGGAATGACCTATGAGGTGAACCGAGCTTAAACCGGCAGCATCTAACCATGCTAATACATCTTGGACCATGGCCGCAAAAGAAACGTCCTCCGACCAAGGGGACTCGCCGTGATTACGTAAGTCGAGCGCCACAACTCTAGGTCCATGCGCAGCCAAGGCCGCCCCAGCGGACTGCCAATTACGCGATGAACCTAACAGTCCATGAAGCACCACGCAGACGGGAGTGCCCTGACCTCCTAATTCACGAGCAGCGAGCGGGAGTGTCACTGGACGATACGCCCGGTTGAATTCTGAATGCCGGCTAAAAGCATCTCGAGAGCGCGCGGATTAGGGGAGCGTGCGCCTGCGACTTCTTTCGTCACCTTACCGCTACGAACTAAACGATGCAGGTCGGTATTGAGCGGACGTGAACCTTGATCTTTACCCGCTTCAATAACCTCACCGAGTTTTTCAAATTGACCTTCGCTCAAGATACGACGCGCCAAGGCATCCACCACCAAGACTTCGAAGGCAGGCACCACGCCCTGCCCTTGGGCATAGGGTAACAAAGTCTGCACCACCACGGCGCGCAGTGTAGCAGCGATGGTACGACGCGCCGCTGCTGCCTCTTCCGGAGGGAAGAACTCAAAGAGTCGTTGCACGGCCTGCTCGGTGGTGCCGGCATGAAGGGTAGAAAGCACAAGATGCCCCGTCTCGGCCGCTTGCAGAGCGGTCTCAAAGGTGGTTCGATCGCGCATTTCTCCAATCAGAATGACATCAGGGTCTTGTCGTAGCGCCGCGCGCAAACCAGCGGAAAAATCAGCTACATCAATGCCCACTTCGCGCTGACTAAACGTACAACCTTGGTCGGGAAAAAGATACTCCACCGGATCCTCGAGCGTAACCACATGCAACTGAGCGGTTTCATTGAGATGGCGGAGCATCGCCGCTAAGGTAGAACTTTTACCTGAACCCGTGGGGCCACATACGAGAACAATGCCGGCAGAAAATTCAGCTAACTGAGTAATCGTCGGGTCGAGGTTGAGTTCGGCTGCACTCGGTGGCTGGGTTTTGACTAAACGCAAGACGGCTCCAGGTGTACCGCGCTGATTATAAGCATTCACCCGATAACGACCGAGAGCACCGCGCTCGAGGGCATAGTCCACTTGATGCTGCCGCTCCCATTCACTTTTAAACGCTGCCGGCAAGGTTGCGGCGATAAAGGCAGCAATGGCTTCTGCGGTCAGTGGCTCCATTTCAGCGGCGATTAAAGCCCCATCGACGCGAAATAATGCCGTACGACCGGCACGTAGGTGAATATCACTGGCATTCGCCTCTACCGCCAAACGAAGAAGGGCATCCATTACAGTGGGTGTAGGGGTCATAGGCTTTTTGTTTGTCTCCGGAGGGCGGTCGGGGTTGCCTTCTAAGTCCGTTAATAGACCCGATGGAATCTTCTGCCCAGACCCAAGGCAATCCCCCCACTGCGCGGGGGACAAACCCTTTTTCCGGCGCCCATACCGCCCTGGTGACACCTTTTCGTAATAATCAAGTAGCTTGGGGTGATCTTGAGCGCCTGGTTGAGCACCAAATAGCGGGTAAGATTAACGGCTTGGTTGCGGTGGGGACTACCGGGGAATCCCCTACGTTAGACTACGAGGAGCATATTGAAGTCATCCGCCAGACCGTTGCCTTCGCTAAGGGGCGCGTCCCCGTCATGGCCGGTACCGGTTCTAACGCTACCGCTGAGGCAGTTGAACTCGTGCAGCGCGCCGACGGTGTAGGGGCTAACGCCCACTTACAAGTCGCACCCTATTACAACAAGCCCAGCCAGGAAGGTCTCTACCGGCACTTCTCAAAAATCGCTGAAGCTACTTCCAAACCTATCATCCTCTACTCCATCCCCGGTCGCTGCGGGATTGAGATTTCAGTTGAAACCACCCTGCGCCTGCGCCGGGCCTTCCCTCATATCATTGGCATCAAAGAAGCGGGCGGAAAAGTTGAAAAAGCGGGTCAACTCGTTCGGGCGCTCGATTCAGAATTTCTCGTCCTCTCAGGCGATGACGCCCTGACCGTAGCGTTTGCTGAAATGGGGGCACGCGGCATTATCTCCGTCGCTTCTAATCTTATTCCCGGACCCGTCGCCACCTTGGCTCGCCTCAGCGCCGAAGGCCGCTGGCCCGAAGCCCGCGAATTACACATTCGTTTAGCAGAGTTTTTCAAAATCATCTTCATCGAGCCCAATCCGGTGCCTATCAAGCATCTGCTGGCGCGTCAGGGTATCTTGGGTTCAGCTGAAGTTCGCCTGCCGCTTTGTGAGATGTCGGAATCTAATCGCTTAGCAGTCGAAGCCTTAGCCGATGCCCTTTTACCTACCCTCTCATGAGCACGCGTATTCTCCTTAATGGTGCCAAAGGGCGCATGGGCCAGGCCTTGATCCAAGCCGCCGTTCCAGCAGGCGTTACAATTTCTGCTGCCATCGATGTGGGCGACAACCCCGCCACCGTGATCGAGACCGCGGATGTGGTGATTGATTTTTCCTTCCACACCGCAACCCCTGCCCTCGCAGCCTTAGCCGCACGTCATCGCAAGGCACTCGTGATTGGCACTACGGGGCATACAGAAGATGAGAAGGCGCAAATTCGCCAAGCAGTTGCTGGCATTCCGGTAGTTTGGGCGGGCAACTATTCCATCGGTATCACCTTGCTCAACGCACTGGTGCGTCGGGCGGCTCGCTCCTTAGGTGAGGGGTGGGACATTGAACTCATCGAAATGCATCATCGCCTGAAAAAGGATGCTCCCAGTGGTACCGCCGAAACCCTGCTCAACATTTTGCGTCAGGAACGTCGTCTCAGCGCCAACCAACTTCGTCATGGTCGTTCGGGCATGCCTGGCGAACGTCCAGCCGATGAAATTGGCGTCCATGCCCTACGCGGCGGCGATGTCATTGGCGACCATACCGTACTCTTTGCGGCCGAGGGCGAACGCCTCGAGCTCACACACAAGGCGTCGTCGCGGACAATTTTTGCCCAAGGGGCACTCCGGGCCGCAAGCTGGGTGGTAGGTAAACCAGCCAAGATCTACGGCATGGATGACGTCTTAGGTTTAAGCGGCGAGTAAGTTCAGCTCACACGGCTACTTGGGCTTACAACCCGCGCCATTCCCTTTGCCTAATTTCTCTTCTTCACCCACCTTCAGCCCATGATTGTCACCCTGCAAGGTAAGCTCACTGCCTGCACCGTCTTAAGGGCTGTGATTACTTGCGGTGGCGTGGGTTACGAAGTGCATATACCAGTTACCACTGCCGAACGTCTCGGCCCCGCGGGCTCAGAAGTTATTCTGCATACTCACCAAGTCTTTCGCGAAGACAGCCAATCGCTTTACGGTTTTGCAACCGCTGAGGAGCGCGATTTTTTTGCCCTGATTGTGGATAAAGTTTCGGGGATTGGCCCCAAGACGGCGATGGGGCTTTTTAGCCGCCTCCCACTCGCAACTTTACGTCAAGCCATCGCAAGTAGCGACCTCGCCCTACTCGCCTCTTGTCCAGGCATTGGCAAAAAGTCTGCCGAGCGCTTGGTACTCGATCTACGCGACAAGGTTAGTATCGGTGCCGGTGATAGCCCGGCCACAGGCTCCGTTACCGGACCGATTGCGAGCACGCCAGCCACAGATGCGGTGGCGGCATTAATCGCCCTTGGGACTAAGGCGGTCGACGCTGACAAACTTGTCCGGGCCGCGCTCAGTAAGGTGGGTGCCGCAGCCACCGCGGATCAACTGGTACGCGCTGCCCTCGGCCGCTAAACTAAGCAAGTTTACGGCGGGTTAAGCGTCTTTAGGTAGTCGCTCCTAACTTAGACGACCTCAAGAATGAGACCCTTGAGGTAGCGACCTTCAGGGAAGCCCAACATCTCGGGGTGGTCGGCGGGTTGACCGACGCGTTCTACGACGCGGAGGGCTCGGCGGGCATCGGCGGCGGCTGCCTCGGTAACCTCTTGGAAAATAGCTTCGGTCACGCGCTGGGAGCAGGAGTAAGTTGCCAGCATGCCACCAGGGTTAAGTAAGCGGAGAGCACGGAGGGTGAGATCTTTATAACCCCGTAACGCCCCTTCTACCGCTTCTTTAGACCGAGCAAAAGGCGGAGGGTCGAGGACCACTAAATCAAACCGCTCATCGGCTCGATCACGTAACCAATCAAAGACATTGCCCTCCTCAAAAAGCGTTTGGGGAAGTTGATTTACTTCAGCATTAGCACGCGCAGCAGTAATGGCCTCAGCGGACTGATCTACCCCGATGACTTCACGTGCACCCGCTTTGGCTGCAGATAAGGCAAAGCCGCCTTGATTACAAAAGGCGTCGAGCATGCGGCGGCCCTTAGCAAAGGAAGCAACGCGGGCGTGCTGCGGAAATTGGTCGAGGTAGAGCCCAGTTTTTTGTCCACCCAGTAAATCTACCGTCCACGACAAACCGGCGTGAACCAATCGACGCGGGGGCAGCGGATTACCACTGGCCGTAACTGAACGCAGGGGTAGACCTTCGAGTTCGCGCACGGGAGTATCGAGCCGAAGCACAATTTCATCGGGTGATAAACGCCGACGTAACCAATCAAGAATCGCCGGGAGACGACGGTCCATACCCAAGGTATTCGCTTGGACCGAGAGCAAGGGACCAAATTGATCGACAATTAAACCCGGTAGGTGATCTGCCTCAGCATAGACCAAACGACGAAAGGGCGTATCTACCCGACGGGCCAGAGCCGCTTCAAGTCGGCGACCCAGCAAGGCATCGTCGAGCGGCTCAGAACGACTACTAAAACGACGCCAGACAATTTGTGAGCGACCGTTCCAAATTCCCGCACCTAGGGTATAACCCCGAGGATCGGTAAGCTCTACCGCTTCACCATCCGCAGGTGGGGCACCCAAAATTTCAACCTCAGCTCGATAGGCCCATGGATGACCCCGTAACGCGCGAGCACGAATAGCAGCAGTGGAAAGACGAACAGCGCGTAACATAAATTAATTAACCGCCCGCAGACGAGGCCAAGCCCAAGCCGCTAAGGCAAGAGGCGGAATCCAAGCGGCCAGCACCGGCGGGATCGTACCTGAAGATCCAAAAGCGGACATCAAGAGGTTAGCAAAATAGTAGATGAGGAAAAGGCCGAGCGTTTTGCTCACGCCAATCATAGGGTTAACCCGGCCGCCTAGTACCGCGAAGGGAATGGCAACTGCAACCACCACTAGGCAGATGATGGGACTAGCCAGAGTACCGTGATACCGCATGGAGTATTGGGCAGTCTTACCCTCAGGGAACCAACCTGCTTGGGCGCTTAGACCCGCGAGTTCACGGAAGGAAAGATCTTTGGCGCGCTGAGCCGTGGCGGCCATGAGTTCAGGGTTATCGCCGGGGATTGGACCTAACACTGCGTGGCGAGGCTGGCGCAAGAGGGCGCCTGATGCGGGTTCAAAAATAAATTCACGTGCCTCACGAAACGTCCACTGCCAAACCGCTCCTTGTTTAGTGAACTCAGCGGTCCGCGCTACAATCCTGCGCTCCTCACGACCCGAGGCATCGAGTAAATGTAAGTGGACATCGGAAGCCCGGCCCGCAGCGACCGCGAGTCGACCTACAATCCAACGACGGCGACCGTCGCCCGAATCGAAGGCGACAATTTCTGAACTGCCCGTGACTTGGGCTTCGGTGCCACGCGACGAGACCGCGGCAAATTCAACGCGTTCCGAAATCTCACGTGACGCTTCTAAGGACGACGACACCCAGGCTCCGTTCAAACCTGCAAGCGCCAATCCACAAACACCAGCGGCAAACCACAAGGGAGCGGTCAGACGCGCAATACTTAAGCCCGCTGCGCGCGCGGCGGCTAATTCCTGATTACGGTTAAGTTGCGCTAAAACGAAGATGATAGAGATTAAGAGCGCGACCGGGATTAAAAGTGGGAGTTCACCTACAAGCCGTAAGGCAAGAAAACCTACAAAGTCGCCCACCCCTGCATCCCAATCTAAAAACTCTGGGGCATTACGATAGGTCAATGAAAGCAAGGCTAAGCCAGCGAGCGCTGCCAGCGATAGAGCGAAGAGTTTAGCCCATTCGCGCAGTAGGTAGCGGTCGAGAAGGCGCACGCTCTTAAGTGACAAGGGGTAGCCCCTTGGGGCAAGCCTTGAGACGGGAAAGGGCGACTCTGCCATCCTCCCAGCTGCATCTTGTTGCCGAAATAGGCCCGTATAACTAAGCCCTAAATGCAGCCTCCTTGGCAGAGAGATTCCTCGCCTTTGGCTCAATTTAAAGCCGCTTTACCTCTTTCCCCTTGCCCTCCCCTGCAACCGCAGCCTATTTCTAAACCCTTCCTCCTTTCTGCCATGACCCAGCACGCTAGCTTTAGAAGCAACTCCTCAACCGGCGCCAAGCGCAACGTCCTCAAGCGCTTTGAGCGCGTGGAAATTCTTAAGAAGCGCGGCGACTTCAAGGGCAAGCGCGTGACGGGCCTTCGTAAGACTAAAGCCGACGCCTAATCCGGGCCACCTCGCCTACGCGAAGGACCCTCCCGGATCAACCGGGCGGGTCTTTCTGTTTTTAAACCCTTTATCCCACCCCACACAGACCTTAGACTCTAACTCAACCCTTTCCGTCCTATGCCCATCCCCACCCCCGGCAAGTACCGCCCGTTCCAAACGGTCGTCCTCAAGGACCGGCGCTGGCCTGATGCGGTGATCAAGCAGGCCCCCACCTGGTGCTCCGTCGATTTGCGCGATGGCAATCAGTCCTTGGCCATTCCTATGGGGGTTGAGGAAAAACTAGAGATGTTCGAGTTGCTGTGTAAGATCGGGTTTAAGGAAATCGAAATTGGTTTTCCGTCGGCATCCGACACCGAGTTCACTTTTACCCGACGGCTGATTGAAGAAAACCGTATCCCCGCTGACGTTACCGTACAGGTATTGGTTCAGGCTCGGGCCCACCTAATCAAGCGTAGCTTCGAAGCGCTGAAAGGCGTGAAGCAGGCCATCGTCCACCTCTACACGCCAACCAATCCTGCTCAGCGCGAATTCGTCTTAGGGCTCTCTAAAGCAGAAGTGACCGACGTTGCCGTCACTGCAACCCGACTGATTCGCGAGCTAGCGGAAGCAAGCCCTGAGACGCGCTGGCGCCTCGAGTTTAGCCCCGAGACCTTTGTCTTAACCGAAACGGATTATGCCCTGAGCATCTGCGAGGCGGTCTCAGAAGCCTGGGGGGCTTCGTCGGCCCACCCCATTATTCTTAATCTCCCCCTCACGGTTGAGGCGGGTATGCCCCATACGCATGCCGACCAAATCGAATGGTTCGGACGGCACTTAAAAAATCGCTCGGCGGCGATTATCTCGCTCCATACTCACAATGACCGAGGCACCGGGGTAGCCGCCACTGAGCTAGGACTGTTAGCCGGAGCCGACCGAGTGGAAGGAACGCTCTTTGGTAACGGCGAGCGCACCGGCAACTTAGACATTGTCACCGTGGCGCTTAATTTATTTTCGCACGGCATCGACCCTAAGCTCAATCTCAGCGACCTGCCGCGTATCCGCGAAGTTTACGAGCGTACCACGCGCATGACCGTACCGGAACGTCACCCCTACGCGGGCGACTTAGTGTTCACCGCTTTTTCAGGCTCCCACCAAGATGCGATTAAGAAAGGCATGGATCGCCGAGCTAAAGGCGGCGCGGGTGCGTTGTGGGATGTCCCCTACTTAACCATCGACCCAAAGGATATTGGTCGCCCCTACGAAGCGATTATCCGCATCAACTCACAAAGCGGTAAAGGCGGCGTGGCTTACATTCTCGATAGCAAGTTTGGCTATGACCTGCCCAAGAAAATGCACCCTGAAGTGGGTAATTACGTAGGAGCCATTGCCGATAAACTAGGGAAAGAGTTAAGCCCTGAGGCTATTCTCACTGAATTTCGCACCGGCTTCGTTAACTTAAAATCACCCTTAGAATTACGGGCCTTTGATTCCGATCCTATCGGTAAAGACCGGGTGATGATTCGGGCAGAAGTAAGTTGGGACGGCGACCCTAGCACACTCAAGGGCGAAGGTAACGGCCCTATCAGCGCCTTTGTTCATGCCCTGCTTGCTCAGGGTTGGGTCGACTTCACTTTGAGTGACTACCGCTCGCATGCCCTTGCAAGCGGCGAAGAATCTTCGGCGGCCGCTTATGTCTCAATCCAATCGCCCAATGGTCGCATGGTCTGGGGCTGCGGGGTAGATCCTAATATTGAACTCGCTGGCCTCAAAGCTCTGGTGAGTGCGGTGAATCGTTCGTTACGTTAAGGACCCAATTCACGAGTTGCTTAGGCTTGCCTTCAGTAGATCGAGCTAGCCTGACCTAAACTAGAAATTACTCCCCTTCCTGCATTCACTTATTCCAAGGCATCCGCGCAAGTAAGAGCCCCATGCCACACCAGTCAGTGACCCCGGCAAAGATGAGGCCGCAACCGACAAACGCACTCAGGCCGTAGAAGCCAGGGTGGACAAAAGTGCCCAAGGCTACGCCGGTTGCCACCATCAGACCCGCGCCAATGCGAACCTGACGTTCGATTGA
>CAZEDB010000023.1:0-3656 GCA_964510855.1 uncultured Enterobacteriaceae bacterium | reverse complement strand
ACACTGCTACATGCAGAGGAAGAGGTCTCAGGCTTGAGGGAGTCAGGGCGATTCATAGTGAGATCTCGAATGAGCGCTGCACCCGAAAGATTGGAAGCGTTAAAACCATGCTCACGCAAAAGCCGCGTGGCTACGTGAGCCCGTAAACCCGAATGACAGCTAACCACCGTTGGTCGTGATTTATCTAACTCCCCTAGGCGTGCGCGTAGACTATTAAGGGGGATGGTCTTGGCGTGCGTAACCCCAGCAAGCGGCAACTCGGAACGCTCCTCGTCATCGCGCAAATCAACCACTTGATAGCCTGAAAGGTCGGTATCGGGTGGGAGGATAGGAGCTAAGCCTTCAAGGTCATTCTGAGCCGCAAAGGCCGCCATGTGCAGCGGGTCCTTAGCCGAACCAAAGGGAGGCGCGTAGGCGAGGTCGAGCGAGGCAAGGTCGGCGACGGTGCCACGGAAATGCAGTAGCGAAGCAATTACATCGAGTCGCTTGTCGACCCCGAGCGGACCGACCGCTTGCGCACCCAGCACCCGACCTGTACCCGCTTCGTAAACGAGCTTAAGCGTAAGCTGACGGGCCCCAGGATAATACCCAGCGTGGTGATTGGCAGTGATGTGCACCGCACGGGCCTTGATCCCCCGTCGCTCGGCGGACTTCACCGAGTCGCCTGCAATACCTGCAGCGAGACCAAAGACCTTAATGATGGCGGTGCCCCAGGCAGCAGGGGCTGGAGCGGACTTACCTGTTGCGGCGTGCTCGCCCGCGAGGCGACCAGTGCGATTGGCAATACCCGCCAACGGCACGCGACCTCGGCCGCCTACCCCAAGTGCGTACTCCGCAACATCACCCACCGCATAGATGGATTCATCGGTCGTACGCATGTAAGCATCGGTACGCACGCCACCGGTGGGTCCAACTTCTAGGTTTGCCTCGACTGCTAAACGATTAGAGGGGCGTACGCCTAAGCCTAAGATAACTAAATCAGCTGCGATGGTCTTACCGTTCTCAAGCACCACTCCCGTGGCTTGACCTTGACGCTCAGCGATGGCGGTGAAGCCCGTACCCGCCACGAGTTCGATACCATTGCGTAAAAGTTCGCGTCGAAGGGGCTCAGCCATCTCAGCATCTAAAGGAGGTAAAACCTGGCCGCTGCGCTCAACTAAGGTGACCTGTAATCCGCGCTCACGTAATTGCTCGGCGACTTCAAGTCCGATAAAGCCTGCCCCGACCACGGCAACGCGACGAGCCTGAGAAAGTTCCGATAAAATACGGTCCATATCCTCAATATTACGCAGCGTATGCACGCCTTTAGCACGCACGCCCGGGACGTCTGGGACGAGAGGAGCCGCACCAGGAGCAAGAATCAGACGGTCATAAGACTCATCATAATCGATGCCTTTAACGTGGTCGCGCACGCGAACCACCTTTGCCTTACGGTCAATGGCAAGGGCTTCATTTCGCACCCTTACTTCAATATTAAAGCGGTTTTTAAATAACTCAGGACGTGCAACTAGCAATTTGGCACGGTCCTGGATGGCTCCGCCCATATGATAAGGCAGTCCGCAGTTGGCGAAAGACACATAGCCATCTTTTTCGAGCATGATAATCGTAGCATTCTCATTACTACGACGGGCGCGGGTGGCAGCAGAAGCGCCGCCGGCGACACCACCAATGATAAGGATTTTAGGAGAGGACATGGGAGAGGGAAAGAGGGAGGAGGGATTAGGGAGAGAGTGGTAGAAGGTAGAAGGTAAAAAGTGGGAGGGTGTTGGGATCTCTTATCTCTTATCTCACATCCCTAATCTCTTATCTCTCCTCTCACTTCGCAAAATGCGTCCGGATGCAGCCGAGAATGGTTAAACACCCAGTTTGAGCGATAGCGTAGCGCACTTCCCTGCCCCGCCGTGAGGCTCGCACCAGACCATGCGCCCGTAAACGCATCAAGTGTTGGCTAACCGTGGCTTGGGAGCGACGCATAGCGGTGACTAACTCGCCGACCGAAGCGGGACCGGACTCTAATAGCTCAATGATGCGCAAGCGGTCGGGGTGCGCTAAGGTACGAAGCGCTGCGCCACAGCGACGCAGAATAGTGGGACTAAGTGGACGCTTCATATATTCAACATATTGAATGTTTATCCAGAAATGTCAAATAAAAAGCCAACGGCGCGTACCGTCGGCTTTTAGGGTCCAGCTAAACCGCCTTAGCTGCAGCCACAGCCACCTTTTTTATCGGTAGGCTGGGGAACGGAGCAGGCATTGTCGTTGCTCGAAGGGGTGCAGCAAGAGGGGCCGCAGTTACAACCCGTACCCTCGCGGTTACAAGGGGCACAACCCGAGAGACAACTGCAGAGGCTGTGCATGCGCACGAGGAAGAGGGTGGCAACAATCGAGAACAGGACCACGGGGTCGAGCAGGCTAGCCCAGCCGAAGAAGGTAATGTGGAAGGTGGCGATGTTAAAGACCACGGCAGCGATCAGAATGATGCCTAAACGACGGAAGCGAGGGATAAGCAGCGCAATACCCCCGAGGACCTCAATGGCCTTAACCACCGCCAAGAAACCGGTGCTAAACATTGCGCCCAGGAAGGCAGCAGCCGGGCTACCCGCAGGAGGCTGAGGCACGGGGATGAACTGCAACCAGAAGTTGAGTCCAAAGACGATGAAGATGAGGCCTAGTAGGGAGGCAACGATAGTGGTGACGGTTTTCATACGGACAAGTAGTGTGACTAATGGAGGAATTCAGGCGAGGTCAAAAAGTAGGGCTTCGAGGTCATCCTCTACCTTAAAATGAACCTCGCCCGCATCCTCGGTAGCGAGCGCATCACCAGTCCCGAGACGATGGGGACCAACTGTGACATGGCCGTGGATGACTTGTAGCCAGAGACCTCGCGTCGGTCGCAACGTGTGTGTGAGTTGGGTGCCTTGAGGTGCAAGGAGCCGATAGACGTCGGCATCTTGGCGCAGGCGCGCCGAACCTTCACGTCCGTCTCGCGAAAGAATCAATGCCTTAGGTGCCTGCTTTTGCTCAAGAGAAGGCGTCCACTCCGCGTAGAAAGGTGCCAAGCCCTTCTGCTCGGGCTCAATCCAAACTTGAAGGATTTGCATCGTACGATCTGGCAGAGGATTAAATTCACTGTGACGCACACCACTCCCGGCACCCATAACCTGAATTTGTCCAGGAATGACACGGGCGTGATTGCCCATACTGTCGCGGTGCTCAATTGCCCCTTCGACGACATAACTAAAAATTTCCATGTCACGATGGCCGTGCATCGGGAAGCCCTGCCCGGGTGCGACGATGTCCTGATTGATTACCCGAAGGGAGCGAAATCCCATGTGGGCGGGGTCATGGTAGTCCCCGAAACTGAAGGAATGCCAGGTCTTGAGCCAACCGTGGTCAAAATGACCGCGATCAGAGGAACGACGAAGGGTGAGGGGCATGGGGTGGGGAGGGAGGAGGGATTAGGGAGGAGAGATTAGGGATAAGGGATAAGGGATAAGGGGATGGTAGAAAGTAGAAGGTAAAAGGTAGAAAGGAGTAAAGAAGACGGGGGGAGAAATTAAAAATTAAGAATTAAGGGGATTAGAGATAGGGGATTAGAGAGGAGAGATTAGGGATGAGGGATTAGGGATTAGAGATAGGGGATAAAATGACGAACA
>CAZEDB010000022.1:0-27127 GCA_964510855.1 uncultured Enterobacteriaceae bacterium | reverse complement strand
CCCATGTCGGACACCCGTCTCGTTTTAACGGGTTCTTACAGCCCTGTCCCTGAACCCTCCACCTATGGTTTGATCCTGGGTGGTCTGGTTCTGGCCGGCGCTGCGCTTCGCCGTCGTCGCAAGGTCTAAGCGTTCATCGCAGACGATTTTAGACCCCGCTTGTCGGGGTCTATTTGCGCCCCAGAAGATGGGCGCTGACAATCTAGTTTCCGTAGTCGTGACTTAACGCATGCGCTTGCGCCGGACCGCCGCGAGCGCGAGGCTAAGACCTGCTAGCAGCAATCCATAGGTGCTGGGTTCCGGAACGGGCGCGACGACATTGCCCACAGCTCCAGCAAAACCAATATTGAATTCGGCTGGGAGGTTTTCAATCCAGCCCAGCTTAGTCAGGCTAGCATCGGCAGTGTTAACCAAATAAACCCGATTGTTATTCAACAGGTAGAGACTCGCATTGTAGGCAAATAGGGCCATCCAGTCATCGGCTAGGTAGTCCTCCCCGATTAAGTTCCCCATTAGGCTTACGCTATTGCTTTGTGGGTTAATGGCGTAAAGTTCGCCAGGGCCATTGGGATTGTCGTAGTTCAGATTCGCAAAGTAGAGCTGATCCCCAACGGTTGCGGTCAGCCCACCCCCAAACTGGGAATAGAAGAAGGGTGTGAGTGACAGGGAGGCAATGGGCATTCCGGGAATTGTGGGGTGAACCGTATCTAAGACATTGTTTTGGCCTCCTAGGCCATAAATAAGACCTGAGGCGCCAAATGTCATGCCGAAGTAGGTGTCGACGAGTTCTATAGTCGAGCCAATGGTTGTACCGTCTGTTCCCACAGACTGAAAGTCGTCAAAACCAAGTTGTAGGTAAAGTTCACCGGTGGTGGGTTGTCGTGAGATGTTGGCCATCGCTGCTGGGGTGGGGGACCCGATGGAGTTCCAAGAATAGACATAGGAGCCCAATGTACCTTGAGGGTTTGCGAGATCAAAGGATCCAAGTTGATAAGAATTATCCGTTAGGCCAGCTATGGCGTAAACGGTTTGCGACGGTGCGCCCACCAAAGAAGTCGCTGAGGCAGCGATTAGTGGAATCGTCCAGATTGAGGTATTCATATTGTTTAGACTATCTCGTAAGATTTTTTTTCATAGTCTTAATTAACCTTAATCTACCTTAATTTGAATTCATAGAATCCAAAGCGATTGGCTTGCAGTGGACTAGAATTTTTCCATTTGACGGCCGAGCCTATAGATTGGTGCTGTATTCAGTCTTTGCAGTTTGTATCGATATCGCCTAACTCCCCACTATGTCGGTGCCTGTCATTAACCTCTCCTGTTATAAATTCACGCCCCTCGGGGACTTACTGGCGTGGAAGCAGCGGTTGTTTGCATTGTGCCAAGCGGAAGGCGTTAAAGGCACGATTCTCTTGGCGCCCGAGGGTATCAATTTCTTTCTCGCCGGGACACGTCAGCAGTTGGATGCCGTCCTGCAGTTGATCCGTACGATGCCAGGCTTAGCCGACATCGAGCCGAAGGAGAGCCCGTCGCGGGAGCAGCCTTTTAAGCGCATGCTCGTGAAGGTGAAGCGGGAGATTATCGCCTTTGGGGTTGAGGGTGTTGACCCTGCGCGTAAGCCCTCGCCGAAGTTAAAAGCTGCCGAACTCAAGCGCTGGCTCGATGAAGGTCGCGACGTCGTCCTGCTTGATACGCGCAATGTCTATGAAAGCGGCATGGGTACCTTTAAGGGCGCTGTCACCCCAGCGATTTGGAATTTTCGCGACTTCCCCAAAGTCATCCCGACCCTGCCAGCTGATTTGAAGCATCGCCCAGTCGTTATGTTTTGCACCGGGGGTATTCGTTGCGAGAAGGCCGGCCCCTTCATGGAGAAGTTGGGCTACAAGGATGTGTATCAACTCGATGGCGGGATCCTTAAGTACTTCGAGGAAGTCGGGGGCGCGCATTACCACGGCGAATGTTTTGTCTTTGATGAGCGTGTGGGTGTGAATCCTAAGCTTCAGCCCACGGGTTCAATCCTATGTTTCAATTGTCAGATGCCGTTGTCTAAGGAACAGCAAGCTGACGTGCGTTATGTGTATGAAAAGAGCTGCCCGCATTGCTTTGAGGGCAAGCCTCGCGGGCGGGGTAATACGGCGGATTTGAGTGGAGAGTCTGAAGCAGGCGCAGACACGCTTCAGCGTTGAGATTGAATCCAGTGCTTAGCCTCCCAGTAGCCTTCGCCTCAGTGTCCGATCTGACGGCGCGGTCCCGCTTGGATGGCGTCTCTTAGACCGCCTTGGAGATACTCGTGCGCATTGCTAAAGGCTTCGGTTAAGTCCTCGCCGCGGGCAAGGCGTGCGGCGATGGCGGCGGAAAGCGTGCAACCGCTGCCGTGGGTATCGACTCCGCTGACACGCTTAGCTCGACACGTGGCCAGCACGCGGCCGTTGGCATCGACTAATAAATCCACTAAGTCGTCGCCCTGCGCATGACCGCCTTTGAGTACGACGGCGGTGCGGAATTTTTTTGCAAGCTCAGCGGCATCCGCCATGCGGCCAATTTCGGTTTCACGCGGGCGGCGTCCGAGTAAAATTTCTGCCTCATCAAGATTCGGCGTGATGACGGTAGCTAGCGGAATCAAATGGTCGACTAGAGCTTGGACCGCTTCTGGCTTAAGTAAGCGTGCGCCGCTTGAGGCCACCATCACGGGGTCGACTACTAAAAGCATTTTAGGGTAAGCAGCGACGGCACTACTGACCGCACAAATTAACCCTTCGTCAAAAAGCATCCCGGTCTTGGCAGCACGCACAGGGTAGAACCGACTGACTTGATGAATTTGCTCCGCTACGATTTCTGGGGGCGCAGGAAAAACTGCGGAAACGCCGTCAGGATTTTGCGCGGTCAAGCAGGTGATAGCGGTAGTGCCATAAACGCCGTGGGCGGCAAAGGTAAGAAGATCGGCTTGAATGCCTGCACCTGCACCTGAGTCGGATCCCGCAATGGTTAGGGCAACCGGAAGGCTTTGGGGGGCTGGGGAGTTGGACGGTGAAGATGCCACTGGGGGTAACCTAGGGTTGTCCGACAAAAAACGAAGAACGAAAGACCTTGAGCCGAAATGTCTTAGAATAGGGTACGTGGGTGCTAGGTATCGGGTTATTCTTAGGCAGAGGAGGGGTGGTTTGCCTTTCGTTTTGACAGGGCAGGGCTCGGGGGGCTTTCTGATGGGACGGCGTCCCCCAGTCGGTGGACGCTTGTTCACATCTCTTTTCCCAACACCACATGGCCAAAAAAACCACCCAGAAGTCCACCTCCAGCAAGTCTCTTAAGTATGTTTATACTTGGGGCGCTGGTAAAGCCGACGGAGACGGCAAGATGAAGGCTCTCCTCGGAGGTAAAGGAGCCAACCTTGCTGAGATGACCCGTATCGGTCTGCCGGTGCCTCCAGGCTTCACCATCACGACCGACGTTTGCACCTACTACTACGCCAACAAGCGCACCTACCCTGCAGCTTTACAAAGTCAGATGGAAGCTGGCGTGGCCAACATGGAGCGCATCATGGGTACGAAGTTTGGCGCAACCTCAGGTATGCCTCTCTTGGTTGCAGTACGCTCGGGTGCTCGCGATTCCATGCCCGGCATGATGGATACCATTCTTAACCTTGGCCTGAATGACCAATCGGTCATTGCGCTAGTCAAAGCCACAGGCAACGAGCGCTTCGCCTGGGATTGCTACCGCCGCTTTATTCAAATGTACGGCGACGTTGTTCTCGGCGTACAAAAGCGCGAAGGCGAAGACCATGAGCCTTTTGAATCCGTCATCGAAGCCTTTAAGCACGCTAAGTATAAGACCGACATTGAAGACTCCAAGCTCACCGCCGCGGATCAACAAGAGTTGGTCAAGCGCTTCAAGAAGTTGGTTAAGGACCGTACTGGTAAGGAGTTTCCTTCCAATCCTTGGGACCAACTTCGTGGGGCCGCGGGCGCGGTCTTTGGCTCGTGGATGAACGACCGTGCTACCGTTTATCGCCGTAAGTACAATATCCCCGCGGAGTGGGGCACAGCGGTGAATGTCCAGGCCATGGTCTTTGGTAACACGGGTACGACCTCAGGTTCAGGCGTCGCCTTTACTCGTAACCCTGCCAACGGAGAAAACGAGTTCTACGGTGAGTTCTTAGTGAATGCCCAAGGTGAAGACGTAGTGGCAGGTGTCCGCACCCCTGAGCCCGTGCTCAAGTTAAAGGACGTGATGCCTAAGTCTTACGCGGAGTTACTGAAGGTCCGCCAAATTCTCGAAAAGCATTTCAAAGACGTCCAAGACGTCGAGTTCACCATTCAAGAAGGTAAACTCTTCATGCTCCAAACCCGTAACGGTAAGCGTACCGCAGCCGCAGCGCTGAAGTTCGCCGCTGACATGGTTAAGGAGAAGCTCATCGACTGGGAAACTGCCGTCATGCGTAACCCCGCTGACCAGCTCGAGCAGTTGCTCGCCCCCATCTTCGACCTCGTCGAAGTTAAGAAAGCTAAGGTCATTGCTAACGGCCTGCCTGCAGGTCCTGGGGCTGCAACCGGTCGCATCTACTTCAATGCTGAGCGTGCCGTACTCGCTGCCGATCGCGGTGAGAAAGTCTTATTGGTCCGGGTTGAAACCTCACCTGAAGACCTTCGCGGGATGATTGCCGCTGAAGGTATTCTCACCGCCCGCGGTGGTGTTTCCTCGCACGCAGCCCTCGTCGCTCGTCAAATGGGCAAGGTCTGCGTTTGTGGCGCCGCTGCCGTCGAAATTAATTACGACACCAAGAAGGCCGTGATTGCGGGCCATACCTTTAAGGAGGGCGACTACCTCTCCATCGATGGTACCGCAGGTACGGTTTATGCCGGCCAAATCAAAACCGCGCCCTCGGAAATCATTACCGGTTTAATCAACGGCGATAAGCGTGCCCAAGCTACCGAGAAGTTCCGTAACTTCGTGCAACTCATGAAGTGGTGCTCCCAAGCTACGCGCTTGGCGGTTCGTACTAATGCGGACAATCCTGAACAGACCCGTCAAGCCATTGCCTTTGGCGCTCAAGGTATCGGCCTCACCCGTACCGAGCACATGTTCTTCGAAGGCGATCGTATTGATGCGGTCCGTCAGATGATTCTGGCGGATACGGTCGACGGTCGTAAGAAGGCACTCGCCAAGATTCTTCCTTATCAGCGCGAAGATTTCATCGGCATCTTCGAGGCTTTAGATGGTCTGCCCGCTACCATTCGTTTGCTCGATCCTCCTCTCCACGAGTTCGTGCCTCATGATGCTAAGTCGCAAGCTGACCTAGCTCGTAAGCTGAAGATTCCCGTAGAGAAGGTGGCTTCGCGCGTGGCTGCCCTCCATGAGTTTAATCCTATGCTCGGCCACCGGGGTTGCCGTCTCGGGATTGCCTATCCTGAAATTACCGAAACTCAGGCGCGGGCGATTTTCGAAGCTGCTGCCCATGTCCTGAAGAAGGGCATCAAGGTTAAGCCCGAAGTGATGGTTCCGTTGGTGGGCTTCAAGCGCGAGCTCGACCTCCAGGTTGAAGTCATTCACCGCGTGGCCAAAGAGGTCCAAGCTGAGAAGAAGGTGAAGATCGCCTATCAGGTTGGTACGATGATTGAGGTGCCTCGGGGTGCGCTCACCGCTGATGAAATTGCCCACACTGCTGAGTTCTTTAGCTTCGGCACCAACGACCTGACGCAGACTGCCTTGGGCGTGAGTCGCGACGACATGGGCTCGTTCCTCGGTGCTTACACCGAAAACGATATCTTCAAGAAGAACCCGTTTGCCTCGCTGGATCAAACTGGCGTCGGTCAGCTCGTCCAAATTGCCATCGAGAAAGGTCGTAAGACCCGCCCCGATATCAAGCTGGGCATCTGCGGTGAGCACGGCGGCGAACCTGACTCCGTCAAGTTCTTCCACCGCGTCGGCCTCTCCTACGTCTCATGCTCGCCTTACCGCGTGCCGGTGGCGCGTCTAGCCGCTGCCCAAGCTGCGATCGAGGAAAAGCGCCAAGCCAAGAAGTGATTTAGGTTTATACCCTTAAACTCACGCTTTCATCTGAAGTCTTTCATTTGAAATCTTGCTTAAGGCAGGGCGTCTTCTCGAAGACGCCCTTTTCTTTGGTGTGAGGTTGCTGCGCAGCTTCTGGATGAAGGTTTAAGTTAGGGTCGCCCGCAGGGTAGGGTCGCCCCGCTGGAGCGACCGCGGCCCGCCCAGCGGGCGGGCCCTACCTTACCCTTTCTACCTTTTACCTTCTACTTTCTACCATTTCCCCTATCGCAGCCTGCTGCCGCATAGCTAGTTAGCTATTAAGCCAATTTATCTTTCATCCGAAGTCTTTCCTCTGAAATCTTACTTAGGCCCACCTAGGGTATCGCCTGCAATGAGCTCGGGTACGATACGTGACTCAGCTCGGGTTTGACCACTGTCCTCCAAGGTCGCATCCACGGCTCTTCGCAGTAACGTTGAGAACCTCGTCACATTTTTTGCGTAACGAGCGGGGCGGGGGAGCATGTGTTGCAACCCAGTATTCTCATCGAGAATGAGCAGGCTTAGATCCTGCGGAATTTTTATACCCTTACGGGCGAGATGTCCCATGATCGTAATCGCTTGGGCAGGTCGCATCACAATCAGAGCGGTGTACGCTTGCTTACTGAGTTGGGCATCGAGCGCGTCAGGAATGTCCTCAGTCTTAGTAGGTAAATGGCCGAGCGTTGGTTGTTGGCGACCCTCGGCCCCTTCTAACAGGCCCGCTTCGGCTTCCACATTACCTATCAGGCGTTCCTCGGGTCCGAGATAGAGTACTTTATTACCGAGGTGTCCGAGCCTGCGCAGCGTAGAAATAGCATGTCGGCCAACCGCCCGGTAATCGACGTCGACGGAACGCAACGGCAGGTTATGCGGCGCGGAACCCATCACGACAACGGGGATGCGGTGACTTGAGAACCAGGTTTGAGTCTGAGTTGAACAACGCAGGAGTAAGTAGCACGAGGGATTTAATTGCCGGTGCAATGCCTCGAGGGATTTGTGTGAGCCGCCATCCACCACCGAAGGTAGAGTTGCAATTTCAAGAGTGTAACCGCGTTCGCCGACATAGCGCGAAAGGAGCGCATACTGATGCAGGCTAAATGCATCGAGCTCCTCGAGTTTGAAGGGGCTAAGAAAAATAATGCGTCGGGAATTGCTGACAGGCGTGCCCTTGCCGATGATCGCCCAAGGTGCATTTCTGCGCCAAGCAACTCTCCCCTCGCGCTCGAGCAAACGAAGGGCACGGTGCAGGGTAGGGCGGCTAACACCTATGCGCTCGGCTAAGGGGCGTTCGCCAGGAAGGCGCTCACTCCATTCCCCAGCATCAAGCAGCTTTCGCAGTACTTCGGCTGCGTAACTCGCCATTGAGGGTCTTGGAGGTAGGCTTTCCACGGTGAAGTAGGCGGTCTGGCAATCAACATTGACCAGTTAAATTGCCCCTGCGAGTCCAACTGTCTGGTAAAATTAATAATCCATTTAAAATGTTAAATTTTTCTGCACTTCCGCCAGATTCTAGTTACTTTTGATTTATGGCCTGCTCCCCTCAAGCCGTCGCTTTGCGTGTACTTGTTGCCGCTGCCTCACTCGCTGCTGCACCTGCAAGTGCACAGACGATTGTAAAAGGTGCGACGGGCACCGAGCTCACTACTGCTACTAACTGGACTGGTGGTGCCGTTCCAGGGTCTACAAACGTTGCTGAGTGGGCTAGTACTTCACTTGGCACAGGTCTCACGCTCGCCTCAAGTCTGACTTGGCAAGGTATCAACGTTACTGGCGCCCTTGCTGACATCGCGGTCAGTGCGTCCAGCGCGACGTCGGTGCTCAGCATCGGCTCATCGGGCATCACGCTCGCTGGCACCCGCAATCTCACGCTTGGTTCGAGCCTCGCGTTTACTGCTAATCAAACTTGGACGATCGCCGGCGGCCGTTCAATGGTGCTGATTGGCGCAAGTCGCAATGCGACCGGAACCGGAAACATCAGTATCGTCCAGTCGGGAACCGGTGTTGCTGCTGTTCGCATGAGTCAAAATGGAAACACTGCAAGCTGGGCTGGCTATTCTGGTAATATCACAGTCAACAGTAACGTTAAGGTGCAAAGCGAGGGCAATGCGGCTGCGGCCTTTGGTACCGGTTCAATTACTCTCGCAGGTGGAGCCATTCACCAGTTGAACGGTAGTTGGACGTGGGGTAACAACATCGATGTTACGGCAGCTTCTGTAATTGGTCAGGATTCAGGTAGTGGACTTGGCCGGCACATGAAGTTACTGGGCAACCTTACTTCTGCTAATGGCTCGGGGCTGACCTTCACCAATACCACTACAGGCGGAACACGTAACGATAACGTAGGATTTATTTTAGCCGGTACAAACACATCCACCTACAGCACCACGACTATTTCGGCTAACAGTCGCCTTCGTGTTGGTGGTAATTCTGAAGCCACAACTGCTGGTACTGGGCAAGGTGCCGGCACCCGGGGTAGTCTTGGCTCGGGAGCCGTTACACTTTCTGCGGCAACTTCCGAGTTGGCCTTCACTCGAACCGATGCCCACACGGTCTCCAATGCGATCTCTGGCGCAGGTACCGTAATTTTTGGCGGTAATACTAGTGAACTGGCTGCTACTGCAACTCAGGTCGTTACCCTCTCGGGAGCCAGCACTTACACTGGTGCCACGCGCGTTAGCCGTAGCCGGCTTAATCTCACGGGCTCGCTGACTTCGGCTATCACTGTCGACAACGCTGGTTCCATTTCAGGTACCGGTAGTACGACCGGTCTGCTAACGCTCTCAAGTGGAACCAGTCTCGTCCTTGCAGGTGGCGCAACCACCACAAGCTTGACGGTTAACGGCGCAACTTTTGCTGGTTCCAATTCTGTCACCTTCCTTAATCAAGCTACCGCCGACACGGTCTACGACGTCTTCACCTATGGCAATGGAACGGTTACTACTATTTCTAATCTAACCGTTGGCTGGCGCGGAACGCTTTCTGACGATACAGTTAATAAGAAGTATATCTTCACGGCAGGTGGAAGTGGCACGCGTACATGGACCACCACTACCGGCACTTGGGAGCAAAACGGAGCCTCCAACTTCGCCGAAGGTGACCTTAAGTTCTTTGGCGGCGACGCCGTTGTCTTTGGCGACATTGCATCTGACGCTGCGGTCACCTTAGCTGGCACCCTCGCTCCTGGTTCCGTTACGGTCTCGAACGCTGCGAACATTTATACTTTCTCGGGTACGGCTATTAGTGGTGCGACTGGCTTGACTAAGTCTGGTAACGGTACGCTCGTCCTTTCCACTGCTAATACCTATGCAGGTGGTACTACTCTTTCCGCGGGTACCCTTCGAGCTGGTAACGCTTCAAGCCTAGGTGCTGGCCTGGTAACGGTATCTGGCGGAACATTGGATGTAGCAGCCGTAGCGGTCACCAACGCGATTTCGCTGTCAGGTACGGGCAATGGTTCAAACCCTGCCTTATGGAATAGTGCCGTTACGGGTGTGACTCTAGCGGGAGCTATTACGCTGGCTGCCGATGCCACGGCTGGCAATGCGACCACGGCTGCAGGTACCCAATTAACTTTGGGCAATCTCGACCTCAATGGCAAGAAGCTCACAATCACCTCCGGGGCGGTCTCGGTCGACATACGTCGCATCACCAACGGCAACATCGAGGTGGCCAGCGGCGGCACCCTTTACTCCCTCACAGGCGGATCACTAACCTCCGCTACAGGTACTATTACTGTTAAGACGGGTGGTCGCATGGAGACGCGCGACACCGATAACACGGGTATGACGTCTGCGCATGACATCGTGCTCGACGGTGGTACGCTCTCCACGGCCGTTATTACCAATAATAACGGTGGCGGTGGCGGCACAATCCTTAGGAATAATCTCAGCGTTACCTCCGCTGGTGGTGCACTCGTTGGTAATAATACGGCCTTCTTAATTAACCTTCGCCTGACGGGTTCGCTTTCGGGTACGGGTAATCTGGATATCGGCGGCGCTCAAGGCGTCGAACTCCGTGGTGATGCTACCAATTACACAGGTACTGCTACCGTCACGGCTGGCACGCTTACTTTTAACTACGGAACTAATCAATCTTTCGGTGGTGTATTGGCAGGCGCGCGCCCAGTGGTTAAAAGTGGTGTCGGCACTTTGACGCTGCTCGCCGATAACACTCTATCGGGCACTTTAACGCTTAGTAACGGCGCCCTCCAGGTCGGCAATGGTGGTACGGCAGGTACTTTAGGTACTGCTACAGTTACGAATAATGCCTCACTTATCTTTAACCGTTCAGATGCGCTCACGGTTGCAAACGCCATCTCGGGTAGCGGCTCGCTCACCCAGTCCGGCTCAGGATCAACCATCCTAACTGGAGCAAACACGTACGGCGGCACCACGACTATTTCCGGTGGTACTCTTGAGATTGGCTCTGGCGGTACCACGGGTACGCTCGGTTCAGGTACCGTCACCAATAATTCGGCCTTAATTTTCAATCGTTCTGACACCATCACCGTTGCTAACGCCATTTCAGGCACAGGTTCTTTAACTAAGATCAGCAACGGCACCCTCATCCTCACGGGTACAAATAGTTACGGCACCACTACCATTTCGGCTGGTACGCTGCAAATCGGCTCCGCTGGTACAAGCGGTTCACTCGGCTCAGGTGCTGTTACTAATAATGCCGCACTCGTATTTAATCGTTCCGATGCTGTCACTGCGGCGAATGCCATTTCAGGTACGGGCTCCTTAACCAAGCTTGGCTCCTCGAGTCTCACACTTACGGGCACCAACACCTACACGGGTACTACCACGGTATCGAATGGCACGCTGACTATTGGATCTACCGGCTCGCTTCATGCTGACAGTGCCTTGTCGGTCGCATCTGGTGCAACACTCTCTGTACTTAATGGCGGACGTGTAAATGGCGCCTCCGCGATCTCAGGTACGTTGACGGGTTCAGGTTCCCTTGCTGCTGTTACGCTCAGCAATGGCTCCACGCTTGCCGTCGGCGCAGCTGGTCTCGGCACGCTTACGCTCGACTCCTTAATCTTCGGCCAGTCCTCCACCGATACTTCGACGCTCACGTATGGAATTAGTGGCGTATCGGGTTCGGCTCAGTTTACTTCAGCCCTTCAGGTTAATGGTGAGATTACCGTCAATTCGGGTTCTCAAGGTGTAACCTTCGCGCTGGGCAATTCACTTGCCACTCTTGCGGGTGGCACGGTGGAGGAGCCTCTTGTCTATGATCTCATAACCTACACCGGTAGTCAGCTCACCGACATCTCTGCCTTTACTTTCTCGGGCACCACCGGGGCTCGTCAAAATGTCGCCCTCGCCAACGGTACCAAAACAGTTCAGCTCGTCGTATCCGCTGCCTTCCCAATCTGGAAGGGTTCAACCGCGGATTGGTCGGATGCTACTGCCTGGAAACTCAACAGTACCTCTGCCGATACCGCTTTCCTTTCCAATGACACGGTGTTGCTGGATGACACGGCCTCATCAGGCGTGGTTAATCTGACAGCTAACGTCGCCCCTCTGAGCATCACCTTTGCCAACTCCACCGTTAACTACTCTGTAGGTAGTGAAGGTGGTTTCGGCCTTACCTCAGGTTCCATTATCAAGTCGGGTACGGCTTCGGTGACTTTAACGGGTAGTAATTCGTTTGCGGGCGGCACTTCCTTGAGTGCCGGTCGTATTCGCATTGGTTCAGATACCGCGTTGGGTTCTGGGCTCATCACGGTTTCTGGGGGCGCGTTATCATCTGACGGGAGTACTGATCGCTCTTTAAGTAACGCCCTCGCGCTATCCGGCTCTGTTACCATGGGTGATGCCACCGATAGTGGTAAGCTTAGCTTCTCGGGGGCTGTTTCAATCGCTCCCGCAACCTCTCTCAACCTTCTCGTTGATACGACCCTTTCAGGTGCCCTTTCTGGAGGCGTACTCACCAAATCAGGTAATGGGGTTTTGACCCTCTCTACTTCGAACTCAAATACAGGATTTATTCTGGATTCGGGCCGCCTCCGTGCGGGCTCTAATACCGCTCTCGGTACTAGCACATTCACCTTGGGGGGTGGTTCGCTTTCCTCGGTATCTAGCGAGGCTCGCTCTTTCACGAATGCCATCTCGTTAGCTGGCGATGCTTCCTTGGGTAATGCCGAGGATAATGGTGCTCTGGCGCTTTCTGGTGCTATCAATCTTGGTGGAGCAACGCGTACACTCTCTGTCCTTTCACCTGTAACCGTTTCAGGTGCTTTCTCTAATGGTACACTGATTAAGTCTGGCCTAGGTACCTTGACGGTTTCCGGAGCTAATTCTCTCGGCATTGCGACTACTATTTCACAAGGCACTCTGGCACTTGGTGCTGCAGGAAGTGTTTCTGACACCGCCGCTCTTACTGTTACGAGCAATGGTACACTTGATCTTGGAGGCTTCTCTGAGACTACGGGCGCTGTAACCTTGTCGGGTGGTACGATTTCAAACGGTACACTCGTAGCCGCACTGAGTGCATCTTCGGGTACGTTCACTGCGATTCTTGGCGGCTCAGGTTCTCTGACCAAGTCGGGCAACGGAACGCTTGTTCTTACGACTGCCAATACTTACAGCGGTACAACCACTATCAACGAGGGTACGCTGCAAATTGGTTCAGGTGGCACCGTCGGCACTATTGGTTCAGGTGCGATTTCGAATGCTGGTACCCTGGCCTTTAATCGTTCAGACGCTGTGACGGTAGCTAACGTTATTTCAGGAGCAGGCTCTGTCAGTTACTCTGGCGGCGGTACCTTTACAGTCTCTGGAGCTAGTAGTTATGAAGGCGGGACAGTTCTTAACGCTGGCGTCCTTCAAGTGAGTAATGCCGCCGGCATTGGTTCGGGTAATCTCACGATTAACGGTGGAACCCTAACCACGGGAGCTACGCAACTCACGCTCACCAACAATATTACCCTTAACTCAGGGCTGACCTTAACGGGTACAGCTGGCGGCCAGGGTATGCGCCTTGCCGGTGTCATCAGCGGTGAGGCTGGTATTACGGTCAACTTGGGCGCAGGTGGACGTACTACTTTTCTCGGTGACAATACCTACACGGGTGCCACAAGTATCACGGGTGGTATTCTTGCCATTGGTCTTAACTCCCTTGCGCAAAGTTCCTCAGTTACCATCGGTGCTGCAGGTCAGCTAGCCATCGCCACCAACGGTGGCACCACGATTCTTAATAATCTTAGTGGCGAGGTTGGCTCGCAGCTTATCTCGAGCTTTAATATCGTTAGCGATGGTCTTCGGCCCATCAAGGTGAACCAATCCGTCGATGGCACCTTCGCGGGTACTATTGCTCAGGGCACAAACACTCGGGCGATCACGCTCACCAAGTCGGGCACCGCAACGCTCACCCTCTCGGGTAGCAATACCTACAATGGCGGTGTTAATCTTAGCCAGGGCACCTTGATTGCTAACCACGGAAATGCCTTGGGCAACGGCGGTACTGTTACGATTAATGATGCCGAGACGGGCAGTAATAACACCACCCTTCGTCTTGGTTCTGTTACGGTCGCTCGTGCCATCACCGTGGCTAATCAAGGTTCGGGAGTCGTCACCCTTGGCGCCAACGGCTCAGTGGCTCTGCCCGAGTTCTCGGGTGCGATTACCTTGAACCGTTCCGTAGTCCTAGACGGTAGCACAAATACCGATCGATTGACCTTCACAGGCGGGATTGTTGGTACAGGAGACGTCACCGTGACAGGTACGGGTCGCGTCGTCTTCGCAAGTGCAGCCAATACCTTTACCGGTAACCTTACGGTTTCAGCCAACTCGATTCTTCAGTTAAGTGCAGGTTCAGCTACCGCAACCAGTTTCATTCCTGATGCCGCTGTAGTCACCTTGGGTGCGGGCTCTTTCCTTAAGTTAGCCAAGGGAAGTAATAACGAAACTATTGGGGGTCTGGTGGGCTCGGGTAGAGTGCGAGCCCATGAAGGTGTGACTAACGCTGCTGCGGTTCTTACTATTAATAACACCACCGATCATACCTTTGCGGGTGTCCTCGAGAATGGTGGTGCCTCCAATTCCACACTCTCGCTTACCAAGTCTGGTGAGGGGACTCAGGTGCTCACAGGTACTAATACCTTTTCTGGGGTTACCACGATTAGCTCTGGGATTCTCCAGATTGGCGACGGTGGAACCAGCGGCTCCTTGGGTTCAGGCACTGTCACCAATAATGCCACCCTGACCTTTAATCGCTCCGATGATATCTTGGTTAGCAATGTTATCTCCGGTACCGGTGTGCTTACTAAAAATGGGGATGGAACGCTCACGCTCTCGGGTGAAAATACTTTCTCGGGTGGCTTGGTTCTCAACACGGGTAAGGTAATCGCTGACAACTTGTCTGCCTTTGGTTCTGGTTCGATTACGCTCCTCGGAGGTATTCTCGATCTCAATAACCTTGCGGTTACGAATAGCATTCTCTTCTCGGGCGGCACCTTGATTAATTCTGCTGCTTCGTCATCGGCATTGGTTGTATCAGGCCAGCTCTCGGCGGAGGAAATTAACAATCTGCCTGTAACTTCGGTAACGTTGGGTAACGGTGCCATCGTTGACCTTACTGGAATTACCAAGGACGTCGTTATTACGGGCGCTCCTACATTGAACAATCTTGCCTCCTTTGAGGGTAATCTCGCCGTTGCTGGCGCGCTTGACCTCTCCTTGGTTGGGAATCGTCCTGCCCAAGCCACGCTCGAGCTTCGTACGGGCGGCTCTCTTAACTTCGGTGCCGAAGCCTTTACGGGCTCTATCAACTATGCAGGTGGCGCGGTCTCGGGCGCCTTTAACGGTCAGCTTCTTGTAACGGGTGGCCAAACTGTGACCCTGACGGCGAGCGCGATTCCTTCGGGTCTGGTGGTTGTTGGAGAGAATCAGTCCGTTGCCATCGACGCTCAGTTCGATGGTGATGTACTCCTCACGGGTGGCACGGTGGCTTCAGGACTGGCGAGCTTTGCGGGTAATCTGACCGTCGGTAATGGGGGTCAAATCAATCTCACCACTCAGGGTAATATTGCCTCGGCAAATCTTGTTGTTGAGAACGGTGGTCGACTTTCTGGCATTGGTGACGTCGGTACAGCTACGGTGACGAGCGGAGGCGTGCTTGCGCCTGGTAATTCACCTGGTACTCAAACTTTCGGAAGCCTCACGCTGCAGGCGGGGGGAGTGCTTGAGGCTGAGGTACTGTCCGTTGCTCCTGAAGGCATCGCAGGGGTAAGCTACGACACCGTAAGTGTGGCAGGATTCCTTGACCTGACCGCCCTATCCTCAGCTAACCGTTTCACCATCGATCTGATCTCTCTGCTCGATAATACCACCTTGGGCGACTTGACCGAGTTTGATCCTCAGGCCACTTTTGCCCTGAATCTTTACACTTATACCTTCTTGGGAAGTAACGTGGATAATGTGAATGAGCTCTTCACGGTTTTAACCAATCGCTTCACGGCTGGTGGTGTTGCCGTTGATGCCCTTAACTTCTCGGTCGTAGATACGGGTGCTTCGATACAACTGGTCTACGCCCCCATCCCTGAGCCTTCGACCTACGGTCTGATGCTAGGGGGCTTGGCTCTCGCGGCGGCCGCTTGGCGCCGGCGTAAGTCAGCAAAGGCCTCTGCGCCTGAGATTAAGCCCCTGTCCTAAGTCAGGCGGGCTATCTGCTGGGTTTGTCTTCCTTGCCGAAGGGCAGGGAGCTTGGGCCTTTTTCATCTCCATTCGCATCCTCCTTGCCCTACGGCTTTTGATTCCTCTTAACTAGCCCTCCATGTGGCGCTTGTTCGTGGAAAAGAAACCTGCTTTCCGTTCGGAGGCTGAGGCTCTCTTGCGCGACTTACGTGAGCAACTGGCTCTATCGAATTTAAAATCGTTACGCCTCCTTCAACGTTATGATGTCGAAGGTCTAACCGCTGCAACCTTTGCCTCCGCGCTCACCACGGTTTTTGCCGAGCCACCCGTCGACGAAGTGCATCGCGAGCAATTTCCTCTGGCGGCAACTGAAGTTGCCTTTGCGGTAGAGTTTTTACCCGGCCAATTCGACCAACGCGCCGATTCCGCCGCCCAGTGTTTACAGATTGTCGGCGGTGGGGAACGTCCGCTCGTAGCCGCCGCTCGTGTTTATGTCGTCTCTGGCCAGCTAACGCCGTCGGATCTGGCCCGCATCAAGACCTTCCTGATTAACCCAGTGGATTCCCGCGAGGCCGCCTTGGAAAAGCCTGCCTCACTCCAGCGCGTTGCCCCGCGCCCGGCAAACGTCGCTACGCTCGAGGGGTTTCTTACTCATTCAGCAACGACGCTCAGCGATTTACGCCGCCGCATGGGTTTGGCGATGTCTGACGCTGATTTACTTTTCTGCCAAGCCTACTTCCGCGATGAAGCTAAGCGTGCGCCGACGCTTACGGAGTTAAAACTTCTCGATACCTATTGGTCGGATCACTGTCGCCACACCACCTTCCTAGCCCAGCTAGCCTCGGTTGAGTTTGAACCTTCGCCCTTACTTGCGCCTTTCCGTGCTTCATGGGAACGCTACCAACAGGTGCGCTTAGGACTGGGTCGGGAGGGCAAGCCCGTATGCTTGATGGATCTGGCAACCATCGCCGCTCGCGAGTTACGTCGCCAAGGTCTACTCGATGACCAGGAAGATTCTGAAGAGGTTAACGCCGCTTCGTTGGTTGTCCCGATCGAGGTCGACGGTCGCCGTGAAGAGTGGCTGGTGATGTTCAAGAACGAGACGCATAACCACCCTACTGAGATTGAGCCTTTTGGTGGAGCTGCCACTTGCTTGGGCGGCGCCATCCGCGATCCTCTTTCGGGGCGTTCCTATGTCTACCAAGCCATGCGGGTTACGGGTGCAGCCAACCCTCTTCAGCCCTTAGCTGAAACGCTGCCAGGTAAACTCCCGCAACGGAAAATCTGTCGCGAGGCCGCCGCTGGCTACTCGTCTTACGGTAATCAAATTGGTTTAGCTACGGGCTTGGTGGCTGAGCATTACCACCCTGGCTTTGTTGCTAAGCGTATGGAGGTCGGTGCTGTGGTGGCGGCTGGGCCTCGCCGTGCGGTGCGTCGCGACGTCCCTCAACCCGGCGATGTCATTGTTTTGGTCGGCGGGCGTACCGGACGTGATGGCGTGGGTGGTGCGACCGGCTCTTCCAAAGAGCATACCGAAACCGCCCTACAGAATTCAGCTGAAGTGCAAAAAGGTGATGCACCCACGGAGCGTAAACTCCAACGACTCTTCCGCGATGAAGTCGTCAGTCGTCTCATCAAGCGCTGTAATGACTTTGGCGCTGGCGGTATTTCGGTGGCGATCGGCGAACTCGCTCCCTCCCTCCATGTTCATCTCGATCGCGTGCCTTTAAAGTATGAAGGTCTCGATGGTACGGAGATTGCTTTGTCGGAATCGCAAGAGCGCATGGCGGTCGTCTTAGAGCCTAAAGATGTCGCCGCTTTTGTCGCTGCCGCAGCGAAGGAAAATCTCGAAGCGGTAGCGGTAGCCGATGTTACCGACAGTGGCCGCCTCGTCATGGAATGGCGTGGTACCAAGGTGGTCGATATCGCGCGTGCCTTCCTTGATACCAATGGGGTTCCTCAAACTGCTACCGCCAAAGTTTGCGCTCCTGATGCGGCCCAGCACCCCTTTCAGCTCCCCAAGCAATCGCCAGGCGTCGTCGAACTTCAGTCCTGCTTAGCGTCGCTGCCTCATGCAAGTCAGCGCGGCCTAGTTGAGCGCTTCGACGCTTCGATCGGGGCAGGTACGCTCTTGCATCCGTTTGGTGGTAAAACTCAAACCACGCCGCAAGAGGCTATGGTGGCTAAGATTCCGGTCCTCGAGGGTAAGACAGCATCCTGTACCGTGATGAGTTATGGTTATGATGCTCAGGTTGCCCAGTGGTCGCCCGGGCATGGTGCGGTTGGTGCGGTGGTTGAGGCCTTAGCGCGTTTAACCGCTGCAGGCGGCAATCCCGCGCGGGCGCGCTTAACGCTCCAAGAATATTTTGAAAAACTCGGCACCAATCCCGTGCGCTGGGGTAAGCCTTTAGTGGCCTTACTCGGTGCACTTGAAGCCCAACTTGAGTTCGGTACCGCTGCCATTGGGGGTAAGGATAGTATGTCGGGTTCGTTCAAGGAGCTCGACGTTCCTCCGACTTTAGTCGCCTTTGCCATCGTCCCTGCCTTAGCCTCCCACATCGTATCTGCTGAGCTCAAGCAGGCCGGTTCAACGCTCGTGCTTCTAGAGTCACCTCGTACCACCGCACTCCTTCCTGATTTAGCTGCGGTGCGAAAAAACCTAGGTGCAGTCCATCAACTCATGCTTGCCGGTAAAGTCCGTGCTGCAGCCGCGGTCCGTCAGGGTGGGGTAGGGCATGCCTTGGCGCGTATGGCTTTTGGTAATCGCGTGGGAGTCCAACTGTCGTCGGCACCAACGCCTGATTTCTTATTACCTTTCCCGGGTGCGCTCGTGCTTGAGGTCGCTTCAGTGGCCGATCTTGGGGGTTTACCCCATCGTGTGCTCGGTCATACCGTAGCGGCGCCTGTGTTATCGTGGCCTGGAGCGTCGGTCACCCTCGCTGATCTTTTAGAAGCTCACGAGGCCACGCTTGAATCGGTCTACCCGACCCGTGCCTCAGAGCCTGCCCGACCTATTACAGCCTTGGCCCATGCTGAACGCTCGGTGCGCCGTCCGACTCTCAAACTCGCACGCCCTCGCGTCATCATCCCTGTCTTCCCTGGCACCAATTGCGAATACGATACCGCCCGTGCCTTCCGTGAAGCAGGGGCTGAGCCTGAGATTCTCGTGCTCCGTAATTTAAATCCTACTGCACTCGCTGAGTCGCTCAAGGCGTTCGCTGAATCGATTCGCCGTTCGCAAATTCTCATGATCCCGGGCGGCTTCAGTGCGGGTGATGAGCCCGATGGTTCGGGTAAGTTTATCGCCGCTGTTTTACGTGCGCCCGTTGTCCGGGATGCCGTGATGGGCTTGTTGCGCGACCGCGACGGCTTGGCGTTAGGTATCTGCAATGGTTTCCAAGCCCTGATTAAAGTCGGCCTCGTTCCTTACGGTGAAATTCGTGATATCGATGATCGCTCGCCGACCCTTTTCCATAATCGAATCGGACGGCATCTTTCGCGTTATGCTACCACGCGAGTTGCCTCGGTGCTTTCGCCTTGGCTTGCTCGCATGGAAGTTGGCGAGTCGCATGCGATCCCTTTCTCCCATGGCGAAGGACGCTTCACTGGACCTACCGAAGTTTTGGCTGACTTAGCTGCACGTGGCCAAATTGCCTTCCAGTATGTCGACGCTGAGGGTCAACCTTCTGCGGCGATTGATGACAACCCCAATGGCTCAGACCTTGCGATTGAAGGGATTACCAGCCCTTGCGGTCGCGTCTTGGGTAAGATGGGCCACAGCGAACGCCGCGGCTCCGGTATTGCTCAAAATATCCCAGGTCATAAACACCAGCCGCTCTTCGAGGGCGGGGTGAGCTATTTCGCCTAAATCCTTAGGAACTAAAGGTGATGAAGGGTAGTCCAAGGGCTGGACTCTCCTGCATTGTCCCTTTTGCTATCCCTATGCACCGAATCGTCGCCTGCTTACTCATTCCCCTAGTCGCCGCGGCGCAGGACGATGCTGTACGTGCGGACCGTATGGACTACGGCCCTTTCTTATCCACCACGGTGGAGAATCCGCGGGGCGAAAATTCGAGTAAGGGTAAAGGCGGCGTTGCGGATAAAGGTATCGTCGTACGCCACGGTAAGCGCGAAGGCGCAACGGTGTTTGATTCAGACACCTTGCGTATGGCAGCGGCTTGGACGGGTGGATGGTTGCAACTTAAGGGCGTAGCCTTCGATGGGGTGCATGGTCCCAATCCCGGTGCACCTGCAAATGCGCAAATATTCTACGAGACCGATCCTGCACCTGGTTGGTGCCCCAATGGAACCTTTGCCGAGTCGCGGGTTATGCCCGTGTTGGGACCCGAGTATGCACAACGTCCGCTTGGCCCACTCCCCAAGTCACACGCCAAGTATCTCGGTCTTTTTCTCCACGGCGAACGGGTCATCTTCCACTACCGTGTGGGTACGGCGGAAGTTTTAGAGTCACCCGACTTACGCTCGGTCGCTAACCGTCAGATTATCCTACGCGAACTTGAAGTCGGCAGTGGCACCCTCGCTGCTTGGATGAACCTAGCAGATTTACCTACGGGAGGAAAAGTTGAAGCACCTGATGCTCAAGGGGTCGCTTTCGTTTTGTCGCAGGACGGTTCAACGCTCGTAGCGGTTGCGGTTGGCGGACTGCCTGCCGCGCGTCTTCAATCCGGTAAGCGCCTAGCGCTCGATGCTCGTGACACGGCTGCGGGTACCCGCCTACGGATTGCCTACGCTCGGGGTCCGGTTGCCGATCGTGCAGCCTTAGCACAGGCGGCGCGTACGGCAGCGGATAGCGCACCGGTTGACTTGGTTGCTCTTACCCGTGGGGGCCCAGCCCGCTGGCCTGCGACGGTCGAGGTTGCGGGGGTCTTAGGTGAAGTTGAGCAAGAGAAGGCGCTCGCTCGCCTCCGTAAAGCCTCCAAGCCCGATGCCTCGCGTATGCGTGAGGTCACCGCCGCCCCCTACGTGGTCGATTCGCTGCCTCTACCTGACGATAATCCTTACAACGCTTGGATGCGTATTGGGGGGCTAGATTTCTTAGCGGGCAATCGTGCGGTTATCTCAACTTGGAACGGCGATGTTTGGATTAGTTCACCGCTCGATGCGACTCTGGCTAAGATTTCTTGGAAACGCTTTGCGACTGGGATTCATCATGGACTTGGACTCAAGGTCATCAACGAAGTCATATATGTGCTCGGGCGGGACCAAATCACCCGCCTTCGTGACTTGAATCAAGACGGTGAGGCTGATGCCTACGAATGTTTCAATAACGACGTGATGATCACGTCGAACTTCCACGAGTTCGCCTTCGAGCTGCAAGTGGATGATAAGGGCAATTTGTATTTCCTTAAAGGTGGACCGGTGAGTCCGGGTGGACGGGGTTGGGACGAGCTTAGTCCCCACCATGGTTGCATCTTCCGCCTCCCCCCTGATGGGTCACGTCTCGATATTATTGCTACGGGCGTACGCGCACCCAACGGGATGTCGGTAGGCCCTAACGGTGAGATTATCAACGGCGACAATGAAGGCACTTGGGTACCTACGAGCTACCTCAATCTTTTACCTGAGCCTGGCTACGCCATTACCCAGCCGAGTTTTGTGGTCGTACCTGCTTTAGCACACCGCACGCCGACACCCGATAAAGTTTTGCCTCGTCCGTTCTGTTGGATTCCTCACGACGTGGATAACTCTAATGGCGGTCAGGCATGGGTGACCGATGATCGTTGGGGTCCGTTTAAAGGTCGCCTGCTCGCGACCTCTTACGGGAAGTCCTCCCTATTTTTAGTGACGCAAGAACGTGTCGGCGACGTCCTACAAGGGGGCGTCATCAAGTTCCCCTTACGTTTCTCATCGGGCATTATGCGCCCGAGGTTTAGCCCTTACGATGGCCAGCTTTATATTGCCGGGCTCAAAGGCTGGCAGTCCAACGCCGTACGCGATGGCGGTCTTCAGCGCGTTCGTTACACCGGCAAGTCGGTTACCTTACCCTATAAGTTGTCCGTAACCGATGCGGGCATTACCGTTGGCTTCACCGGCCCACTTGATGCTGCCTCAGCGAGTGACGTGCAAAACTACAGTATCGAGCAGAACAATTACCTTTGGTCGTCGGCCTACGGTTCGCCTGAACTGAAAGTCGGTGCGCAAGATGCGACTGATAAAACCGCCCACGGCACAACTCCCGTGCCGATAACCTCCGTCAAGCTCTCTGCGGATCGTAAGCAGGTGTTCTTGGCTGTACCCGGCTTGAAGCCCGTGATGACGTCGCGACTTAAGATGAATCTTAAGGCTGAGGATGGGTCGCGTGTGCCTGATGAAGTCGTTCATACCATTCACGCCGTACCTCCTGCCGCACAGCCGGGAAGCGATGTTGTATCAGTGGCTCCTGCAAAAGCACCCAAGCAAGCAGGCTGGCAGGGTGGAGGGGTAGCAGTGCTTGGTTTACTCGCTGTAGGGTATTATCTCTTTAGACGTCGCTTCGGCTGCTGTGGTTGTGGGAAGTGTACCCGTGGTTCCTAGTTATGTTTTATAGGCTAACGCTCACCCTTCTTTTGCTAGTTGCTCCGCTTAGCGCAGCCCTTGAGCAGGGGGTTGCCTTGCGCCTTGAAGTTGCGGGTAAGCATGATGGGCGTCGCGATCGCTTGGTCGCCTTGCATGTACCTGCCGGTCAGCCTGCCTCACCTTTTCTGCCCGCTGGGGCCTTCACGGCGCGCTGGGAAGGCGCGCTCGTTTCTGAGGTTCGTCAAGAGGTTCGCTTTCGCGTCTTCATGACGGGTAAAGCGACATTACAAATCAATGGTAAGGCGCTTAATGATTTAGCTGAGGGCACCGACGTGGTGCTCAATAAAGGTGAAAATAATTTCGTCTTAACCTTCACGTCCCCTCCCTCTGGCGATGCGACGCTGCGGCTCGAATGGGCAGGGCGGGGTTTTCCTTGGGAGCCTTTTCCGCCCGAAGCGTTACGCCATGACCCTGCTTTAGTTGTGGCGGGCGAAACCCTGCGGCATGGTCGTACCTTAGTCGCGCAGATGGCTTGCTTGCGTTGCCATCAGCCTGCGACCCCTTTGGCGGCGGGCGCCGCTATGCCCGAGTTAACCGCCCTCGCACCTCTCCTAATTAATGTGGGTGAGCGTCATCGCGCCGATTTTCTTGCCCACTGGATTCAAAATCCCCATGCGCATCGCCCCGGCACCGCGATGCCCAAAGTTTTCCCTCCGACCAAAGACGGTGCGGTGGATCCTCGCGCAGCTGACCTTGCTGCTTTTCTGACCTCACAAGGTAAGCCGGCAGAAACTGCCGCGCCGAATCCCAAACTTGCCGCTGAAGGCGGGGTTATTTTTGCCAACCAAGGCTGCATCGCCTGTCACACTCAGCCCAAGGTGCCTGCGAGCGAAGCCAAGGATCGTGTTCCGCTCGCTCATGTCGCCGCGAAGTGGCACGGCCCGGCACTGGTCGCCTACCTTCGCGACCCGGCCCAACATCACCCGTCCACCCGCATGCCCAATTATGCGTTAAGTGTCGAAGAGGCAGAACGCTTGGCGGCTTATCTTTTAGCTGAGGCCTCGTGGCGCGCGCCCGCGACCCCTCCAGGCGATGCTGCACGCGGCGCGACACTTTTAGTCAGCGAAGGTTGTATTAATTGCCACGCGGGCGCGCCGGTGGGTAATCAACCTTCTTTAGCAGCCACGATTGCTAAGGGCTGGATGCACGGTTGCGTCGCCGATGATGCGGCAGGGCGGGGTAGGGCGCCGAACTTTGAGTTTACTTCGGACCAACTCAAAGCGCTCCGGGCTTTTGCCCAGACCGATTTATCTTCCCTTCGTCAGGATGTTCCAGCCGAGCGTGCCCGTCGGGCGGTGGCTGAACTCAACTGTGTTGCTTGTCATGCGGCCGACGGTGCGTCTTCAAAATGGACAGGTCTTAAGAGCGAAGTATCGGCGCTTCGGGCTGCCGCGCCCCCCCGTCCGCCTCTCCCCGGTGAACCTTCGGTTGATGGTCCGGTCCCTGCCTTAACTTGGCTAGGCGAAAAGTTGAAGGTCGATTGGTCGACCGCTTTTATTGCCGGTGTGCCCCAACCCAAACCGCGCTACTGGATAGCGGCGCGCATGCCGGCCTTTGCCCATCATGCGAGCGATCTCGCCCTCGGGCTTTCCCACCAACACGGTTTCCCTGCTACTGAACCCGTTGAGCCTGTGCCTAATTCAGAGCGTCTCGTCATCGGTAAACAACTCCTCGAATCCGCTGGAGGTTTTAATTGCGTGCAATGTCACCCCGTCGGTGGTCGTTCCGCTACGGCGCCTTTCGAAGCTCCTTCGACTAACCTAGCCACCGCCACGGCGCGTCTCCGTCGTCTCTACTACGACCGTTGGATGTTAGCCCCTACCCGGATTGACGGTGCCTCGAAGATGCCCATCTATGCCGATGAGGATGGCCTGACCCAATTGACCGAAATTGAGGACGGCGATGCGGCCAGCCAGTTTGGGGCGATTTGGGACTACTTGCGCACCCAGCAAGGCCCTGGGGGTAATCCCGCCCGCTAAGCCCCTTGGGAGGTCTCCTTTACCCTTGCCTTGGGGTCTCAGAAGCCTCAATTTATCGTCATTCTTCGTGAGTGAGCGGGGCGGAGCCCCTCTTGCAAGGGCCGGCGGTTTTACCGCTCCCACACGGCGAGGTCGGCGTGTAGCTGGCCCGCGGGAAACACCCCAGGACGGCCTTACATCCAAACAAACCTACCCAAAGCCATGTCGACCAACAAGTCAGACCTCATCAAGCAGCACCAAAAGGACGATAAAGACACCGGTTCACCCGAAGTCCAAGTCGCCCTCTTAACCGCTCGCATCACCCACCTCACGGATCACTTGCGTACCCATCGCAAGGATTTTCACAGCCGCCGCGGCTTGATCCAGATGACCAATCGCCGTCGTAAGTTGCTCAATTACCTCAAGTCTTCCGAGGTCGAGCGTTACAACGCGATCATCACTAAGCTTAATCTGCGTAAGTGATTTCCTAAGTTAGGTCCGAGGCCGACTCCCCTTTATCGGGTGAGTGCTTCTGCCTATCCCTTTCCCCCAAAGAAAAACCCGCCCGGCATCCCGTCGGGCACAACCCAAACCCAAACATGAAACAAGAACATAGCGTGACCGTCGAAGAACTCGGCATCACCATCAGCTCCGGGAGCATCGGCCGCTTGGCCAATGGCTCCGTCACCATCCGTAAAGGCGATACTGTCCTTTTCGTCTCCGCCACCGCCGCCGAGGGCTTGCGCAATCCTGACCAGGATTTCTTCCCTCTCACTGTCGACTACCGCGAGAAGTTCGCCGCCGCTGGCCGCTTCCCTGGCAGTTACTTCCGCCGCGAAGGTAAGCCTTCGGATAAGGAAATCATTACCTCGCGCCTCTGCGACCGTCCGCTTCGCCCGCTCTTCCCCGAAGGCTTCTTGAACGAAGTTCAAGTCATCGGTCTCGTGCTCTCGGCTGACGGTGCCAACGACCCTGACGCGCTCATGGTCACCGCCGCCTCGGCTGCGGTGCTCTGCTCCGACATTCCTTGGAATGGCCCGATTGCAAGCGTCCGCGTCGGTCGCGTTGCCGGTCAGTTTGTGGCTAACCCCACCCACGACCAGTGCTTCGAATCCGACCTCAACCTCATCTACGTCGGCAACGAGCGCGACATGATGATGATCGAAGGTGAAGCCGATCAAATCTCTGAAGCCGACTTTTTAGCCGCCCTCGAGTTCGGCCATAAAGCCATTCAGCCCCTCATCAAGGCCCAGCGCGAGCTCGCGGCTAAGATGGGTAAAGCCAAGCGTACCTTCGCTCTGCAATTAGCCGACCCTAAGGTCTTGGCTATCTGCGAGCGCGTTGCCGCTGAAGGCGACCAACTCCGCAAGGCCATCTTCATTGAGTCCAAGGCTGCTCGCGGTAACGCGGTTAAGGCCGTGATGGAGAAAGCTAAGGAAACTTGTGCCGCTGAAATCGGTGCCACCTTCGATGTCCGCCACGTCAAAATGGCCTTCGAAAAGCTCCAAGAGAAAGTTTATCGCAGCGCCATCCTCGAGGCAGGTAAGCGTGCGGACGGTCGTGGCCCTGGTGACCTGCGTAAGGTCAGCTGTGCGACCGACGTGCTTCCTCGCGTTCACGGTTCCGCTATCTTCCAGCGTGGTGAGACCCAAGGTCTCGTGCTCGCTACCCTCGGTACCTCCAAGGATGCTCAAGAAATTGATGCCATCACCGGTGGTGCGAAAACGCGCTCGTTCCTCTTGCACTACAACTTCCCGCCCTTCTCGGTCGGTGAGACCGGTCGTTTCGGGATGACCAGCCGTCGTGAGACGGGTCACGGTAATCTCGCAGAACGCGCCTTGCTCTCGGTGCTACCTTCCGAGCAAGACTTCCCTTACTCCATTCGTCTCGTCGCCGAGATTATGGAGTCGAACGGCTCGACTTCGATGGCCTCGGTTTGTGGTGGTACCCTCGCCTTAATGGATGCAGGCGTGCCCATCAAAGCCCCCGTCGCCGGTATCTCCTGCGGTCTGGTCAGCGAAGAGCGCGACGGCAAGATTGTCGCCCACAAGGTCTTGACCGACATCATCGGTGCCGAAGACCACTTCGGTGATATGGACTTCAAGATCTGTGGTACTCGCCACGGTATTACCGCCTTCCAGCTCGACTTGAAGATTCACGGCCTGCCTTTCTCGATTGTGAAAGAGGCGGTCGCCCAAAACAAAGTCGCCCGTGAGCAAATCCTTAGCGTGATGGAAGCTACCCTCTCGGGTCACCGTGCTGAGCTCAAGGAGCACACGCCTCGTACCCACCGGGTTAAGATTCCTTCCGACAAGATTGGTGCCCTCATCGGTCCTGGCGGTAAGAACATCAAGCGCATCACCGAGTTCACCGGTTGCCAGCTTGACATCGATCAAGACGATTCCGGTTGGGTTACCATCTTTGCCACTGACAGCGAGAAACTCGCGCGTGCGGTCAATGAGGTCAACCTCGTCGCTGCCCAGATTGAAATGGATAAGACCTATAAGGGTATTGTCCGCTCCGTGAAGGAATTCGGCGTCTTCGTCGAGTGCCTCCCTGGTCAAGAAGGTCTGGTCCACGTATCCGAACTCGCCGACTTCCGCGTCGAACGCGTGGAAGACATCTGCAAGCTGGGCGATGAAATCATCGTCAAGTGTGTGGGTATCGACGACAAGGGCCGCGTCCGTCTCTCACGTCGCGCTGCGATTGCGGAGAAAGAAGGTCGTGAGTACGCACCTGCACCTAAGCCTTCGTTCAGCGACCGCCCTCGTGGCGATCGCCCCGAGCGTGGGGATCGTCGGCCTGCCCGCGGTCCTTCGTTTGACGGCGGCCAAGGCTAACGTCCGCTTCAGCTGACTCTACAAAGCCCCGCGAAAGCGGGGCTTTTTGTTTTTGGATGCGGCTTTAAGCCTTACGCAGCCG
>CAZEDB010000021.1:12110-28490 GCA_964510855.1 uncultured Enterobacteriaceae bacterium | reverse complement strand
AGCCTCAATTTAAATCCAACAAATCTCCATGCGCACCTCACTGCTCGCACTTCTTCTGGCTGCATCAGTTTCGGCTCAATCTAGCGTTGTCTTCGGTAATTTAGGATCAACCGGAGCTGGCAATTTGTCTGCGACCAATACTGACATTGGCACAGACTATAATTCCATCGCAGTTCGATTCACCACCCCAGGAGTCACCACTTACTATTTAAACACAGTTACCGTAGGTTTATTCTACGACAATCTTGTCACCCAAAACATCTCAGTGGGGCTGTATGAAGGTTTAGATAACTTTTTGGTAAATTCATCGCCTGTTGCAGTCGGTACTGGTGGTAAGTATACCTTTAATTTCGGTTCCTTCCTGCTCTCACAAAGTACTACTTATTCAATACAACCTGCTCAGGGTAGCTGGTATGCTGCGGCCGCTTTTGCAGCTCCTAGTGCCCAAAACGGTTCTGGTTTCTTAAACGCAGGTTCCTTCCATCTCTCAGACTCTTGGGATCCCGCTCCTTTTGCTTACAGCATTAGCATTGCCGCTTCAACCGCCATTCCTGAGCCTTCGACCTACGGTCTGATCCTTGGTGGCTTAGCGCTGGCCGGTGCAGCAATCCGTCGGCGTCAGGAGAAGACTTCAAAGTAAAGATTTCAAAGCAAAGAAAACTAAGGCGACCTGAAGGTCGCCTTTTTTGTTGGGTCTCGGGTAGGGAGGTTGCTACGCAACCTCTGGGCGTGCGAATCGCCTCAGTTATAATGAGCTAACGCGTTTGCCTCTTCTTTCATCTGAAGTCTTTGATCTGGAATCTACCCCGGGTAGGGCGTCTTCTCCGAAGGCGCCTGCCTTGGGTAGGGAGGTTGCTACGCAACCTCCGCGGAGGTTCCGTAGGAACCTCCCTACCCGATGCTCGCTACCCAATGCTTGCTAAGAAGTAGGCAATTCAGCCCCTTTTCCTTGAAATTCAGCCCTCTAATTATACCCGAAACTTTTCGATTCCTGTTGTAGCCCTTGGTTTTGGACTTAAATTTATAGGTCTTAACTCCCATGCGCACCGCACTCCTAGCACTCCTCGTTGCTGCGTCAGCGTCGGCACAGTCGTCCATCGTGTACGGCAATATGGGTCCTAATAATGAAGGTGTTGCTCCTGCGCCTGGAGAACCTCTCGATCCAGTTTTAGACGCTAATAATACCGATATCACAAATTCGGTTAGACTAGGTTCGGCTTTTAATACCGGAACCACTTCTTCAATTTATCTCAGTGCTCTGCATCTTGGTTTGTTCGCTCCCGATCCAGATAACTACACAGTCAGTATAGTTTCAGGCTCAAATACGGTTCCGAATCTTAGCAACGTCCTCGCAACCTCTTCGCGTAACTTCGGGGCCAACGAGGCAGGTCTCTTCCGCTTTGCCTTCGATAATTTTGTCTTTTCCCAAAATACAACTTACTGGGTAATTCCTGAGGTCGGCTTGAGTTGGTATACGGCTGGTAGTTTCCTTCTGCCCGACGAGTACAACTCCTCAAGTTTTGCTTACGTTGCGAACCGTCGTTCGACCAACGGTGGCACTTCTTGGAGTACCTTCTTGGTGCCTTTTAGCTTGGCCGTTGAGGCTTCATCGGTTGCCCCCATCCCTGAGCCTTCGACTTACGGCCTCATCCTCGGTGGCTTGGCACTTGCCGGTGCTGCGATCCGTCGGCGCAAGGACAAGACTTCAAAGTAAAGACTTCAAAGGAAAGAAAAACTAAGGCGACCATCGGGTCGCCTTTTTTGTTGGGTCTCGGGTAGGGAGGTTGCTACCCAACCTCCGCGGAGGTTCCGTAGGAACCTCCCTACCCGATGCCAACCACTTACCCTTTCTACTTTTTACCTTCTACTTTCTACCCTTCCCTAATCTCTTATCCCTAATCACTAATCTCCCTCGCCCCCTCCTACCTTCTACCTTCTACTTTCTGCCATCCCGCCCTCGCCTCATCTTTATGCCGCTCCCTTGGTTTAATCCCGCTCGCGAACTCGACGCCCTTATCCGTCGGGTAGCAGCAGGTATCCCAACTCTCGGGACGGGTTTTAATCCCCAGGTTCGCCCTGCAGCCGATACTCGACATGGCGATTTCCAGGCCAATGGCATTCTCGCTGCCGCTAAGGTTGCCGGAGCCAATCCGCGCGCCTTGGCAACCGATTTACTCACCGCCCTAACCGCCGAGGGTACCCTCGCCAAAGTGGGGATCGAAGCGGAAGTCGCAGGGCCTGGCTTCATTAACTTCCGTCTCACGCCCGCTGCTCTACATGCTTGGATTGTGGCCTACCCAGATGCCGAAGCGTGGCGTCGCGGGGCATCTACCCTCTTTGGCGGACGTAAAGTGGTGATCGATTACCCCTCGCCCAATACCGCCAAGCAAATGCATGTCGGTCACTTGCGCCCTATTGTCATCGGCGAAGCCGTCGCCCGCTTGCTTGAGTTCTGCGGCGCTCAACTCACCCGCGATAATCACATTGGCGATTGGGGTACCAATTTCGGCATCCTCATCTTAGCCATTCGCCAACAAGGGTTCGTCCTCGACCCTGCCAGCCCCACCGCTCTCGAAGATCTCGAGACGCTTTATAAGCAAGGCAGTGCGCTCACTAAGGCTGACCCCGCAGCGCTCGATGCGGCCCGGGCCGAGCTCGCCAAGTTGCAAGCAGGTGACCCCGCCAACCGTCAACTTTGGGAGCAAATCGTCACCGTCTCAAATGCGGCCTGTCAGCGTATCTACGATCAATTCGGGCTGCGTAGCGACGTCACCCTCGGCGAGTCCTTCTACCGCGATAAAGTCGATCGTGTCTATAAGGAGCTGCTTGAAGTCGGTCTAGCGGAAGAAAGCGACGGCGCTCTCGTGGTCTGGCACGACGATATCCCGCGTTTCTCGCGCCACGCTGAAACTAAACTCCCCTTCATCGTGCGTAAGAAAGATGGCTCTTCAAATTACGCTTCAACTGACCTAGCCACGCTGCTTTACCGCGTGGAAGAATTGGGTGCAGAAGAAATCGTCTACGTCACCGATGGCCGTCAACAAGACCACTTCCAGCAGCTCTTCGTTACCGCTCAGAAATGGTTTAAGGCTACCGGACGACACTTACCTAAACTTCGCCACGTCTGGTTTGGCACCATCTTAGGCGAAGACGGTAAAGCCATCAAAACTAAGTCGGGTGAGCCTGTACGCTTGCAGGCCCTCATTGATGAGGCGACCGAGAAGGCTTACGCCAAGGTCACGGAGAAGAATCCAGAATTGCCTGAAGCTGAGCGCCGCAACGTGGTCGCCCCTCGCATCGGGATCGCGGCCTTACGCTATACCGATTTGGGTTCGAACCGTACCATGGACTACCGGTTCTCTTGGGATAAAATGCTGTCCTTCGAAGGCAACACCGCGCCCTACCTCCTTTACCAAGTAGTGCGTGTCCGCTCCGTCTTCCGTAATGCCCAACTTACCCCTGGCGAAGGCGAGGCCGGTGCTTCACCTCCTGAAACTCCAGGCGAGATAGCCTTGGCGCGTAAGCTCTTGGGCTTCACCGCTGCCCTCGATGAAGCATGCGACGATCTTCGCCCCCATGCCCTTTGCACTTACTTGCATGAGCTCGCCGGTGCCTACAGCTCGTTCTATGCCGACAATAAAGTTCTGGTCGATGAACCTGCAGTTAAGGCCCGTCGCCTCGCGCTCTGCGCCCGTACCGCGGCTTTGCTGGAGTCGGGCTTACGTCTCCTCGGCATCGAGCCGTTGGAGAGGATGTGAGGGAGAGAGGGGTAGAAAGTAGAAGGTAGAAGGTAGAAAGGTGGGAAATTAAAATTAAGAATTAAAAATTAAAAGAGGTACTGACTGGGGAAACGAAGAACGAAGAACGAAGAACGAAAGGGTAGGGTGTTATCTTTCCTCTGAAGTCTTTCTTCTGAAATCTACCCCGGGTAGGGCGTCTTCTCCGAAGGCGCCTGCCTTGGGTAGGGAGGTTGCTACGCAACCTCCCTACCCGATGCTCCCTACCCAATCCTAGCTTACAAGTAGGCCATTCAGTCCCTTCCTTTATCCCTAATCCCTAATCTCATATCTCTAATCTCTCAGTCCCTTTTTACTTTTTACCTTCTACTTTCTACTCCTCTCCCGCCCCTTTCTTTACCCTTGCATCAACCTATCTTGATACATTGATTTAATGCATGTCTAACCGCCCCTTGCTCGCCCGCCTTCAGGCGCCCAAGCCCATGGTGTCGGTGGAGTTCTTCCCGCCTAAGACGCCAGAGGCGGTAAAGGTAATGTTACAAGAGGCCGCTCGGCTCCGTCCGTTAGGCATTGAATACGCTTCCATTACTTATGGGGCAGGCGGCACTACCCGTAACACCACGCTTTCAGCTGGCAAAGAACTGGTCGATCTCGGCTACGGTGTCATCGGTCACTTAACATGCGTCGGGCATGCCCGTGCCGAGCTCGAAGCCTTGCTTGATGCTTACGCCGACGTCGGTTTCGCAGGGGTTTTAGCGCTTCGCGGCGATCCCCCTAAAGGGGCGGTTGATTTTCAACCTCATCCTCAGGGTTTATCTTACGCCTCTGAGTTGGTGACACTAGCCCGTTCACGTTTGGGGAATCGCTTAGCCATTGGCGTGGCAGGTTTTCCTGAAGGCCATCCGGCTTCCGTTGATGCCGCCGCCGACTTACATTGGTTTGCGGCTAAGGTTCGCGCTGGAGCGGATTTTGTTACGACCCAGCTCTTCTTCGATAACGCTGATTACTTTAATTATGTGGCGCGTGCGCGTACCGCAGGTGTAACCGTGCCGATTCTCCCTGGTATCCTGCCTGTGCGCTCGCTCAAGCAGGTACGGAACTTCTGTGCACTTAGTCACGCTAAACTGCCGTCCGCTCTCGAAGCTCAGCTCGAGGCCTGCGGTCCCGACGAAGCTGCCCAACTCAAGGTAGGTCTGGATTGGGCTGAGGCACAAATTGCTGGCCTGCTTGCGGGAGGCGCCCCGGGCGTGCATCTTTACATTGTCAACCGCGCTGACGCCGCCGAGCACTTGCTCAGCCGGTTACGACTTTAATCAGCCTCACTCTTACGCGTCGTGGTGGTTAAGGAACGATGCGGCGCCTTCGTCACCTAAGTAGGCAGCCAGGAGACGCGGGTCTGAGCGTGTTAGGTCAACTAAGATAAGACCATCCAAACAGCCACCAAAGGTGTCATCGACGTTAAAGGCCAGCAACCGGCCGTTAAGTTTAAGATAGTGTTTCAAAAGAATAGGTGGAGCTTTGCCGTCAGACTCTAACTCGGTCACTAAACCCGACAAGTGCTCGAGGTCATAGGCGCACTCTTCAATCAGGCGTAAATCGGCGTGCGCTAAACTCATCTGGCGCGGAGGATTTTTAGCTTTAACTAAAGCCGCAATATCCTCGGCGGTGCGATTGTGTCGTAACCATGCAAACATGAGTTCGCGCGAGGCTTGGCTATACTCGGGGTTGATACTGACTGGACCAAAGAGTTGGTTGTAACGGGGATTCTGGGCTACGTAGCGTCCAATTCCTCTCCATAATAAGGGTAAGGTGTTGGCCCGGCGTTGATATTCCGGACGAATAAACGAGCGTCCAAGTTCTAAAGCAGGATCGAGGCGTCGGAAGAAATCGGTGCGAAACTCAAAAAGAGTTGAGGTATAGAGACCGCGTTTGCCGCGGGTGGGTAGAATTTTGTCAGTCGCACCCATGCGGTAGCCGCCCACCATCGCACCCGCTTTATCATCCCAAAGTATTAACTGTTCATACCAACCATCAAAGGCATCGATATCACAGGCCAGACCTGTGCCTTCGGAAACAGTTCTAAAGGTGTACTCTCTGAGCCGTCCGATTTCCCTTAAACAATGGGGCAGCTCTTCGCCCTGAAAGTACCACACCTGAAAATCACCCGAGGCAATCAACAGGCGCTCCTTAGGTAGGCTTTGCAATTCAGCACGCAACAACTCGGGCTTGACCGCAGCTATGAGGGGGGCGAGGACTCGATTCGAATCTTTAGGTAGATTTTTTTCGGTCTCGTCGCGATGGGGTAGAAGTTCGCAGCGCAGGCGAAGGGTTTTGGCAGCGTCATTATCGTCGGGCATTTGATCCAAAGCCCCCGCACTCATAGCCCCACCAACGCGTAAGCGTAGGGTTTGCCCACGGAGCGCTACCATCTCGCGAGGGAGCAACGCGGTGCGTAGGCGTGGGTGAAGGAATCCTACAGCTTGAAAACGTAGACGATTTTGACCGCTAATGTGGATAGGCTGGATTTTGGCGTCAGTCCGTCGGGCGAGTCGCACGACGTGGGATGACCAATGGGGATCGCGTACACGTCCGTCACGGAGACGAAAAGACGCTACTTCGCCCGCTGGAAAAGTGAGTAAACAGCCGCCGGCTTTTAAATGCGCTAAAGCTTTTTTGAGTCCGCCTAAGTTAGCACCCGCATCTCCTGGCTTGAGCGGATCGACTTCAATTAACCAAGGTCGTAGACCGCGAATATGACTGAGCAGTTGATTGCCTAAAACGCGTACGTCCGGACGGGCTTTTAGTAAAAGATCTAAGGCCACTAAGCCATCTGCTCCCCCATGGGGATGATTAGCTACAATCACCAAGGGGCCCTCTTTGGGAATACGGGCCAAGTCGGTATCTTTCCAAGCCGCACTGATACCGAGTTCCTTCAAAATGGCTGGGACAAAATCAGGCCGCGAGGGGCCGACAATTTGTAAGGCTTTTTCAATTTGATCTAACCCCAGAAGTCGCTCCACCCAAGGGGCAGCTTTGCCCAAGGCAGGAGTTAGGCTCAAATTACTTTCCATACTGTGACCATTCTCACCCAAGTCCGTGCAGGTTGGGTTTCTGAGGGGTGACAACTTGGTAACAGAGCCCCTGCTATGGGGCTGCAGTCGTAGCCCCTTGGCTTGCGGTGAAGGAGAGAGACTGATTGGCTTTCCCTATGTCCGTAACCCCATCTGCTCCCAAGTGGAGCCTTGGAGATGCTGTGCGCTGGGTAGCTTATGATTTTGCGCACACCGCTTTTGCCATGGTGGTACTGGCACTGGTTTTCCCGCAGATGTTTCACACCGTCTGGGGTACGCGGCTTTCCCCAGAAGCGGAATCGATTGCTTACAAATTAACTCAAGCCATCCCGTGCTTATTGGTCTTTGTCCTCGCCCCTTTCATGGGTCAGTTGGCTGCTTCTTCGGGCTTTCGTGCCCGGGGGCTTCGCTTAGCGGTGCTCTTCGGCGCCTTGCTCACTGCAGGCTTGGCCGTACTAGGCGAACACGATTGGTTAGCGGCCTCGCTCCTTTATACGGGTGCGGCCGCCTGCTTCTATATCGGTGCCACGCTCTATGATTCCATGTTGGTTGATTGCGCACCTCCCGACCGCCGTCATATTTTAAGCGGGATAGGTTTCTCTACCGGCTTCATCTCCGGCATTCTAATTTTACTAGTCCTCGCCTCGGGTTGGTTCGACGGTCGCATGGTTTGGATTTACCCAGCAGCTGCGCTTTGGTGGATCCTCTTTGCCCTCCCGCTTTTAATGCGTCCCGCCGGCTCTGCCCCTAAGTTACCCCCGTTAAGCGTTACTTGGGCAGAAACTTTGGCAACGGGACGAGAAATTTTTGCTCAGCCTGGGCTAAAGTGGTTTCTCTTAGCATTCATTCTTTATATCGACGGCGTGCATGCGGTTAAAACCACGGCGACGCACTTAGGTTCGGTACTCGGCTTTGGCCCCAGTGATTTGATTAAAGCTTTTCTTGTGGCGCAAATTGTCGGCGTACCCGCGGCATTAATTTTTGGTTGGCTGGGGCATCGCTTCGGCGCGCCTCGCATCTTAACCATCGGTATCCTCATCTATGCCGGTATCGCCATCTGGGGTGCCTGCCTTACTCCGGGTAATATCACCCTGCTCGGTTATGCTCTGCCCAGCGTGTGGTTCCTAGCGGCACTGGTCGGCTTAGTGCAGGGCGGGGTGCAGGGCTTAAGCCGTTCGCACTTTGCTACCTTAATTCCTGAAGGCCGTGCCCCCGCTTACTTTGGTTTCTATGGCATGGTCGGGCGGTTTGCCTCGTTTCTAGGCCCGCTCCTTGGGGCCGCCGCTGGTTGGGTAATGGCCCGACCTGACGACCCTACCTCAGCCGAACGCTGGGGCTTTGGCTCGTTTGCGCTCCTCTTTATCTTGGGTCTATGGGCTTTACGGCGGAGCGCGCGAGCCAGCACCGATGTCAGCCCGTCCTTGCGCTCGTAAAGGTTTCCCCTTCCCATCCTTTATGCCTCTTCGCCCCGATGGTGCTTTTGTCTTTCGCACCAAGACCTGGTTCGATCAAACCGATGCGCTCGGTATTTTGCATCACTCGCATTACGTGCTCCTCATTGAGCGGGCGCAAAAAACCTTCTTTGTTGAGGTCATGGGGGTCGACACCATCGACCCTGAAGTCGCCCCTGATGTCTATGTCGTGGTGCGTGACCTTGAGCTGCATTACCTCGCGGCCATACGCCCTGAGTGTGAGGTCGATATTATCCTGCGCGTGACGCGCGTCCGGGCTGCAGGGCTAACGGTTGATTTTGAATTCCGTTCGCTCGATAGCAGTGTGCTTTATTGCCGTGGCTCACGCACGATTTGCCGGATGGACGGTCGTATGCACCAGCCGGCGCCTTGGACCGATCTTTTCAGGCAGAAGCACGAGGCGTTGATCGCGCGTTAACCTTAGCGCAGATAGGGCAAGTACGCCCCTCGCAGCCCCGGGCGGTGCAGTGCTCACGGCCGTAAAAAATAATTCGTAGGTGCAGTTGGTTCCAGGCACTCTCAGGCCAAAGGCGTTTGAGATCACGTTCAACTTGCGTGACCGATTTTCCTGGGCTGAGTCGCCAGCGCATGGCTAAGCGGTGAATGTGGGTGTCGACCGGAAAGGCTGGGACACCAAAGGCCTGGGCCATGACCACCGAGGCCGTCTTGTGTCCCACCCCAGGTAAATTTTCTAGATCGGTAAAATTACGCGGCACCTCGCCGCCATGGCGTGACACGATGAGCTGAGCTAAACCCACCAGAGCTTTCGATTTTTGCGGTGCGAGACCTAGCTGCTTAATCAGCCCTAAGACCTTACTCACCGGGAGGGCAGCAAGGGTCTGAGGGGTTCCTCCTACCTTAAAGAGTGCAGGGGTGATTTCATTAACTTTTTTATCGGTCGATTGGGCCGAAAGGACCACCGCCACTAACAGGGTAAAGGGGTCGGAATGATCGAGGGGTACTGGGGTCTCGGGGTAGCGACGGGCTAACTCCTGACCGATATACTCTGCCCGCTCCCTTTTATTCATGCCTTTAAGCCTGTAAGCTAGTCCGACCCTGGCAATCCTTGGGGGTTCAGGGGCTGTAAGAAGTCTTTATGGCAGCTTTAGCAGGGCTAATACCCCTAACCAAGTACCCCCGGCGGTTGCGACTAAGAGGCTACCCTACACTTATTCACTATCCCAATGGCTCAGCTCCCTTTTGACCCGACTCAACTTAAACGCGAGCTCGCCCGTCACTATATCCCTGCCAGCGATCGCGACATCGCCGAAATGTTAGCGGCCATCGGGGTTAAGGATTTCGATGGGCTCTACGCGCACATCGAAGATGGCGTTAAGTTTAAAGGCGATCTCCCGCTGCCGGCAGAGTTGGGCTATCACGAGCTCGCCGATTCCATGGAGGCGCTCTCGAAGCGTAATCATCTCCGCACGCCTTTCTTGGGCGACGGTTTACAAGTCTATCGCACGCAATCCATCGTGCCCTACGTTTGCGGTATCCGAAATCTCACGACTTCCTACACGCCTTATCAGCCTGAGCGTTCGCAAGGCACGCTCGCCACGCACTGGATTTATCAGTGCACCCTGAGTCAGCTCACGGGCTTTGAGGCCATCAACTCTTCCCTCTACGATCGTTCCACCGCGCTCTTCGAGGCTATCGGCTGCGCCTTGCGCTTAGCGGATGCCGAAGCTGACACGGTGTTAGTGGCGGCGAATCTTTTCCCGGGCGACCTCGAAGTCCTTCGTACGCACGTCGCCGACACTAAGATTCATGTCCAGTTGGTAACACCCGATGCGAAGACCGGACGGCTCAGTCCTGACGGTATTCGCGCCGCTGCTGCCCCCCTGGGTAAACGCCTAGCGGCGGTAGCTTTCCCTCAGGTTAACACCCTAGGGTTACTTGAAGACGTCGATGCCCTCACTGATGCGATTGCGGATTTAGGCGTGCGCTCGATTGCCCTCGTTGACCCCATGTTGCTCGCCACTGGAGCGCTCAAGCCCCCCTCGGCCTATGGTCGTAAGGGTGCAGATATTATTGTGGGCGAGGCCCAGCACCTAGCGATCGGGGCAAACTTTGGTGGACCAGGCTTAGGTCTCTTTGCTGTCCGCCATAACGCCGAGGTGCGGAATGATGTGCGTGCTACCCCCGGACGTTTTGTGGGTAAGGCTAAAGACGCCGCGGGCCGTGATTGTTTAGTGATGGTGCTTTCCACTCGCGAACAACACATCCGTCGCGACAAAGCTACCTCGAACATCTGCTCTAATCAGGCCTTCATCGCAACCCTTGCAGGTGCAGCCATTCTCCAGCGAGGTGAGGCAGGTATGGCAGCTTCAGCAAAAGCTGGCCACGCTCAAGCCGTGCGTGCTGCTCAACGCTTAGCAGCTATTCCAGGCCTTCGTCTCCTCCACGCCGATCAAGCTTTCTGGAATGAGTTTTGCTTAGTCTTACCAGTGCCCGCTGCCCAAGTCATCGCCAAGGGGTGCGAGGCTAACTTGCATGTGGGCGTTGATGTTACCGGACGGACCTCCTGTGGCAGTTCGTTGCTCAAAATTTCGTTCTCGGATTTACAGTCGAACCAAGACACCGACCGCCTCTTGGCCTTCTTCGAAAAAGAATTTGGCGCTGCCAAGGGTGCTGTGACCTTGCCGGCTGTTCCTGCTCACTTGCTTCGTCAAGGTGCGGTAGGCTTGCCGACCTTTAGTGAAACGGAGCTGAGTGATTTCTATCAGCGCTTAGGCCGCCAAAACGTCTCGCCTGATACGGGGTGCTTCCCTCTGGGGTCCTGCACCATGAAGTATAACCCTCATATTAATGACTGGGCCGCAGGCTTGCCCGGCTTTACTGAGCTCCACCCTCAAGCTCCTCTGGCCGATGCGCAAGGGGCGCTCGAAGTTCTTTGGGATCACCAGCAATGGTTCAGCGCTATCACTGGTTTAGCTGGGGTGGTCACAGGCGTGGTAGCCGGTGCGCAAGGTGAGCTGGTGGGGATTAAGATGTTCCAGGCTTATCACCGGGCGCGTGGCGACTTGAAGCGGGATGTCTTACTCATTCCTAATAGTGCCCACGGTACTAATTTTGCGACCGCGGCGACTGCAGGTTTTGAGACCAAGGTCATCGACGGCAAAAAGTATGGCATTGTCGTACTTAAGGCCGCCCCTACGGGCGAGTTGGATATGGACGACCTTGATGCCAAGTTGGCCGAGTTAGGAGATCGGGTGTGCGGCGTTATGTGCACCAACCCTAATACGTCGGGCGTCTTTGAAACGAACTTCCGCGTCATGGCTGAGAAGGTCCACGCGGCGGGTGGTTTAGTTTATATGGACGGTGCCAATATGAACGCTATCGCGGGCTGGATTGATTTGGATAAGCTCGGCGTCGATGCGGTGCATAACAATTTACACAAGACATGGACGGTTCCCCACGGCGGAGGCGGCCCTGGTGACGGTATGGTGGGCGTTTCCCGTCGCCTCGTTGATTTCATCCCTGGTTGGCAGGTGCGCAAAGAAGGTGAGCGTTTTGTGGCTTACCGTGCACCCAAGTCGATTGGCTCCTTCCACCGTCACTGGGGTAACTTTGCCCACAAGGTGCGGGTGGTGACGTATCTTCGTCGTCTCGGTCGTGACGGTGTCAAGCGGATGGCGGCGGTGGCGGTCTTAGCTGCGCGTTATCTCTTTGCCGATCTTCGCAAGACTTACCCTTCATTACCTGCGGGAGCGACAGCCGTGCCACGTATGCATGAGTTTATTCTCACGCTCGAAGAGTCAGACTTTAAAGCCATCGAGGCGGCAGGGGTGCCCCGCGCCTCGACCATTGGCCGGATTGGTAAGCTCTTCCTCGACTTCGGTTATCACGCACCGACCGTCGCCTTCCCTGAGGCCTTCGGTTTGATGATTGAGCCGACTGAGTCTTACACCAAAGCGGAGCTCGACCGCTTTGCTGATTCCGTCCGCGGCATCCTTGAACTCGTCCGCCAAGATCCTCGCGTATTGATTGCGGCCCCTCGCTTTACCCCGATTGACCGAGTGGATGACGTTGCTGCTAATCGCAGTCTTGTGCTCTCAGAGCCCTTGGTGCGCTTGCCAGATGTGATTCCTAATCGTCTTGCTCCTGACGTGCTTGGCGCAATGCCGGTGGCAGAAGTGAAGCAGCGAATCTTAGCTACAGTCTAAGCGTTCCGGAAGGTAGCAGCGAGGGCATCAAGTGCCTCCCAAGTGTTGACCTCGGGTTTAAGACCGAGGTCTCGCTGGGCCGCACGTACGTTAAACCAGTGATCTTTGGCGAGTTCGGTGGCGACAAAGCGTGTCATTGGGGGTTCGCCTTGGAGGCGCAGCGTTGCCCAAGCTGCTTCGAGGGTTGCGCCAGCGGCATAAGCCACGGCAAGAGGGACGTGGCGGGTGACGGGTTGAATGCCAGCTCCGACCAGAAGTCGGTTCACAAAATCCCAAAGGTTTACCGGCTCACCTTGTGAAATAAAGTAGGCCCGTCCGCCGGCCCTTCCTGCCCGTAGGGCATCGAGTGCACCGAGGTGAGCTGCTGCGGCAGTAGAAACGTGGGTGACATCGACTTGATTGGTGCCGTCGCCGACGATACGAAGCTTCCCGCTGCGTGCACGGGCGAGTAAACGCGGGAAGAGATGCGGGTCGCCTTGTCCCCATATTAGATGCGGCCGCAAGGCGGTGACGCGAAGGTTCGTCGTGTGCGCCGCCAAGGCTAAGGCCTCTGCTTGAGCTTTTGTGCGTGCGTAATCTCCTAGCCAGTTGCTGCCGTAGGGGAGCGATTCATCGGCGCCACGAAAAGGTTGGCCGGTAAAAACCACACTAGGGGTACTGGTGTAAACTAAATCGGTTACGCCTTCGAGTTGGCAGGCTGCAATCACAGCACGCGTGCCGCCGATATTGCTACGTTCGAAGTCTGCCCGCTTACCCCAGATGCCAGCCTTTGCGGCGACATGGAAGACAGCGTCGCAACCGGCTACCATTTTTCGGGCGTGGGTAAGTTCAGCGATGTCCCCAGGAATAAAAGTAACACCCTGGGCTACTAAATCGGGCTGGGGGTTGCGCCCTGTGGCGCAGACCTGCCACCCGCGTGCTAAGCAGCGTTGCACCAGGGCGCGCCCGAGAAATCCGCCCCCGCCTGTGATTAAGACGCGCGGTTGGGGCATAAGTTAAGTTTAATAGGCTTGGTCATCACATTCGGCCTCGGACGGAAAAGGTCGGTTCGACCAATGGCGCGTGAGGGTAAGTCGATGGATTTTCGCATTGTGGCGGCGGTCCACGGGTAGGCTGCGTTGAAATACGATGCGCTGCACTTTTAAGGCGAGCGGATTTAGGCCTGCATGTTGACGAAGTTCGGCGGCCAAGTTTTCTGCCTCAATCGCTCGTGCGGGGAAGGTTCGGGCTTCTACCGCGAGGATGGGTAATTGTTGTCCAGCGTTTCCTAAGCCAATGAGAGCGCAGCGTCGCACCTGGGGGTGATCGGCAAAGGCGGGCTCAACCGATTCAGTGGTGAGATACCCTTCGGCGGTGTGGAGTTGTTCGACCCCACGACCGTGAAACCAAAGTCGTCCGCGCGCATCGAGGGCTCCAAGGTCGCCCATGCGATGCCAGATGCGTCCGGTGGCATCTTGCGTTTTAGCAGCCCGCGTCGCCTCGGGTAATCGGTCATACTCACGCGTGACGGTGGGCCCGGTTACGACGACTTCACCGACTTCTCCGACGGCACAAGCTGTAGCTTCTTCAAGGTGGGTTAAAACTCCAGGGTGCGGACGGATAATACGAATCTCCACTCCAGCTACAGGTTTGCCCACGCAGGTACCTTGGCCTTGGCGGGTGGCAGTACGGGTTTCGTTGATAATTTCTTGCGCTTCAATCGTGGCTACGGGCAGACATTCGGTTGCTCCGTAGGGCGTGTGAATGGCTGCATTGGGTGCGAGTCGTTTCAATCGTGCCAATAAGCCGGGCGGTACCGGCGCGCCCGCGGTTAGGATGAAGCGTAAAGCGGGCAAGCGCAGGCCCCGGACTTCAGCCGCGCGTGCAAGGTTATCCCAAAGCGTGGGCGAACCGAAGCTACTGGTCGCGCCTTCCTGTCGAAGCGCCGCAAGTAATACATCAGGATTGGCGGCGGCAGGGTGCGCAGGGTCCATCATGGGTGCGACCGTGGTTGAGCCGAGGGCAGGATTAAAAAGTGAGAACGCCGGTAAGAGTGGGAAGTCGATGTCGCCCGGACCCAGACCATAAGTTGAGCGAATAAGTTGCACTTGGGCAGCGAGCATACCGTGGGTGTAACAAACACCTTTGGGTGTGCCGGTTGAACCCGAGGTAAATAAAATCGCTGCTAAATCATTTTCTTCGGCACGATGAAACGTATCGGGTAAATTTGAGGGTGCTACTTCTACGGCTTCCGACCAGTCGCGCCCCTCAACATTAACTCGGGCTTTAAGACTTTTGAGGGCGCGCAGGGGAAGGTGACTCAACCAGTAAGCTCGGCGGGTGCCGAGGAGGGCGGTGGGTTGGGTGCGCTCGACGCAAGCGAGGGCAGTTTTCCGTCCCATCCCTGGATCTAACGCAATCGGCACGGCCCCGACTTTCAGTAAGGCGTAAAGCCCGGTAATGAGTGAGGCGCCGGGTTTGAGCGCGAGTAGGGTGCGCGTGCCGGGTCCAATCCCGGCAGCTCGGAGAAAGCGTGCGGCTGCATCTGTCCGCCGATCTAATTCACTAAAGGTCAGGGTGTCGTGGGCGACTTCGCCTTCGGGCCCTACCGACACGGGGGTTTTAACCGCTACGAGGTTAGGACGTTCCTGTGCGTTACGCCGTAGTAAGAAGGCAACGTTCAGGTTTGGGTTCGACACTTCAGGAGGCTATTGCGGTGAGCGGGGGAAACTGAAGGGAAAACGAACGACCCCCGCAGGGCGGGGGTCGGCAGCGGCACTTTAAGCCAACCTTAGTAGTCGGTTAAGGTGATAGCACCCCAGAGCAGGGTGATGCGATCGCCCGAAGACGTGCGGCGGCTGTAAAGCTCGTCCGTGCGAAGAGCGATGGTCGCTTTGTTATTCGAAGCATACGAGCCGCTTTCGACTTTAATAATACCGAGGAAGTTGTGGGAAGGCTCCAGCGAGACCGACTTGCCGTGGTTCTTCGTGTCGTAGGTCGTGCAACCCACGAGGGTGGCAGCGAGGAGGAGGGCGGCGGGGAACTTCATGGGAAGGTAGTTGGAGTTTTCCCGGAGGACCGGGGAGGACAAGTCCGTAAATTAAGCCCGTCCAAGCCAGAAATCGAGGATTTCCGGCCCGCTGAAGAACCAAATCGCCCCCGCCAAGGCTAGGGCCGGTACAAAAGGTAGGGTAGCTGGGCGGGGCGTGCCCCGAATCCGGGCTGTAATCAGGCTGGGGAGTACGAGGATTAAGCCTAGTACGGCACCGCCAAAGAAGGTGAAGAGGGCGCCTTGCCAGCCGCCAAAAGCGCCGAGACCCGCGCAAAGAATAATGTCGGCTTCGCCCATGGCCTCTTGGCCGGCAAAAGCTGTGCCGATAGTGCGCGCCCACCACGTAATCGCGGTGCCGACGGCGACGCCTAAGAGCGACTCGCTCAAACTCATGATGTGTTCGGCAAGTGGCAGAGAGTAAGGTGGGATGGCGTGGAGCGAAGGTAATGCGGCAGAAAAAGCTAAACCTGAAAGGACGAGTAAGAAGTTGGGCGCATCCGGTACGAGCAGGCTTTCGATGTCGCAGGCTGCGAGTAAAAGTAAAATCGGGAGCATCGCGCTAGCGGCTAAAGCACGGTCTACCGGCAATACATACCAAGCGAGGGCGAGGGCGACGCCTCCGGCTAATTCGAGTAAAGGGTAACGTAACGAGAGACGTGCACCACAGCAGCGAGCTCGGCCGCGTAAAAAGAGCCACCCGAGCAAAGGAAGATTAAGCCAGGCAGGGATAGGTTTACCGCAGGCGCAGCGTGAGCCTGGGGTAACGACGGATTCGCCCTTGGGTAAGCGATGGGCGCAGACATTAAGAAACGAACCCACGCAAAGCCCTATCAGTCCAGCCGCCAGCGCCCAAAGCCCGGGTTGGGCAGCGCGTAGGACTTCAAGGTCGGAGAGGGGCATGGG
>CAZEDB010000021.1:0-12010 GCA_964510855.1 uncultured Enterobacteriaceae bacterium | reverse complement strand
AATTAAAAGAAGCGGGGGCTTTAGCCTTCGCCTAGGGCGCGGGCCATCGCGCGTAGAGGGGGTAGAATGCCGGTCCAGGCTTTGAAAGCCAAGGCTCCTTGCCAGCGGAGCATTGACCGGCCGTCGCAGGCTGGGATGCGTTGTAGATCGGCAGCTTGCAGAAGTGCCGAACGATGGTGACCGTAGGTGGTATCAAAAACAAATTCTACGCCGGCTAAAAGCGCTGCAGCGAGTGGTGAAGGATCCTCGGGTTTAAGTCCGAGCACCGTACAATTCACTAATACGGCGCGAGGGGGCAGGGTAGGGTTTTCCAAACTCCCAGCTAAGACGCGCGGATCATTAATCTCTTGTGCCAAGGCGGCTGCTTTTTCAGGCGTGCGATTTAAGATCACTACCGCGCTCGCGCCGAGTCGAAGACAGGCGGTGGTAATCGCACGTGCGGCACCGCCGGCTCCTAAAATAACGATGGGTCGTTGCTCAGGGCCGCTTCCTGATTTTTCAGCGAGAGCTTCAGCGAAGCCAATGCCGTCGGTATTTAGGGCGCGCCATCCGCGGGGTACTGGCACGAGGGTATTGGCAGCACCGCAGTCAAGCGCGGTGGCATCCTGTTCTTGGGCTAATTTAAGTCCTTCAAGTTTATGTGGGACAGTTAAATTCAATCCTCCCGCGCCAATCAGTCGGAGGGCGGCGAGGGCTTCAGCCAGTTCGCTGGGTTTGATATGGAGCCGGTGGTAACGGCGACCGCGCAGAGTAAGGTGCGAAGGTGCCAGTAAGGCCAGTGAAGCTTGATGCATCACCGGGCTAAGTGAATGGGCGATGGGGTCCCCGAGTACCCCGAAATCCCCAGCACGGAATTTGCCCTGAGTTAGATCGGCTAAGACCAGGGGTTCAATAGGGTCCATGCGGATTGGGTAGGGCAAGGGCCCGGGCGAGTCCGGCAAAGCGGGCGGACTCTACGGCATTCCCTTGTTCGGCAAACTGGGTGGCAAGATTTCGGCAAGCGCGCGCGAGCATTTCACGTTTATCCGCGGGCTCGAGGGCGGGACCGAAGTCGGGCAAGTCATTGTCGCGTAGCGCGAGGCGAATTTCGTCGCGCGTGCGGAAGGCGCCGCCAGCAAAGACGTCGACATAAACCGGCACATCATCACCGAACCAACCCACCATGAATCTTCCAGGTACACTCACTGGGCTCAACTCAAGGCCGGTACGTCGTGCCATCATTAAGTAAAGCGCGCAGAGTGAAAGAGGGTTACCACGTCGGCTTTCAATCACGTGAGAAAGCAAGGAAGTCTCGGGTTGATCGGCGGTGTCATCGGCCCCGCGGTAGCCCGCTTCACCAAACATAACACGTCCAAGAATTTTTAGGCGCGAGCGAATGTCGGTGGGCGTTACACTCAATTCGCGCACGCGGCCTGCCAGTCGGGCCAGTTCGGTTTCGTAAGCGTCATCTTTGAGTTCAGGCGCTAAGATGCGATCAAGGGCTAAGAAGCCTTCTTCAAGTCCTGTGGCTGGGTCTTGTACGGTGGCTAAAAAACCTAAGGCGGCAGCCTCGGGTGTTCCTAGCCGCCGAAGAAGACTGCGCGCCGAAATCCCTAACTCAGGGTGGCTAGCAAGTCCACGCAGCCAACGCATACCACTGGTGCCGGAACGCCGCACCCGCTCGAGCACCGCGCCTTGCACGACCGGTGAAGGGTCGTCGAGTAAGCGCTCGAGGGCGAGCAGATCGCGGGATACCGCCATAACGCCTTTGCTAACGAGTCTGACCTTGGGAGCAATCCTGCGCTAGCGCGACAAGGCGGCGCATGCGGCGACGGTTTGGCGCTACCACCCCAAATTCAAGGCCTCTTTGGTGGGTTTATTGGCCCTCGGACTTGGCTTACCTAATGCATAAAGTAAGGCATCATGAGTCATCCCTTCGGAAACCTAACCGACAAATCTGCCGAGGCCATCGTCTCCGCCCAAGCCGATGCCGCCCGCCGCGGTCATGGCGTGGTCGAACCGGCCCACCTCGCCCTCGCCCTGCTGGAGCAGCCGGGCGGGGTCGTTCCTGCCTTACTGCGTCGGGCAGGTAAACCCGTAGAAAGTTTACGCGCCGGTTTAGAACGTCCCATCGCGCGCGCCCCCAAAGTACGCGGCGGGGGTACACCGAATTTTTCCGCGGAGTCGCATACCGCTTTACTTAAAGGCAAAGAAGAAGCGGATGCGATGAAGGATGCCTATGTTTCGGTAGAGCACCTCTTGCTCGCCTTAGCGGAAACGCCTTCACTCAAAGAAGCTTTTGCTGCCATTGATTTAGGTCGAGTGGCGATGCTCGAAGCCCTCAAAGGTCTACGCGGTGCTCAGCGCGTTACTAGTGCTACCCCCGAAGGGAGTTACGAGGCGCTGGCTAAGTATGGCATCGATTTAACGGCGCGTGCGCGCACGGGTAAGATGGATCCCGTGATTGGCCGTGATGAAGAGATTCGTCGCGTCATTCGGATTCTTTCCCGCCGTACCAAGAACAATCCGGTTTTAATTGGTGAGCCGGGCGTAGGTAAGACCGCGGTGGTTGAAGGTTTAGCGCAACGTATTGTGGCGGGAGATGTACCCGAGGGCTTGCGCGATAAAGTTATTTGGTCGCTCGACTTGGGCTCGCTCTTAGCGGGGGCTAAGTATCGCGGTGAGTTTGAAGAGCGTCTTAAGGCCGTCTTGAGTGAAGTGCAGGCGGCGGCTGGACAAGTCTTACTCTTCATCGATGAAATGCACACCCTGGTAGGTGCCGGCAAAACCGACGGGGCGATGGATGCTGCTAATCTGCTCAAGCCCATGCTAGCTCGTGGTGAGTTGCACTGCATCGGCGCCACCACGCTCGACGAGTACCGTCAGCATGTAGAGAAAGATGCTGCCCTAGAGCGTCGTTTCCAGCAGGTGCTGGTTAATCCGCCTACGGTCGCCGAAACGGTTTCAATTTTGCGCGGATTACGCGAGCGCTTCGAACTCCACCACGGGGTGAAGATTCACGACGCCGCTTTAGTTGAAGCGGCAGCATTGTCAGATCGCTACATCACGACCCGTTTCTTGCCCGATAAGGCAATTGACCTAGTCGATGAAGCCTGTGCGCAGATTCGTACCGAGATTGATTCGGTGCCTTCAGAGCTCGACGCGGCGAATCGGCTCGTGCTGCAGCTGGAAATTGAAGAAGCCGCCTTAATCGCGGAAAAAGACGCTGCCTCTGCTGAACGTCTAGATGTTTTACGTAAGCGTCTCGCTGATGCGCGTGAAGAGCAGAAGGCCCTACGGGCTCGCTGGGAAGCCGACAAGGGTGCGGTTACGCAAGTGCGTGCGGCTCGCGAGTTACTCGACACTGCTCGGCGTGAGCTGGCCGGAGCCGAGCGGGCCTATGATTTAGGCAAGATGGCGGAATTGCGTCACGGACGTATCCCCCAGCTAGAACTCGATTTAGCCGCTAAGGAAAAAGAAGCCGGCGCCGCGGGCGGACTTTTCCGTGAGTCGGTAGCGCCGGATGATATTGCCGAAGTGGTCTCGCGCTGGACGGGTGTACCTGTGACCAAACTGCTCGAAGGGGAGCGGCACAAGCTCCTTGGGTTAGAAGCTGCCTTGCGAGCTCAGGTGGTCGGACAAGAGGAAGCCGTCCGCGCCGTCTCTGAATCGGTGCAACGTGCGCGCGCTGGCGTACAAGATCCCCGCCGTCCTGCCGGTTCCTTCCTCTTTCTTGGCCCAACGGGCGTAGGAAAGACGGAGTTAGCCAAAGCTTTAGCGCGCCAACTCTTTGATGATGCCTCCGCCCTGATCCGTTTAGATATGTCGGAATACATGGAGAAGCATGCGGTCTCGCGCCTTATCGGTGCGCCTCCTGGGTATGTGGGTCACGAAGATGGTGGCCAACTTACGGAAGCGCTTCGCCGCAAGCCCTACGCGGTGGTCTTGCTCGATGAAGTTGAGAAAGCCCACCCCGATGTTTTCAACACCTTGCTGCAAGTGCTCGATGATGGCCGTCTCACGGATAGCCAAGGGCGCACGGTGGATTGTCGTAATGCGGTCTTTATTTTAACCTCTAACTTAGGCGGTCGTATCTTAGCTGAAAATGCCGCTACAGGAATAACTGAGTCGGTGCGTGAATCGGTGATGGTCGAAGTCCGCGCTGCCTTCCGTCCAGAATTCCTCAATCGTCTCGATGAGGTAGTGTTATTCCGGCCGCTGGGTGAGCCTGAAGTAGCGGCAATCGCACGACTTCTATTGGCTGGACTCAATCAACGCCTGGAGGCGCGTCGTCTGGTGATTGAACTCGACGATGCCGCTCTAGCCTGGTTGGCCGATCGTGGCTTTGACCCAGTCTATGGTGCCCGGCCCTTACGACGAGCCCTCCAACGCGAGGTTGAAACCCCACTGGCCCGCTTGCTGCTTTCGGGTGAAGCGGCCGACGGTGCGCGGATTAAGGTAACCAAGGGCAAAGAAGGCCTCGTCCTCACGGTCCAGCCTAAGGTGTAAATCGGGTTGCGGGCGGCGGCTGGCTGAGGTTTCGTGGGCTATGTCTCCCGCGCCTATTCGCTGCGGTGTGGTCGGCACGGGTTCGCTCGGCCAGCACCACGCACGCATTTACGCTTCCCTTCCTGGGGCAGTCTTAGCGGGTGTGCTCGAAGCCGATGATGCTCGCGCCGCCGAAATTTGCGGTCGTCTAGGCTGTCGCCGTTTCACCTCACTCGATGAGTTAGCGGCCAACTGTGATGCCGCGAGTGTGGTTGTGCCTACGCCCGCCCATGCTGCGGTTGCCTTACCTTTGTTGGCTAAAGGGATTGATCTCTTAATCGAGAAACCGCTCTGTGCGTCGTTGCCTGAGGCTGAAAGTATTTTAGCCGCTGCCAAAAAATCGGGGTGCATTGTCCAAGTTGGGCACATCGAGCATTACAACCCGGTGATGAATGCGCTGGAGTCGATGGTCACGGATGCACGCTATCTAACGGCTGAACGCCTCGCCCCCTTCACCGCCAGAGGTACCGAGGTCGGGGTGGTGCTCGACCTCATGATTCACGATATCGGGGTGGTGCTGCAGTTAGTGCGTTCGCCGGTAGAACGTATTGATGCGGTGGGGGTTTCCGTGCTTACTCAAACCGAAGACATTGCGAATGCACGGCTGGTTTTTGCTAACGGTGCGGTGGCGAATTTAAGTGCGAGCCGGGTTTCGATGAAAAAGTCGCGCGAGATTCGTGTTTTCCAATCGGGCGGTTATCTCTCGATTGATTTTATGGGACAAAAAGGGCACTTCGTGCGTGTCGATCCAGCCGTCGAAGGTGGCTTTGCTCGTGAAGACCTCCCCATTGAACGCGGTGAACCCTTAGCAATTGAATTAGCCTCGTTTGTTAGCTGCGTGCGTGACCGCCGCGACCCTAAGGTGGGTGGTGCTTTAGGGCGCACTGCACTGGAGGTAGCCCTCGCTATTACCGAGCAAGTGCGTCCCAGTCTGCGAAAGTAATGCGTACCTTCCCTGAGTTGCCTGCTGCTTTGGAGCGCCCGCGCGCGGGGGAGGTAGATATTTTGGTTATCGCAGGTGAACATTCCGGCGATCAACACGCCGCCGAAGTGGTGCGTGCTTTACGTCAGCGCCAACCCGGTCTCCGCGTGGCTGCTCTAGGTGGGCCGTGTTTGCGCGAGGCAGGGGCACAGCTCTTACTCGATATGACGGCTTTTAGCGCCGTGGGTTTAGTTGAGGTCTTAACTGCCTATCCTTTTTATCGCCGACTTTTTAGTCGCATTGAGGCATGGTGTCTTAAGTGGCGTCCGCGTCTAGTTTTGCTAGTCGATTACCCAGGGCTCAACCTTCGTTTGGCTGAATCGTTACGCCGTTCAGGTTTTTCTCGTCAGGGCGGAGGCACCTCAGCTGTGTTGCAATATGTCAGCCCACAAATTTGGGCGTGGAAAGATAAGCGGCGCTTTTCCATGGCCCGAACTCTCGATGGCGTCGGCACCATCTTTCCTTTTGAGCCCGCGTGCTACGCCGATACTTCGTTGCCGGCACGTTTTGTTGGTCATCCTTTTGTGGAGGCCGGTCATCAATCTCCCATTCGTTACGATGCCAATGGCCCGATTCTTTTGCTACCTGGGAGTCGTCCTAAGCCTGTAAGGCGTATTTTCCCGGTCTTACTTGAGGCTTTTGCCCGCCATCGTGAGCGCGACCCCACGCGTCGTGCAGTGGTTTTGCATACGGGAGGGACGGTGCACGCCGAACTCTATCGGATCTACGCTGAAGCCGGGGTGCGCGGGAGAGGAATTGATTTTCAGCCGGTTGGAGAAACTCCCGTGGGTGCGTCGGCTGCGTTAGTGAGTTCTGGGACGATGTCCCTCACTGTTGCCCTTGCCGGTATTCCTGGTGCGGTAGTTTACAAAGCCCATCCGCTCACTTGGGCTTGGGGCCAACGCATGATTCGCGGCAAGGTTTCCTTTTTAGGGATGGCGAATCTTTTACTAAACCGCGAAGCCTGGCCCGAACTGCTTCAGGCTAAGTGCACGCCTGAAATCTTAGCCGCACGCTTGGCGCTCTGTATGGGCGATACCCCGGTAGCGCGCGCCGCGGCGGCGGATGCTGCCGAGCTACAGCGTTTACTCGCCGCTCGCCCAGGTTCGACCCCTGCCGAGTGGGTGTTAGAACATTTAAAGGCATGAGTCCGCGTCTTCTCGTTTTAGGCTGTGGCTATATTGGTGCCGAGGTCTTGCGTCAGGCGACCCGTGCAGGATGGCAGGCGCAAGGCGTCGTACGTTCGGCTGCATCCGCTGAGCGTTTAGTCGCCGAGGGTCTCGAGGTCACCAGCTTCGATGTGCTGAGCGGAGACTTAAATGTACTGGGTGAGGGCTGGGATGCGGTCGTCTACGCACTCAGTGCGGGTGGCGGCGGTGAAGCGGCTTATGCCGCGGCTTATACTACCGGGCCTGCGCGTGTCGCACGCTGGGTGGAGCAAAAAAAGTTTCGGAGTCTCGTGCTTACGAGTTCGACGGGTGTGTATCGCCAAGAAGGCGAGGTGGATGAAGCCTCGGTTGCGGGCGGTGACGGACCTTCCGATGCCCTCGTCGCTGGCGAGCAGGCAATTCTATCTGCAAGTATTCCGGTACGCTGCGTGCTTCGTCTCGGCGGGCTCTATGGTCCTGGACGTCATTACTTGCTCGATCAACTTCGCCGCGGTGAGCGCGTGGTCGGCGGTGTCGTGAGTTACCGCATCAATTATCTGCATCAACACGACGCTGCTTCGGCGGTATTGGCGGCGGTGTCGGCGCCTGTGGGTGCGCATCTTTTTAATGTGACTGATGGTCATCCTGTGACGAAAGAGGCCTTGGCAGGTTGGATTTGTCAGCAACTAGGGGGTCCAGCGCCGACCTTTGATGCGTCAGCTCCAGCGGGACCCCGGGCACAACGAACGGGTAGGGTAACCCCTGATCGATGGGTACGAAGTGAGGCCATCCGGGCTAAACTAGGCTGGAAACCTCAGTTTAGCTCCGTTTTCGAGGGGTTAAAGCCCCTGATTTAAAGTTACGGCGGCACGGTTTCTTCACCCGGCCGTCTTTAAGTCGTCACATTCGCCTGCGATAGTCTGCTGGCACACCTATCATGCGCACTACCCTAAGCACCCTCACCCTCGCGGCCGCCGCCGTATTATCCACTAACGCCTACGCTGGCGACAAGGAGGTCCTCGATCTCCTCGTCAAGAAGGGCGTCATCACCGCCGAGGAGCGCGCTAAAGCGATCCAGGAGTCGAAGGCTAAGGACATCAGCTCCAATCTCGACGAAGTCTTCGCCAAAGAAGAAGCCGTCAAACGTCTCACCATCTCCGGCCGCGTCCAGGTTCAGTACGAAGGTGCTGGCTTCACGGAAACTGCAGTTAACGGTACCAAGACTGAATCTGACTCAACCAACGATTTTATTCTCCGTCGTATGTACCTCGGTGCTAAGGCCGACATCGGCGAAGGTTTCTCAGGCGAGCTCGTCTGGAACTTTGCTGACGGCAGCAACGGTGGTGAGTTCGACAAGGCGGTCTTCACCTCAGAGTCGGCTTTTGGTAAGTTCGACATCGGCTACCAAAAAGTACAGTGGGGCCAGGAAGAAAACACCTCTTCGGGCGCCATGGCAGTCATCGAGCGCTCGATGGTGACGCGCTACTGGGCTGAAGGTAACAATACTCGTCGTCTAGGCTTCGGTGCCCGCCATACGGGTATCCATTATAGCGACCGTGTTCTCTTTGGCGCCCACGGCGAAGCTGATGTGCGTTATGGTCTCTCGGTTGTTCGTGCTGACCAAAACGCTAACTTCTCAAGCAATGTAAGTGGTGCGAACGATCTTGGCCTCTATGGCTTTGCTTCGGTAGCTATCAAGCCCCTCAATCTCACGATTGGGCTTAACGTAGCAGAGAATAAGCATTCAGGCGAAACCACCAATGCTGGCACGCTCGATGATGACAACATCAAGGGCTACAATCCTTACCTCCGCTGGGAGTCAGGTGATCTTACGCTCATTGCTGAGTACATTGAGACGGATGTAACCAAAGCCGGAGTGACCCGTAATCCTAATGGTTACAACATCACGGGTCTGCTCAAGGCTAGCGAAAAGCTCGAATTCGTAACCCGCTATTCAGCGCTCGATACCGATGGTCGTACGGTTCGGGTTAGTGATGGATTCCGGAATATCAATGGTACGTCTACCGGTTTTAATGAAGCCGACAGTATCTACCTGGGAGTCAATTACTACTTCAACAAGAACAATGCTAAGGTGCAATTTGGTTATGAAATGGCTGATTTAGAAACTATCTCGGGCATCAAGGGTGATGCAGATATTTTCCGCGCCCAAGTTCAGATCTTGTTCTAATCTAGGTCTCTTAAGTTCTTCATAGCACAGAGGCCACCTGGGAGGGTGGCCTCTTTTGTTTGTGGTCGTCACTGAAGCACGGTCACAGCGAAGCCGACCTCCAAGATGCCGGCAGCTTACCGTCGCCCAACTGGCCGCTTAGTCTTCGGCGGAAAGGGCCTGGACCTTGGCGTTGAGCTCAGCCACCGCGGTGGCTGCAGCCTCGAGGTCGGCGGTTAATTCATTAATTCGGGCGGCAGCCTCGCTGCGCACCTTCTCATTATCAGCGAACTTCGATTCAAGTTCTTTGGCTTTGCCCGTAGCGGCCGCCAGTTGCGTTTCAAGATCAGCGATGCGAGCTTTGGCGGCGGTAGCGGCGGCAATCGCTTCGCGTGCCGCGGTCGATAGAGCCTTAGTCTCACGGTCGTGAGTCTGGGTTTTGCTTTCGGCATCCACTGCCCGGCGAATGAGTTCATTGACTCGACCTTCGGCTGCTTCGGCGCGGGAGGTGGCATCGGCTTCTCCTAGCCAAAGGGCAACAGCAGCTGCCCCGAGGATGGCCGAGAGAAGGGTAAAATTGCGGGTACGTACGTCCATGTTGCCCTCACTCTGTCTTGTGCCCGACGGATTGGAAATGCGAAAAACCTAAACTCAGACTAATCGGTCGCGATAGTCGGCGTAAGAGGCCTTGCGGACGATATGGAACTTGCCGTCGGCAGGGTCGTAAGAGACCAGAGCCGGCAGGGGGATGCCATTGAAGGTGGTGTTCTTAACAAAGGTATAGTGCGTCATGTCGAGGAACGACAGGCGCTGGCCAATCTTAAGGGGTTGGTCGAAGCTGTAGTCGCCGATGACATCGCCCGCTAGGCAAGTGGTGCTCCCGAGGCGGTAGGTGCAGGCCTTCTTGCCCGGGAGGTCAGCCCCGGCGATTTCAGCTCGGTAGGGCATCTCGAGGGTATCGGGCATGTGGCAGGTGGCCGAGACGTCGAGGATGGCGATATCCATCCCATTGCGGATCAAATCAACCACCGTAGCGGTAATAAGGCCGGTACCAATGGCGATAGCCTCCCCCGGTTCAAGGTACACGCTTAAGTGGGGGTGACGCTCACGGAAGCTACGGATGACCTTTACCAAGCGCTCGAGGTCATACCCAGGCTTGGTGATGTGATGGCCCCCGCCAAAGTTTACCCAGCGCAGCCCAGGGAGCAGATCGCCAAACTTGGCTTCAAAAGCTGCCACGGTGCGCTCGAGCACATCCGCGCCTTGCTGACACATGGTGTGGAAGTGGAGACCTTCTAAGCCTGCGAGTTCCTTAAGCTCGCCCAGTTCGGCGCGCGTCGTACCCAGACGGGAACCGAGGGCGCAAGGGTTGTAGAGTTCGACATCGACCTCAGCGTGCTCGGGGTTAACCCGCAGGCCGCACGAGATACGTCGCGGAGCAGCCCGCACGCGGTCGCGAAAGTGGCGCCATTGCCCCGGGGAGTTAAACGACAAGTGGTCGGCGTGATGCAGCAGCAGCTCGAGCTCGGCATCTTTATAGGCAGGCGAATAAACGTGAGTTTCGCCGCCGAAGAACTCGCGCCCAAAGAGGGCTTCATTGAGGCCACTTGCAGTCGTGCCCGCGAGATGGCGACGAATCAGCGGCGCCTCACTGGCTTGGGCATAACCCTTGAGGGCGATTAAAATCTTGGCGCCCGAGCGGGTTTGGACGTCGGACAGGACGCGCAGGTTTTCTGCCAAGAGTCCGCGATGTAAAACATGGGCAGGGCTCGGCAGCGCGCTGAGATCGAGCGCTGAGAAAGCATCCGCGACACGGGCAGAAAGACAGTCCACTTCACACAGAGAGTTCTTTTACCTGCCAAGGCAAGCCGCGCTGATTAAGTTCAGCCATGAAGGGGTCGGGGTCCATCTGTTCCATATTCCAAACCCCAGGTTTACGCCACTTCCCCGAGGCAATCATGATGGCACCAATCGCAGCAGGCACGCCCGTGGTGTAGCTGATGGCCTGGGATTTAACTTCAGCGAAGCACGCTTGGTGGTCGCTGACATTGTAGATAAAGACCTTACGGGGCTTGCCGTCTTTAAGGCCGGTGATTTCGCAGCCGATACAAGTCTTACCCTTGGTACGAGGGCCAAGTGAGGCGGGGTCGGGCAAGAGGGCTTTGAGGAATTGGATGGGGACGATTTTGTGTCCTTGGAAATCAATCGGGTCGATGCGCGTCATGCCTACATTCTCCAGTACCCGCAGATGCGTCAGGTAACGCTCGGAGAAGGTCATGAAGAAGCGAATGCGTTTCAGGCCTTTGATGTTTTGGGCAAGCGACTCTAATTCTTCGTGGTAGAGCAGGTAGCTGTCTTTGGGGCCGACCACAGGGTAGTCGTAGACTTGTTTGACCGAGAGGGGGTCAGTTTCTTTCCACTCACCGTTTTCCCAGTAGCGACCGCGCTGGGTGATTTCGCGAATATTAATCTCGGGATTAAAGTTGGTCGCGAAGGGGTAACCATGATCCCCGGCATTGGCGTCTAGGATGTCGATGGTCTCAATGCTATCAAACAAATGCTTTTGCGCATAAGCACAGAAGACGTTGGTGACCCCAGGATCAAAGCCCGAGCCAAGCAAGGCGGTTAGCCCAGCGCGTTCGAAGCGCTCGCGATAAGCCCACTGCCAACTGTATTCAAACTTAGCGTGATTGGGAGGCTCGTAATTGGCAGTATCGAGGTAATGCACACCGGCGTGGAGACAGGCGTCCATCAACGCTAAATCTTGATAGGGCAGAGCGACGTTGATGAGCAGGTCGGGCTTGAAGGATTGAATCAAGGCCACGGTGGCTTTGACGTCATCAGCATCAATCGCCGCCGTGCGGATAACTTTACCCGTGGCGGCTTTAACATCGGCCGCGATCGCCTTGCACTTATTTTCATTACGCGAGGCGAGTAAGATTTCGCCGAAGTGTTCGGTGGCCTGGGCGCACTTGTGGGCTACGACATTGCCGACGCCACCTGCGCCGATGATGAGGACATTCTTGGTCATAAGAGTAGTTAGATTTCTGTCCATCCAGCCCCCGGTTAAAAGGGAAAAAGGACCTTTCCCCCAACTTGGAGAAAAGAGACCCTTTCGGCTGGCGGGATGGACGGGACTCGAACCCGCGACCTCCTGCGTGACAGGCAGGCGCTCTAACCAACTGA
>CAZEDB010000020.1:7457-28842 GCA_964510855.1 uncultured Enterobacteriaceae bacterium | reverse complement strand
CTTCAAATCCGAGGATTAGAAGCTGTAACCTACGCCGAGCGAGGTCACTTCTGAAGCACCGCGCTGATCAGCGTGGGAGACATTCAGGGTGAGGCCCTTGACGAACTGACCGAGGCTGTAGTTAGCCGATACGGTGTAGACGTCTTGCTGATCGTCATCAGCATTGGTGTAAGCCAGGCCGAGCTCGAGACCAGTGGCAATCAAGGCACGAATGCCGAGACCATAGGAGTCTTGACCGAGCTCGATGTTGAGATCGCTAGGGATACCAGCAACGGAGCCGAGCGAGTAGGCGTAGCCCAAAACTGCAGACTGGAAGACATTATCTGCATCTTCGGTGTTGTCAGCATTGATAACCGTGCCAGCAACGTAGAAGCCGTTGCCGAGCTTGGCTTGACCGAAGACAGAAACGCCTTCGAGGCCGTCAGCGCCGGACTCCGAAACGGAGGAGACGATCACGCGGTTGTAGGAAAGCTCTTGCTTAGCAGCAGCAGCAGGCGCAGCCGCGGGAGCGGTCTGAGCTGACGCAGCAGCGGCAAGGGCGGTGAGGGTGAGGGTAGGGATGTGCTTCATAGCACCGACAGCATTGGGAGTAAGTTATTCACAAAGCAAGCGAATTTAGTGACAATCGTGTTAAGTGTAAAAATCGTAAAGGAAATTAGCCTATTTAGAGCCCTAAAATAGCCCTTAAACTCGACTTTTGAGCCATAATAGCCTCCAGGCCCACCTGTTGGGGCCTGTGAATAAGCCTAAAAAATGCGCAAAAAAAGACCCCGCCAAGGGCGGGGTCTTCTCAATTAAACCAGCAAAAAGCCGTTTTAGCGGCGGCTCGTAAACTTCTTATTGAACTTATCGACCCGGCCAGCGGCGTCGACGAAGCGCTTTTCCCCCGTGTAAGCAGGGTGGGAGGCTGCGGTAACATCCCGACGGATCACGAAATGCTCTACCCCATTGATAACCTTGGTCTCTTTCGAGCGTAGGGTGGAACGGGTAGGATACTCTTGATTGGTCGAGACATCAATAAAGACGACAGCGTGGTACTCGGGATGACCTTCGGACTTCATGGTAAGGGGTGTTGGGGGTTAAGAAAGTGGCTCAAGACTTAGCCTTGGCGGGCTTTGTAGCGGGGGTTGGTCTTGTTAATCACGTAGACGCGACCCTTACGGCGCACAACTTGGCAGTTAGGGTGGCGATTCTTAAGGGATTTGAGGGAGGAGGAGACTTTCATGGTCGTAAGATGCGGGCGACAGGGCGAGTCGGTCTAAAAAGCGGTCTAGGAGAGGGATGTCAACGGACAAACTGGGCTTTTTCCGTTCCCCTGCTTGCGGACCTAACTCAACATAGCCGCGTGCCTCCCCTGCTCCGCCTCGCCACCCCCGCCGACGCCCCGGCCTTAAATGCTATTTACGGCTACTACGTTAAAAATGGCACCTGCACCTGGGAAGACACCGAAACCGAACTTTTTACTTCATCGAGCTTAGAACGCCGGGGACCTCGCCTCCCAGTTATCGTCGCCACGGTCGCAGGCGAAATTCGCGGTTGGGGTTCACTTTCACGCTATAATCAACGCTCAGGCTGGAAGTTCCTGGTCGAGAATTCCGTCTTTATTCACCCCGAGCATCAACGCCAAGGGCTGGGGCGCCTGATCTTAACCGATTTAATCCAACGCGCGCAGGCGCTCGGCTATCGAAAGATTCTCGCCCGCATCTCGGGCAATCAACCCGCTAGCCTCGGCCTTCATGCAGCTTTAGGTTTTACAGAAGTTGGAAGGCTCAAAGCTGCGGGCGAAAAACACGGTCAACGACTCGATTGTGTTTATATGGAGCGCGACTTGGCAGAGCCTCAGCCTTGACAGTCTTAAGCTCGAACCGCTGACTTCATCTTTCCGGCGCAGCGCTCAGGTGGTGGAATGGCAGACACGCTAGATTCAGGTTCTAGTGCCCCAAAGGCGTAAGGGTTCAAGTCCCTTCCTGAGCACCCGGATAAAAAACAAGAGCCGGCAAATGCCGGCTCTTCGTTCAGGTAATTTTTAAAAATTACTTACTGGTGATAGGGCACTTAGCCTCACCACCGCGCTTGGCTTTCATTTCCTGCCAGCGAGCACGACCTTTGTCCATCTCAGCGGTAATTGCGTCAGCTTTAGCCGACCAGCGCACGGCCAATTCATTGTCTTGGGCAGCTACTGCTAAGGTTTCCATCCAGACCGCCATGTCAGGGCGGCGAGCAGAGGCCATCGCCTTCATGCCCTCAACCATATTGGCAGCGGCTTGTGCAGCCTGAGCATCTGCAAAGGTTAAAGCCGAAGTAACCGATAAGATCCCGCCAGCCTCAGAAATAGCCATGGCGCCCGAACGCACCGGTACGGGCATACGAGCCTTAGGGTTAGCCGCCATACAGGCAGCCATGTCGGTACCGATTAAAACCATAGGTGCATTACCCATCAGCGCGGTAACTTCAGCAGGAATTTCTGCCACCACAGCACCGTTGTCTAAAGCCGCACAAGCCGAGGCAACATCGGCCGCATTCATCGAAACCACCACGACACCGGCACGCGGGAAAGCGACGAGCAACTTACTGCCGGCGCGTGAACAATCGAAGCCGAGGACAGGGACGCCATCAATCACTTCGGGTTCGGCGCCTTTCGATTTTAAATACTCCCCAACTTTCAAATTATCGCCGCTGTGGCGAATCACGCCCACCGCACGCTTCATTTGACCATTACCATAAGCGGTAAAAGCAACGAGATCGCGGCGACCATCAAAACCTGTGGCCTCAGCGAAGGCACGGATTTCAGGAACGGGGCAAGTACGGTCATCAGTAATGCCTAAAACTTTCGAGCCCACAAGAGAGCTGCGTGCGGCATCATGGTCGACGTGGACAAACCACTGGGCATCCGCCGCCAGATCAGCGGGGCGGAAGGGGGAAGCAAATGCCACCACTGGCAAGAGCGCGAGGAGGGGGTAACGCATGGGTTTATTGGGTAATCCAGACGACAGAAAGCAAGCCCAAGCGTTTCTCTTAGGGATTTCTCCTAGGTAATCTCCTGTATCGAATCCTTAAGCAGGTCAGGAGCAAAGTAGGCAATGCGCCCTACCTCAGGTGCCCCTTCGCCGTCGATCTCCTCGATTGTTCCAGAAATCTGGTCGGCCAATCAATTGATTCACGAATTAAGAGGGCCGATTCAAGCCTTAGCCGAAGCTTCCGAACGCTTGGGACAGCATGTACAAGGGAATCGTAATCGGAAACTCACGACCCAGTTACAGGCTTTAATCGTCCGGCTCTCAGGAATTCTAACCGCCGCCGAAGGTATAACAACTCAGCGCACCGCCTGCCCGGCCGACTTGGTTGAAGCCATCGTTGCGGAATTACGGCGACCCTACCCTACGCGAGTGATTGAAGTACGCTGCGATACCACCACGCGTTCAGAAATGATTTTGGATACAGTGGCCTTAAGTCAGGGCGTGGCTAACTTAGTCGGCAATGCGCTGCATCATGCTAAGACTAGCCCCGTTCGCGTTTACCTGAGACTAGAAAAAAAGCCCGAAGCCCACCTCCAACTCGTAGTAGAAGATGACGGGCCTGGAATCGGATTAAACCAAAGACGCCGGGCATTTGTCGCTGGCTGGCGTGGAAAAAACTCTGCACGTCATCACCCAGAAGGAAAAGGGCTTGGATTGGCTTTAGTTCACCGTTTAACCCATGCCGCTCATGGCAGCATACGTTTAGGAACGTCCCCTAAAGGCGGGTGTCGGTTCGAAATCCTACTCCCTCTGCAACTACTCACTCCCCTAGAAACTCTACCGTTACGAGTAGCGATTATTGAGGATGACGCTGACTGCCGTGATGCCCTACAACGTTTGCTGACGAAGTTAGGATGCGTCACGTGGGAGGAATTTCCTAAGAAGAATTTATTGCAACGCCTACAAAACCAACGCGTTGATGTTTTAATTTTAGATCAACAATGGGGTACTAGCCGCCAAGCCGGTGCCGCGCTTGCCCAACGATTGAGAATGACTAACTGGGTAGGTGGGTTAATTTTATGGACTGGCAATGCAGCCAAGTCCGATCCCCATTTTGATAGTATCCTTGCTAAACCTACGACGCGCCAAGAGCTTGCTGGGGCTTTACGCGACGCCCAGGAGGCGCGAGACGGGCGGGAAAAAATCCGGCGCTCCCTGAGCGAGAAGTTTGCTGGTGAATTTAAGACCTTAGTAACGACCCGGGGTAAAAACGCCTTGGGGGCCTTGGCCCACCGTTGGCTGGGGGTATTGCAGTTAGCGGGTTGGGGTGCGGTTGCCCAGCAAGCTTCTGCGCTTGAAAAGGCCTGCCTCACGCAGGGGGCAGCCGCCATTACCCGACGGCGACAAACGCTCATCAACGGCTTGCGGACGTTGAGGGTTCTTTCAGTATAAAGGGATGCCTAAGCCGAAGGAGCTAACTGTCCCGAAGACTCGGGAAACCCCCGCGCACGAGAAGCGCTGGTTGGTCATTGTCCACAATGACCCGGTTAACACCATGGAGTATGTCATCGCTTGCTTTATCCGGGTCTTACAAATGGATCGTGCTGAAGCCAACCGCTGCATGCTCGAAGTACACCAACAAGGAAGTGCAGCGGTTTGGAAAGGCGCACGCGAACGCGCGGAGGGACTCGTCCACGAACTTCAACATTGGCACTTACGTGCTGAATTACGCGTCGATGCCTGAAGTACGTCTCACGCTCACGCCCGTAGCACGCGAGGTTCTCAGTAATCTTTTGCGCCTGGCAGGTCCTGCTGCTGCCCGCGCAGCGGTGAACCGTGCCCTGATTCCTGATGAAGACGCCGATTTGGCTGCCACATGGACCCATGCCCTAGCGGCGTCTGCATCCGAAGAACTCGCCTTACTCTCAACCGCCTTAGCCCAAGCCAAGGGCGACCCTGCCATCATCACCCTGCCCTCCGAAGCCGCAGCTTGGAGTGTGGTGCGCGCCCTCACGAGCGTGCGCCTCACCTTACGTGAAACGGTTTTTCCGAACGTACCTGATGCAGCGCTTGAAGATGAACGCGTCATGGCTCGCCTCTTACCCAGCCTACCCAGCGAGCAACAGCACGCCCTCGCCTGCTACGATTGCTTTGGTCTCCTGCAAGTATCCTTAATCTTCCGGCTCGCCCCAGAGGAAATCGGTTGAAGTATCGGCTCAGCTCGCCTGCATAGGTGTGTGCCTAGCCAAGGAAAACCCTTACCTTCTGAACCGAAACGCGGTTGGGGTTCGCTCGCAGGTTTAAAACTCTTCCCACTCGGGGCAGAAATCCGTCTGAGCACCCGGGCTACCTTCAAGGCGGATGTGACCGCAGGCATGGCAGTCGCTCTTCTCGCTTTACCTTTAGCCATCACCTTCGCCGCTAAAGCAGGGCTACCCTTATGGTCCGGTATTCTTTCCGCAGCGGTAGCGGCGTTGATTGCGCCGATGCTCGCAGGTTCGCCATTACTTTCAGCCGGCCCGACTAATGCATCGGCTGCTTTACTAGTGGGTGCATTTGCCGCGGTCGGAGCAAGTACACCTGAACAACGTACGCAGTATCTACCTGTACTACTTTTAATGACCGCCGGGTTTGTGTTACTGGCGGCTTGGTTACGCCTGGGAAGGTTTGCTGATTTTGTCCCACGTACCGTCATCGCCGCAGTGATCGCCGCGGCTGCGTTGCGCGTGCTCATGCTACAGTTACCCGTAGCCTTGGGCTTGCCTGATGTCCCAATGGGTACGCCACTCGATCAGGTGCAAGGCCTCTGGCAAGGCTTACCGGGAATACTTAACCCTGACCTCGCGGTTGCTCTGGCGACTTTAATTGTCTTTACCCTGGCCCGCGCCCGACTCGACACCGGGCCTGCCATTTTAATCGCAGTCGCGACCGGAACATTTTTCGGCATCTTAGCAGAAAATGTTGCCCTCGCCGCCGGTTTTAACGCCAAGGGAAATCTCTTCCGCACCGTGGGCGAAGCGGCTATCAGCCCAAGCTTAGCCACCCCCCTATTAGGTTTTCGGGAATTTTCTCAGCTCTTCTCGCCCGCGTTAGCGCTCGCGATGTTAATCATCATCGAGGCGACCGCCAATGCCCGGGCCTCAGCGCTGCGACTAGGACGGGCGGCTGACCTCCGCCAAGAACTTTTCGGCATCGGCATGGCTAACTTGGCCTGCGCTGCAGGCTCCGCCATGCCCGCTTCCGGTTCGGTCAGTCGCTCAGCCTTAAACATCCAAGCGGGTGCTCGCACGGGGCTAGCCTCAATCGCCACGGGGTTACTCTTACTTGTTTTAGCTTTTGCGGCTGCAGGTTTAATGGCAAAAATTCCCCTCGCTGCTCTCGCCGTCGTGGTCATTGCGGTCGAACGTGAACTCATCAATCTGCCCGTTATCCGACTGATTTTACGTTCGGGCCAAGAAGATCGACTCGTATTCCTAACCACTTTTGCGACCGCCCTGCTCGCCCCACTCGATATCGCTATCTATTTAGGCACCGGCATCGCGGTGGCGCACTACCTGCACAAGACCTCGCAACCTAAAGTGGTGGAGTATTTCTTTAGCCCTAATGGTGACGTCTCTCAGCGTGAAGCTGGCACAACCCGCTTAAGCATTTCCATTCTCCATGTGGCTGGGAGTTTACACTTCGGCGCCATTCACGCCTTCCACGAGCACCTGCGACGGGCCGCCGGCGAAGTCAGTACGCGTGTTTTAATTCTTAAATTCCGCGAAGCCGAACATTTAGATGCAGACGGAGCACTCCTTCTTCGCGATCTCGGAGAAACCCTGCAGCGGGATGGTCGTCACTTGATTCTTTGCGAACTGAACTCCGCCACCCTGCTCGCCCTTAAAGCGGCGGGGTTAGACGAGTTATTAGGCAAGTCCCACTTAATTGCCGATGACCCTGCCAATGCCACGGAGTCACTCGCTGCGGCGATTCGACTTGCGCGCGACCTTACGGGCGAGACCGAGCCCGTCTTGCATGTCTTAACCACGCCCAGCCTGAATCGGCCTACCGCCGCAGCCTCAGGGCGGGATGATTGGCAAATCTAAGGCCTGATTTGCATTCTCCGCTTGATGCCGAGGGGGGCTCCCCCCTTGGATAGAGGACCCTTTCCAACCATGAGCACCTCCTACAGCGACATTCAAAAACACCTAGGCACCGAGGCCGATAATCTTTTGGGGTTCAAAAACCCTAAGATTAAGAAGGAGCAAATCCACCTTCCTAATGGCAACTGGGTGGAGCACGCCTTTGCTGCTTCCGACCGCAATAACCGCGTCCTCGCCAACCTTCAGCGTCTTTATGGTTCCGGTCGCCTCGCAGGCACGGGTTACGTCTCCATTCTCCCCGTAGACCAAGGCATCGAACACTCCGCGGGCGCTTCCTTTGCTAAGAACCCAATTTATTTCGACAGCGAGAATATCGTGAAGCTCGCCATTGAAGGCGGCTGTAATGCGGTATGTTCGACCTACGGCGTGCTCGGCAGCGTCTCGCGTCGTTACGCTCACAAGATTCCCTTCATGGTTAAGATTAACCATAACCAACTCCTAACCTACCCCAACGTCGGCGACCAAGTCATGTATGGCACGATTAAGCAAGCGGCTGACATGGGCTGTGCGGCCGTTGGCGCCACCATCTATTTCGGTTCGGCCGAATCGAACCGTCAAATCATTGAAGTCTCACAAGCCTTCGCCATGGCCCACGAACTCGGGATGGCGACGGTACTCTGGTGCTACACGCGCAATAGTGCCTTTAAGAAGGACAAAGATTACCACGTCTCGGCGGACCTTTCTGGCCAAGCTAATCACCTCGGCGTCACCATTCAGGCTGACATCATCAAGCAGAAGCTCCCCGAGAACAACGGTGGTTACCTCGCCATTCAGCAAACCGAATCCTCATACGGAAAAATCGATAAGCGGATGTACAGCGATCTCTGCTCGGATCACCCCATTGATCTTACGCGCTACCAAGTCGCCAATTGCTACATGGGCCGCATCGGCCTCATCAACTCGGGTGGCCCCTCGGGCTCGAACGACTTTGCGGAAGCAGTTAAGACCGCGGTCATCAATAAGCGTGCGGGTGGCCAAGGCCTCATCTCGGGTCGCAAGGCTTTCCAACGCCCCATCGAAGAAGGCGCCAAGTTGCTCCACACCATCCAAGACGTCTATCTTTGCAAAGACGTTACGGTTGCCTAAGCGCCTAACCTTGCTCTCGAAAGCCCCGGTTCAACCGGGGCTTTTTTGTAGCTAGCGTTTACTTTATTTGGCTTAACCCATCAGCCGAGCTGGGCATAGTGGAGCCATGCCCCTCCCTGAACGCTTACGCGACTGGCTCAACCGTGAGAGTGCACTTTGGACTCAAGAAGGCTTAATCGGTGAAGCGCAACGTGAGCGACTCCTCGCACGCTACCCTCTCAATGAAGGAGAAACCAGTCGGATGGCTTTTGCCCTGCGAGCCCTCGGCGTCATCGTACTCTTCGCCGCCCTGCTCTTAGTGGTAAGTCACAACTGGGAAGACTTAGGTCGCAGCGGACGGATGGGCATGATCACGGGGTTACTCGTCGGCCTGCAGGCACTCGCATGGGTCCTCTTTCTACGCCGCAGCGAATCCGGCAGCGCCCTAGGTCACCTAGCCGCCGTTCTCGGCTTTGGTGCTGCGATTGCCATGACCGGGCAGGTCTATCACTTGGATGCACATGCACCTAACGCTGTCTTGGCGTGGTGTCTCTTCTCGCTGCCGATTGTTATCCTGCTCGATCGGACACTTCTCCATACCACGCATCTCGCCCTCGCGGTCATTTGGCTAGGCATGAAAGCAGAATGTGGCTCAGGACCTGGTGAAGGCTACGAACTCCTCTTTCTCGCCCTAGCTGCGCCAAGCGCTTGGGCTGCTTACCGTACACCACGTGAGTCCTTAGCTGCGGTTGTTGCCCTAGCCTATGGTGCCTTTGTCTTCATCGCCGCCATTCGCAATGAGAGCCTGCCACTCGGCCTCATCGTACTGCCGCTGGCCCTCGCCGCCTTACACCCTGCGGGCGACAAGCGGGCGGAACCTTGGCGAGTTATCGGCACACTCGGCGCGGCGATTCTCCTACTCGTCATCGGTGACCTAGACCAACTCGCCCCTAACCTCGAGAAGCTGGGCGAGATGTGGCGAACGGCACCTATACTAAGTGGTGCCTCACTCCTAATCATTATTCTAGCGGTGCTTCGCGCTCGCGGCTCACAGGCACGGTCTGACGGATGGACGGCGGTGGGCGTACTTCTACTCTCCGAAATTTGGCGTCATGGTAGTGGGCATGCAGCTGAAGTCGCTGCACTCAAAGCCACTGCCAACCTGGGAACGCTTGCCTTGGTGGTGATCCAACTTCGATTGGGCCTTAATGAAGGACGGCTCCGCCCCTACCTCGCAGGCTCCGCCTTATTTCTCATCTGGTTAGCTTGGCGTTACGCTAACATCCATGAGGTACTCGGGTATCTCGGTATGGCTGCGGTCTTTGGCGTCATCGGTGTCGCTCTGTTTATCCTGGCCCGTCTTTGGCGTGCGCGTGCCGAGCCCGTTGTGACTCAACCCATCGCTCAATTCCGTCCAGCCGCCGTTGAATCGCTGCTCCATCGCCTACGCCCGCATGCTACCGCCATACTTGTAGCCACCTACGTGCTTCAGCTTGGGACGATTGGCTGGATGGTCTGGCACCATGGCAAGCCCGTACGCGATGGCGTACGGGTGCTTGTGAGCGTCGAACCCGTCGACCCACGCGACTGGATGCGGGGTGACTATGTTATTCTCGGCTATGCTTTCGCGGGATTCAATGGTGGGAGGGCAGACATAACATGGGACAGCGATTGGGAAAACCGTTTAGCGAAGGAATACTGGAGCCAACAAGCTCACGCACCGCAGTCTAGCTGGCTCCGCATGCCCGAGGATGCCCTCGTCTTCGTACCCTACACGGTCGGGTCCGATGGCGTGCTGAAGCCAGGCAAGATGACAGCAGTAAGGCCGACTACGGGGAACTATCTGACGGGTCGGTGGAATGATACAAGTTCGTGGGGCCGCAACCGAGGCGCCCAGGCGCGCTTCGGCATCGAGGCCTATTTTGTTAAGGAAGGCACAGGCAAGGCACTAGAGAAGATCCAGCGCGATGGTCTGCTACTCGCCGAGATTGGCGTCTTGCCCGACGGACGTGCCGGGCTCATCGACTTGAAGCCCGACCCAGCCCCGATGCAACCTCTCGAGTATCAGGTGCTGAAGGGTTGGAAACTAAGAGAAGACACCAGCCGCTGGCGTACGGATGAGATCTACGCCGACGCCAAAAGTTTCGAGGCGGACTTTATTCGCGACGGTACAGCCGAAACACCTCTGCCCGACTTTAAGAAACATCGCGTCGCACGAATGAAGTGGGACCAAGACGAAGGCGTCCGAGTCATGAGCAATGGGAACATAGTACGTGTCACGGTCGATGACCCTAACGGGAAGGATGTCCTACTCTTGCTCATCCCCAGTGGCAACGAACCCGTCTACGGGCCACCTGGTCGCCTCAGAATTTCTACGCCCTAAGCCCAGACGTCACTTCGGCAGCTTCGCAGGATCGAGCGGCTTAGGCTCAGGCGCGCGAATCTCAGGTGCAGCTTTTTTCAGGGTCGTCATCCAAGCCACCAAGTCCCGGGTTTCTGCCGGCTTAAGTAAATACTCCATCGGCGGCATCGCCGAGACCGGAGGCGTCATCGAGGTGATATCGGACCGTGCAATGCGCCAACGATTACCGCCAGCATCGAGGTCAACGTGGGTAGGACTTTCGGCTAAGAGCAAACCTGGGAGCGAAGCACCCGTGCGAAGCGTCACAACCACCGTGCCGTAGCCAGGGGCCACATGCGCACCAGGTTGGATAATGGATTCCAATAACATGCGCCGATCTTGACGGGTTGCGATACCGGCTAAATTGGGTCCAGCCTCGCCGCCAGCCGCATGCGAATCATCGGAAGCTTTGTGACAGCGTAAGCATTGCCCCGCAGGCAAGGCTTGGAAGAGCGCAAAGCCATTAACCGCATCGCCGCCTTCGAGCGCTGGCATCCACTTACCCAGAGGTCCTGCTGCGGCGAGCCCGGTGTTTAAATCAGCGAGGGCACGCACGACCTCAGGCTCTTTGCGAACCGCCGCAGCCTCCATCAGTTCGAGTGCGGCAGGTCCAACACCTTTCGTCTTAGCTAAACCCGCCAGTGCTTCAGTAAAGGTACGCGCTATTCCAGGAGCCTCTAAGGTGGCGAGCGCCTTCCAAGCCCCCTGTTGACGTGCAGGCGAACCCGTACGTGCGGCCTCGCTGAGCGCAGCCAAGCCCTCGGTGGGATTTAAACGCGCCAACGCACCTACCGCCACCATGGCTACGGCATCGTTAGCATCTTTTGCCAAACGGTGCGCGACTTCAGAGAGATTGGCAGGTTTACGAGCCAACCAAAGATCGAGTGCTTTTGCCCGCGTTGTCCCGGCCAAGCTCGCATTACCAACTAAGTCGAGCAAGGTGGCATCGGGTAAGGCACTGACGTCTGGACGGTAAGATTCAACTAAGGCGAGCGTTCCACGGAGAATGTCACTATCGCCTTTAAGGAGTGCGGGCAAAGCTGCCGCGAGCGGTAAGCGCACCTCATCTATAGCACGTGCAGAAAGCGGCATCCAATGACCCGTGAGTTGATCAACAGGATGGGGCTGAACCCAGGTACCTAAAAGACGGAGCGCTTCGGTACGGACAATTTTAGGCAGCGCATCATTCGCAGCTACGGTCATGAGGCGCTTGGCGTTCACTTCACCGCCCGCACGAAACGCACTGTGAATAACCCGGCGCAGCATGAAAGGTTTCCATTCGCGAGTGCCGACCTTATCGAGCAACGCCGCAACTTGGGGGCGAGCGGCGTCGAGGTAACGGTCACCCACGGCGCGCACCGCTTCATCAGCAACGCGTGGATCTTTATCCTCTAGGAAACGGGCAACGCCTTCAGCATCTCCCCGCGTCCGTAGTGCTAAGACCGTAGCGAGGCGTACTGAAGGATGACTATCTGACCTAAGAACATCAAGTTGCGCAGGGGTACGGGCCAAGCGCTCAAGTGCAAGGGCTCCGACAACGCGGAAGGTAGGGTCGCGGTCGGCATTCGTGCGCAGAAGTTCGGTAACGGCAGGCAAGAGAGCGGCATCACCGAGACGCCCGGCGGTTTGAAGCGCTTCACGACGAACCCGAGCCGAAGCGTCTGCGAGTAAACCTTGCAGACCAAAATCGGTGGGCTTGAGCGGCGATTCACCTAAAACTCGCACCGCTTGGGCACGTACATCGGCATCGTCATCTTTAAGAGCGGGCAATAAAAGACGCGCAGCAGCCACGCGCTGCGCAAGGGGCGCTATCACGGCGGGTTGATTATCCCAAGCCTCACCCGGAGTAATTGCAGCTCCGCGACGGGCGAGGATTCCTAAGCCCCACACCGCATGCAGACGTTCAAAGGTATTTTTAGATTTAAGCGCTTTGGAAAAAAACTGGGGTCCGTCGGGGCGACGGGTGAGCTCGAGCTGGGCCCGGAGACGAACCCGCATGTCAGGGTGCGCTAAGAGCTTGGCGAGTTCCTCACTTACGGTGGTGGCGAAACCTTTCGCGATCAACGTGCTCACATCCGCCTGAGGGGCTAAGTGGGGCTGGGTGGCAGTCAGCTGCAAGATACGTCCTTTATCATGAGTGGCCCAACCGCCAATGAAGTCAGCAATCACGAAGCGACCATTCCAGTCATACTCAACGTCGGTAGCAGCTACCCCCCAGACGAGCGGACGTTGGTCGACCAAGCGCATACCCGCACCCGCAGGCTCGAGTGCAAACGAAACAATACCCGAGCCACCCGCTGAACCGCGATAATCACAAATGGCGAACCGACCAACCTCCGAAGCAAGAAAGCCGGAGCCAGGGTGGTAAGTTAAGCCTGAGGGACCCGAGGATACGTGTGCAATGGGTGGCAGGAGAAAAGCAGGCTGATCTTGGTTTACTAAGTGCCACTGTTTTTCATCCATCCAGCGCGAGGGCGGACGAATCTCTAAGCCCACCTGGCGGTGAAAGGTGTGCATGGTCTGATGCTCCATCTCCCACCCTGAGTCACCGCCTTCTATAACCTGCACCACGCGGGCAGCATCTCCTTGGTCAGAATTGTTATCTACTGTGATCGCATTACCAAAAGCGTCGAAGGCAATTTCCTTGGGATTGCGGAGTCCTTTATGGATGACTTCAAAACCTGAACCATCGGGTTCCATGCGGAAAATAAAACCATGGTTGCGTAGGTCGATGGCCCTACCCTCGCGCGTCACGCCGTTGAAGCCACGGTCGCCGAGCGTTCCGTAAAGACGTCCATCTGGACCAAGCGCAAAACCGTTAAGATCATGACCCGAGAACGAGACGCGGACGCCGAAACCGTCTTGAGCGGATACGCGGGTGGCGGCGCGACCTTCAGGACCGCCGTCGCGCAACATCCAAACATGAGGGATACAGGCAAAGTAGACGGTGTCATCCCAAGCGAAGACCCCGGCCGCAGTTCCATCGAGGACATCATTAAAGCCATCGGCAAAAACTCGGCTGCGACCATAGGAACCATCGGGTGCGCGTTGGTCGAGCCGACGAATAACCTCCGAACGTTCGGTGAACTCGGAGATAGGGCGACGGGAATCCCACTTACGATGTAAGGCGAGACGGTCCGCAGTCGTAGCCGCAGCAAGGTCATCGAGATACCAAAAGAGATTATCGCGATCGTCTTCGACGCCTTTGCGGAAGCGATGGGTTTCTGCGATAAACAAGGTGCCATCATTACCGAAAGCAAAAGCGGTAGGAGCCGTGATGCCCTGCGCTTCACGAGTCGCCACTACCTTAAAATTCGTACCGGCAGGAATGGCGGCGCTTCCCTCACCTGTAACACGGACCAGACTACCCGACGCCACAACCTTAGCTGTCCCATTCTGGGGCAAAGGAGGATTAGCGGCCGTAGCGTGTAAAATAAAATGATCGGCCGCAATTATTCCCCACTCACCAGAATATTGATCAAGAATCTGAATACGCACGCGCTTCCCTTTTAAATCACTCAGGTTCCAGGTAGCCGCACGGAACTCTAAGGAGCGAGGGCCGACCTGCTCGCGCACTACTTTATCGCCCTCGAGCAGCTGCACACAGGTCTTCCCAGCATGATTACCACCTGCAATGAGAAAGGATAAATAGGGCACCGCGGCATCGACCGTAAACTCGGGAGAAACAAGTTTACCCATGGGCGCATCGCCTCCGTGAGCTGAGACCACGTGGGCTCCGCCCGCAAATCGCGAGAAGACGCCATTAACGCCATCAACCCTGCCCGGAACAGGCGCTAAGCCAAAGCCCGCCCCACTGACGACCCACGTCCCAAAACCATCACCCTCGAAAGCCTCAATTAATTGAGGAGACGGAGCTGCATAGCCCATCACGGCTAACAGACAGGCAAGCAAAGGAGCGAACAACGCACGCATAAGTCTTAGGATGGTAAAAAGGACTGGGATAAGGTCAACGCCGACCCCAAAGGACTTGGAATTTTCCGCCAAAATGGGCGGGGTGAGTCAAAGCTTTAAGTATTCCGACTGCCTCTGGGTCACCCGCAGCTACCCAACGCTCAAAAACAGGGGCGGCATGGCGCACTAAAAAAGCTTCCTGACGTTCGGTCCGCGCCGGCTTAAAACCCTGCGCGGTCATAATCACCTCAAGTCGATCCCATACCACATGACAGGTAAGATCTTGTTCCCCCACATTTGCCAACAAGTCGGCATGGACCGTATGTTGGCGATAGGCTCGTGCCGTTCCCGTGGGTGAGCCCTCGAGTAACTCGGCAAGCGGTTTACCATAATCAAGAAAGAGGGCCAGACCTGACCAACCAGGGGCCAGCAGCCGGCGTAAAAGTGTTTCAGCCGACAAGGCAATGTCGAGCGTTGCACCTTCATGCCAAGGATGCGGTAAGGTAGCCAGCAGCGCCAATGCCTCGTCATCGGTAGGCGGTCCGAGTTCAACTTCAGCCAGCTCGTCATTTGCTAAGATAGCCACACCTAACTCTGACCAGCCCTGACCTAACCAACGAAAGCGGCGAAAGGGTTGGGCATCGAGCAACTCATTAGCGACCAGCACTGAACGCGGAGGCAACTCAAGGGCATCGCCTAAGCGAATGATTTTATGGGTGGCAAAACGGTGTGCTACCGAAGCAAACGCAGACGCTCCAGGCTCTACGCCTACTTCGACCAAGGTAGTCTCAGAGAGATTTCCCAAGAGCGACTCCGCTGCCTCTGTAAGCAGTTCACCAAAAATGGGCCCCAAAGCAGCGGCAGTGGTAAAATCAGCATCTGCCCGACGGCCTACCCGCTGTCGATCAGCGGCGTAATAACCCAGCCCAGGTTGAAAGAGTGCGACGTCGACAAAATCATCAAAGCGTAGCACCCCACCCTTGGCCCGGCGGCGAAGCTCCTTAAACAGACCCTCAAGCATCGTCATGAAATCAAGTTGGCAGAGGTTAAAAGAGTCGCCAGCGGAAAAACACCACGCTTCCCGCTTGTCGCCCCAGCTTTAGACGACAACGCTTATGAAGTGATTCTTGGGGTTGAGAGCTCATGCGATGAATCGGCGCTAGCCTTGCTAGACCCGGGGCGCGGCCTACTCGACGAACGCATTAGCTCACAAATAGCGCTGCACGCCAAACACGGCGGGGTCGTGCCCGACCTTGCTAGCCGCGAGCACCTCGCAGCCCTACCCTTTTTATTGCGCTCCCTTGCACCCGATTTACTGGCAAAACCTCCCGAGATTGTAGCCGTAACCCGCGGCCCAGGTCTGTTACCTTGTCTTTCGCTGGGCCTAGCTTTCGCCCGCGCTACCGCTTTAGCGACAGGTGCTCGGCTGGTAGGTATCAATCATTTACGGGCCCATCTGCACTCGGCATTTATCGGTCTACACGCCCAAGACCCTGCCCAGTTTGTTACCGCACGCGCAAAATTGCTCCCCCACTTAGGGCTGATTGTCTCAGGAGGAAACACGCTCGCAGTGGCGCTTAATGAAATCGGCGAGATACGCGTGGTGGCCCAGACGGTGGATGATGCTGCGGGTGAAGCCTTAGACAAAGGCGCAAAGCTTCTTGGCCTGCCCTACCCGGGAGGCGCGCGCATCGAAGAGCTCGCAGCCACGGGCGATGCAACGCGGTTTATTTTCCCGCGGGGGATTCCTGAGAAGTCCGATTTACGCCTGAGTTTTTCCGGCTTAAAAACCGCCCTGCGCTACCAAATTGAAAAGTTATCGGACGCGCAGTTAGCCGAAAGTATGCCCGATCTCTGTGCCGGCTATCAAGAGGCGGTCTTAGCCCAACTTGAAGCTAAGTTTAAGTCAGCCCTTGCAACGGGTCATTACCGCTCTGCCGGGCTCTCGGGTGGCGTGGCTCACAATCGTCGTCTGCGTCAACGGCTCACGGCTGTTGCCCAAGCGCAGGGCATTCCTCTCCTAATCGCTGAGCCGCGTTACTGCGGCGATAATGCTGGGATGGTAGCTTTTGCGGCCTTGGCGGACAAAAATCTACCCGAAGGTGCCGCTATTCACGCTGCGGCAAGTATCGACGTAGAAACAGTCTAACCCCGAGAGATTCTTGGAAAGAAAACTGCCGGCCCTTCTCTCACACCTGAGCTTGCTTTACTAACGAGGTAAAGGCTTTGAACTTCGGGTGCTGGGACTCACCTAAGAGTGAGTAAAAAATCGTTTCTACAGGAAGAATGGTTACACCTGCACGGCGCAGATTTTCCCAGACGAGTTCTTGATCAGAGGAACGACGCGCCCCGACCGCATCGCCCATAACCGTAACGCCGATAGATTCTGCGAGAGCGTGCACCGCCGTCTGATGAATACAAATAGGCCCCTCCAGTCCTGCTAGGAGCACGTGATCGATTTTAAGATCACGTAAATGGTTCAGCAACCCGGGCGCACCGAGAGCAGAAAACGACGTCTTGGCAAAAAGGCTTGGGGTGGGGCCAAGCAAGGAAAGCACCGAAGCCTCGGTCGACCCTAATTTTTCAGGGGCTTGCTCGGTCACGACGACTGGCAGGTCGAGGAGTTGGGCAGCGGCGACGGCGAGGCGGCACCGGGCAAGGACGGCTGGCCCTTCGGGCACCGTGGCCAGCAAGGGACCCTGTAAATCAACTAAGAGAAGGGCAAGGGACATAGCCTACCGACTAAGGACTAAAACCCATGACCACAACCCTCCAAGTCGTGGGATGCCCCTTGCCCTCTGCCCCTAGGTTCGCTCAATGGTCTTATGGATTGGCAGGTTAAACCCATCACTCGTACCTGTGCCGTTAGCGGCCGTGAACTCGTCCCAGGTGACCTCGTGACATGTATTGTCCACAAGCCCACCGGGGCTGCTATGGACCGCACGGATGTCTTACGCGAGCACGCCCATGAATTTCAAACTACCGGACTCATATTAGGTAAATGGAATCGTGAAGTTAAAGAACGCGGCGAAGAAGAACGCGCCCAACGCGCTCAACTCTTAGCTTCGCGCGAGGAGTTTTTCCTGTCGCTCTTCGACGATCCCAGCGACCCCACCGGTGAAAAGGCGATTTTAAAACATATTCTGGCCTTACTACTCGAGCGAAAGCGCTTAATTAAATCCACTGGTCCCACCGTCGATGGGGCTACGCCCTATTTACATGTGCGGACCCAACAAATCTTCTCTATACCAGCACTCGACCTTCGACCGGAGGATATTCAAAAAGTCTCGGCTACGCTCGATCTACTTATCGCCTAACCTTCATGACTACCCGACTTTTAACCTTGTTATTAGGCGTCTTGCTCGCGGGCTGTAAAACCGAACTCCCGGAGGACATCTTTACAGTATTTATCGAGGCCCCAAGTTCGTCGCCCAATAGCGGCCAAGCACCCGTACGCTTAAGCGTGAGCGGGGTGGTGGTTTCAGTCATGAAGATTCCGATGGTGCCCGCGGAACACTTTCTAAATACAGAAGTCGTTGAAGCTGGGCCTCCCGACATCCGGTCACATTATTTACTGGTGCAGGTTGACCCCAAGAGTGCGCAATCGCTAATGCGGGCAACCACTTCAGCCGAAGCCCTTGGCAAGCAACTCGTCTTACTGGTTAATGACGAAGCGATTGGCATCCAGCGCATCAGTGAACCTGTACTCGATGGTAATCTATTTTTCGCAGTGGAGCGTAAAGACATGGGAGCCAAGGCGGCAGCAGCCTATTGGTCTGAGCGCATGAACCGCTCCATCTTGCAGATTCGCAAATGGCGAGAAAAAGAGGGCAAGTGAGTCTGGGTCGCTTACTTACCCTGTGCTTACTCCCTGCCTGTTTGGTAGGTGAGGAGTGGGTTTGGCCCACCACCATGCCGCACCCCAGAGGGAAAGCGCTCGAGACTTTTGTCCAACCCACCGCTTCGGGAAAAGTTGAGTCGGCACTTTTTGGCATGACGCGTAATGACGGTACGCGTTTCCATGAAGGTTTAGATATTCGCCCTTTGGCACGCGACGGCAGAGGGGAAGCAGTAGACCTAGTTAAAGCCGTGTTAGCAGGACGGGTCGCCTATGTATGCCCCGCCCCTACGGGTCCTTATGGTCGTTATGTCGTGCTCGAACATCAAACCTCGGGATTACCAGCTTACAGCCTCTATGCTCACCTCGCTTCAGTCCGAGGCGATCTCTACGTAGGAATGGGCGTAAAGGCCGGTCAAATCTTGGGCGTATTAGGAAGAAGCTCAGGCGACGAACCGATTCCCCGAGAACGTGCCCACCTACACTTTGAAATCGGCCTTCGTCTGAGCGAGGGTTACAACTCTTGGCATGGGCGACAAGCCGCTCTTCGACGCGAACGAAACCCGCATGGAAATTTTCACGGTTGGAATTTAGTAGGGATTGATCCTTTACCAATCTTACTCGGCCAACAACGCGACTTACTCAGCGTGATTCGCGACACGCCGACTGCGCTGGTGGTGGCGGTTCGCACCCGCAAAGTGCCTGACTTTGTAAAACGACACCCTGGCCTAGTGGACGGAAGTGCCGCCGATGCCGCGGGCTGGAAGGTTGAATTCACCTGGCATGGGCTACCTAAACGTTGGACACCTCTCGCAGTGAACGACAAGCAGTTGCCCACTTCCAACTGGCGTATCATTGGTGTTAAAGAATCTGAGCGTCATCGCCTGGAGCGTCGAGATATGCTGGTCAAAGGCACAGGAGCAGCTGGCGCGGTCTTACGCCGGAATCTCGAACTAGCACTCGGCTACTAAAGTTTAGTTGAGACCTAAGTCACCTGGCGCATCCGCCACTAGGCCGAGCTCAGGGCAGTGACGGCGCAACCAGCAGCGCCAGAGATCTTCGCCTGAGAGGGTTTCGGCTTCAGTTGTCAGAGGAGCAACCACCCATGCACCTTTACGAAGCTCGTCTTCAAGTTGACCTGGCGACCATCCCGCATGGCCTACGTAGGCTCGAAGACGGGCAGACTTATGACCCAAGAGACGGGCGGCATCTTGCTCATCAACGCCAAAGTGAACGTTGTCTAACCCCTTAGGGGTTAACTCCGAACTTCCCATAGCCATGCGGTCGGTCTGCACGGGCCCGCGTTCTAAGAGTGCAACCGCAGCTAATGGACTTTTACGAAAGCGCGACTCAAGTTCGCCCAACTCACGCAATAACGGACGATTAAGAATCACGCCAAAAGCCCCTTCTTTAAGGTCATGAGCATGAAGCAAGACCACGCTCCTTCTGAAATGGGTATCTTCGAGCGCGGGGTGCGCTAGCAAAACCTTTCCAGCGTGTGTACGAGCGGGCACCGTTAAATAAGCCGAAGCACTTTAATGCCGGATTGAGCTAACAATTCGGTTACTAGTGGGTCATTGCGGTAGTCATGACGATAACGCACTTCCGCAACCCCAGCAGAGGCGAGAATTTTTGCACAATTCACGCAGGGAAAATGCGTCACATAACAAATCGCCCCTTCGAGACGGATGCCGCGCTTAGCTGCATCAGCGACCGCGTTTTGCTCGGCGTGCACCGTCGCCTGTTCATGTCCATCCCGCAGACGCGAGTCATGGGGAGCACCAGGCAAGAAGCCGTTGTATCCGGCGGCAATAATGCGATTGGGATGGGGAGGGGCTGACACCATTAAGCAACCGACATGCAGACGTTCGCAACTCGAGCGCGAACTAAGCAGGAGTGCGGTGGCCATGAAATAATCGTCCCACGAAGGTCGGGCGACATCAGCAACCACAGCCTCGAGGCGGTCAGGTAACTTCTCAGGGAGATTCATGGGCGACTATTTAGGCAATAACGGGCTCCATCCAAGGCAAGCGCCCGTTATACACAGGAGACCTGCGAGTAAGAGCAACAAGGCCGAGCGAGCGAGAAAGGGCACGAATTCAATCGGCTCAGAAGCAGCACGAAAACCTCGATGATCCCAAATAGCTAAGGGGATAAGTAAAAGCGGAGGCCAACCAAAGACATAACTAAGGGCCCCAATACCTAAGACTAAATTAAAACCATGAAGTTGGCGGGCAAAACCTAGGCCAAAGCGTACCACTGTCGTACGCTTCCCGGCTAAGGCATCGGTGAGACGATCGCGGGCGTTATTAGACAGCAGAATGTTGTCGGCTAAAAGCCCAATGCCTAAACCCGCCCAGGCTAAATCCCAACCCAGCAAGGACCAAGATACCGAGTTCGCAGGCATCACGGCGAGCGACTCATTCCAAAGAATGTAACCGGTCAGAACCGTGGCTTGAATACCAAAGCAAGCGACCACGAAGACATCGCCTAAACCTACATAGGCTAAGGGGAAGGGGCCCAAGGTATAGCCCAAGGCGAGCACGAGCGCCAAGATACCTGCGGCTACTAACCAAGGATTAAAGCCAGCGGTCGCAAAGCCAACAGCCAGGGCGAGCAGAATTAAAACTATGATACCCCAGGTCATGGCGCCCGGAGAAATTCGTCCTTCAGCTACCGCTCGGGGCGGCCCGATTCGGCCCGGTTGATCCGTTCCTTTTTGACCATCACCTAAATCATTAGCGAGGTTGCTAATAACTTGAGCAAGTAGGGCAAAGAGGGTGCAGCCGAGGACATCTTTTAACCAGCCGGGATAGCCCAAGCTATGCAGGCGAAAAATCATGGCGGCTACCGCAACGGGAATAGCTGCAGCCACCAGTGTGCGGGGGCGAGCGGCTTGAATCCAGTGGGTGAAGGACATGAGCGAAACTAACTTTAAATAGAGTTACGGCGGCTAGGGCGAGCCAAGGAAAGGCGAAGCGGGACTGAGCGTCTATGACCTTGTGCAAAAAAAAGGCCCCGAATCCGGGGCCTGTTTTCTAAACCTTGAAAAGGATTAGGGGTTTTG
>CAZEDB010000020.1:0-7357 GCA_964510855.1 uncultured Enterobacteriaceae bacterium | reverse complement strand
CTTAGCGATGTTCGACAACTTGGTCGAAGCAGCCGAGCGCTTAGCGGACTTCATAACAGCCTGAACGCCGGGGAAGAGAACGGCGGCCAAGATGCCAATGATGGCGATAACGGTTAAAAGCTCGATCAGCGTGAAGCCGGAGCGTTTACGGGGGAGGGAGTTCATAGGAGGGGGTAGAAGTAATACGATGAGTTTACCTAGTTGGGATTGGAAGAAAAAAACGCTCTAAAGAACCTTAACCTCAGTAAGGAAGGGGGTAACGCTTACAGAGGCCTTCGGCTAGGGCTCGCCCGGCGGCAATTTTAGCCGGGTCGGCAGGTCCCGAAAGCACCACCGAAATGGCCTCAGCAATGATTTCCATGTCCTTTTCCACCATGCCGCGCGAGGTAACCGCAGGCGTACCCACCCGTATCCCACTGGCCTGGAAGGGGCTGCGGGTTTCGTCGGGCACAGTATTCTTATTAGTGGTGATATGGGCGGCATCGAGGGCGTTTTGAGCCTCCTTGCCGGTGACCTCAGGGTGACTAGGCCGTAGATCGATTAAAGCTAGGTGATTATCAGTACCCCCGCTAATAAGGCTAAAGCCCCGGGCGACAAGGGCCGCAGCCAAGGCTTGGGAGTTCGCTACCACTTGTCGCGCATAGGCTGCGAACTCGGGCTTGAGACATTCCCCGAAGCAAACCGCTTTGGCCGCGATGACATGCTCTAAAGGTCCGCCTTGGGTACCAGGGAAGACACTCGTGTCGATAGCCTTGGCAAATTCAGCCGTGCAAAGGATTAGACCGCCGCGAGGACCGCGCAGAGTTTTGTGGGTCGTGGTCGTCACAAAATCAGCATGCGGTACGGGCGAAGGATGCACTCCACCAGCAACCAATCCGGAAATGTGGGCGATGTCGGCGAGCAGGAGCGCGCCGTTTTCTTTAGCGATGGCACCAAAGCGAGCAAAGTCGATGGTACGAGCGTAGGCAGAAGCTCCCACGGTGATCATCTTAGGTTTTTCCTTACGAGCCATCTCAGCGACTTCCTCGTAGTTGATGCGACCATCGGCACCTACCCCGTAGTGTACGGCTTGATAGAGTTTACCAGAAAAGTTGGCGGCGTTGCCGTGCGTCAAGTGCCCCCCGTGCGAGAGGTTCATGGTGAGAATTTTATCTCCAGGTTTCAGAGTCGCAAAATAAACCGCGGCGTTGGCTTGGCTACCTGAGTGCGGTTGAACATTAGCGTGGTCCGCACCAAAGAGTTGTTTAGCGCGATCAATCGCGAGCTGCTCGACCACATCGACATGCTCGCAGCCGCCGTACCAACGCTTACCAGGGTAACCTTCGGCATATTTATTGGTCAGAACACTTCCCTGCGCCTCCATCACTGCAGGTAGGGTAAAGTTCTCTGAGGCAATCAACTCAATGTGCGATTGCTGGCGTGCCAGCTCATTACGAATGACGGCAGCGACCGCAGGGTCGAGTTGGGCAAGAGGGATATTTTTGATAGCAGCCATAAAAAGATTAGTGAGGGGGTTTGGGTTCGAGCATGCCAAGACGGATATCGTGACGTCCGCCTTCAAACTCTGCCTTAAGAAAAGCAGCTAAGCTCTCCACCGCAAATTCTGGCGTTGCATAACGAGCACCAAAGCAAAGCACATTGGCATCGTTGTGCTGGCGGGCGAGCGTAGCCATCTCGACTTTGTGCACGAGCGCGGCACGGATACCGGGTATCTTATTAGCGGCAATCGAGATACCGATGCCGGTCGAGCAAATCAAAACCCCGAAGCGTGCGGCACCTGAAACCACATCCGCTCCTACCGCATGGGCGTAAGTCGGATAATGGCACGACTCCGCAGAATGCGTACCACGGTCGAGTACTTGGATGCCCAAGGATTTAAGCTGAGCCACTAAAGCAGTTTTAAGCGCAAAACCCGCGTGGTCGGAGCCGAGACTAAGAATTAGAGGGGCGCTCATACAAATCGCTCTCTTAGCATAGCGACAACCTTGGGTAAGGCTTCAATCATGGAATCACGACAGTCCTCATAAGCCGCTAAATTGCTACCAAAAGGATCGGCGATTTCCCTATCCTGCCCTTCTGGCATACGCCCACGCAGCAACTCCACCGCTTCGGGCAAATTATCAAATTGAGCAAAAAGGGTATTAAGGTGACCGTTGCCCATCACAAAGATAGCCAGCGCACGGGCAACATCGTCTGCGGTAAGCGGGCGGCTGGCATGCTCAGCCAGGGAAAGGTTAAGCGGGCGCAAAGCCCGGACCGCGTGAGGCGAGGCCGGATCGCCCTTATAAGCTGCCAGCCCGCGAGATTCGACTTTAAGGGTAGCTAAGCGACCGCCTTCATGGGCAAGCGCGGAACGCAGAAGCGCAGCAGCCATGGGGCTACGACAGGTATTACCCGAGCAAACCAAGAAGATGGTATCACGCTCAGCGGACATCAGAATAGCTTAGCGCAAGGTGCATAAGGTTCAAGCGTGAGGCGAAGCCGCGTCACGCCGTAACTGCCGAGCTCCAATATCGCGACGGTAGTGAGAACCGGCAAATTGGACCAAAGGAACCGTGGCATAAGCCCGTTGAGCGGCCTCAGCCAGAGTGGCGCCCTGGGCCACAACCCCTAAGACGCGCCCCCCAGACGTTACTAGATTCCCATTGGGTAAGCGCTGGGTACCCCCGTGGATGATTTCAACCCCTTTGGGCAAGGTGTCAGGTAAGGTTAGGACATCTCCGGTCTTAACCGTCGCGGGGTAACCCTGCGCGGCGAGAATGACAATTAAGGAAGCCCCGGGTTTAACCCCAACAGCTGATGAACGGAATTCGCCGCGCGCCACCGACTCAAAAATTTCAATGGGGTCTCCTTGAATGAGCGGGAGCAGCACTTGGCATTCGGGGTCGCCAAAGCGGACGTTGAACTCTACCACCTTAGGGCCGGCGGGCGTAATCATAATCCCGATATACAAAGTGCCGCGATAATCTATCCCGTCGGCAAGCAACCCCTTCAGCGTCGGTTCAATAATGGTTTTTCGAATCTGCGTTTCGATTGCAGGCGTAACGACTGCGGCGGGTGCATAAGCGCCCATGCCTCCCGTGTTAGGCCCAGTGTCACCTTCGCCCACCCGCTTATGATCCTGACTGGCAGGCAACATTAGATACTGATCTCGACAAACTACCAACATGATGGAGGCCTCTTCGCCGGCCATAAACTCCTCAATCAAAACTTCGTCGCCGCTCGCCCCAAACACCCGCGTCTCAAGCATCGCGCGCAGGGCGGCAGCAGCCTCCGTTTCATCTTGGGCAATCACTACGCCCTTGCCAGCGGCTAAGCCTGAGGCCTTGAGCACGACAGGGAAAGTTCCCTTACGTACCCAGGCGAGGGCTGGCTCGACCGAGGTAAAGGTCGCGGCTGCAGCGGTGGGAATATGATGACGAAGAAGAAAATCTTTGCAGAAGACCTTGCTGGCTTCGAGTCGCGCTCCTGCGGCACGTGGACCATAGGCCAAGATGCCTGCTGCTTCGAGCGCGTCGACCACACCGGCAGCAAGCGGACCTTCGGAGCCAACCAAAACTAAGTTAGCTCCAACCTGGCGAGCGAGAGCGACAACGGCGGCGTTGTTGGAAAGGTCGCAGGCCAAACACTCGGCCTCGAGCGCCATACCACCATTACCAGGGGCGACGCGTACGGTGGCTACCTTGGGACTACGCAGACAGGCTTTAAGCAAGGCATGCTCCCGTCCACCCGAACCGAGGATGAGGACATTAAGCAGGTCGCTAGGCATGTACCAGCGTGGCACGGTCAACGCCCCAAGGGAAAGCGTGAAACCACGAGAAAGGCGTCTAAAGAGACCGACCCGGCAAGGCCGGGTCGGTTAAAGGGTGCTCAGGCAGGGACTTGAACCCTGACGCCTTGCGGCACATGCACCTCAAGCATGCGTGTCTGCCATTCCACCACCTGAGCGTGGGAAGAAGGAAAGAAGTGCCGAGCGAGACCCTAGCCTGCAAGAAAAAAAGGGTGCGGCCCACGCTTGCCAAGTGAGGGGCGTCCGTGGAACAGTAGCCAAAGGATGTCCCCCGACCCCGAAAGCCCTTCAGCCTCACCCGAGAAAATTGACCTATCGTCGCTCGGCTTTGGTCCTTCATGGACCACCGGCCCGGCCGAAAGTGTTAAAGCTGCTGGGGGTGGACGTGGCGCACGCGACGATCGCGGGCCCCGACGTGATGGTCCTCGTCCTGAACGACGTGACGCACCTCGCGGACCACGCCCTGATGGCGCGCGTGGTCCCCGTCGTGATGAACGCGGACCTCGTCGTGATGAACGTCGTGATACGCGCAGCTTCGAACGTCCTGAAGCACCACGCTTAGTTGTCGCCTGTGAATTTTATCCTGATGACGCGAAGTTTGAAGTGCTGGGCAAAGCCATGCGCGAAAGCCAAGTAACCTATCAGCTCTTCGATGTCGCAGCTCTCATTCTCGAAAAAGAAGATCGTCTTTCCATTGTCGCTAAGCCGCTCGCTGAAGGTGCGTTGCTCTATCAGTCGGTGCCTGATGGCCTGCCCTTCCTGAGTGAGCCTGAAGCTATTGCGCATCTCATGGCCAAGCACTTGGCGACGTTCTTTGAGACCACAGAAGTTGAGATTGAACCTCCGAAAGGGAATTTCCAGATGGTGGGACGTTGCCCACGGACCCAAGAAATTTTAGGTGCGCCCAATCATCATGATTGGAGTCGCCGACTGCGCGAACACCATGCGCGGCATTTTGCCAGCGCCTCCTTTGAACGCTTTAAGGCAGGGATTGAAATGATTCGCGACCCCGAGGTAGTGGCGGCTTGGCTGGCCGCTCAAAGCAAGCAGTTGCGGTATGTCCCTAAGGATCGCAAAGAAGGCGAACCTGAGCTGCTGGAGTCGCTCGATGCCGCCAAAGCCTTCCTGCTCGCTCACCGTCGTGAACTCGCCCTCCGCGCCCTGCCCTGGGTAAGATTCCCTGGGCGCTTACTCAGTGAAATGCCCGCCGGTCCGTTCAAAGATTCCGTCCTCTGGGTACTCGAAGAACAGCGTCACTTCCCGCTCGTCACCGCCAACGGTATTCGTGGCCGCCTGCGCAAAGAAGGCTTCCACCTTTATAAACGCGGCTCCAAGGGCATCACCTTTGTATGCGGGGTGCATCGCAAGTGCCGTGATGAACGTACCACCTTCTCAGAATCCATGGCCAAGATGCTCGCTGAGCTGGATGCGCGGGCGGGTCTTAATGGAGCGCAACTCGCGGCTAAACTTGTACCCGATGCGGCTGATGAGGCCGGACGTAAACAAGTGGCTACCGATTTAGTCTTCCTCATCTCGCAAGGTTATATCGCCAAACTGCCAAGCGGCGCCCTTCACGCTCAACCCGTGATTCGTAACGCAGCTGAAGCCAAAGCAGCTGCGGCCGAAGAAACCGCGGGCGAGCAAGCGGGTGAAGAGCCTGCGGAAGACGCCGCTAAGTCCTAAGCGCCGCTTAGCGCCAGTGCTCGGCGATCCAAGCGGTCGGCTTAACCCAGCGATACCACTTCCCACTTCGCCCCGCTAGGGCATCGGGTGGGTTGGGTAAGCCGTGGAAAATAATGATGCGTGCGTCTTCGGGGATACGCGGGGCAAGAAAAAGTGAGAGTGGGAAGCCGAAGACGCAGTGGCGCTTGAAACTGCGACACCAAGTCTCGGGCCAGAAACTAACTTTATTTTGGTTATTTAAGTAGTGGACCAAAAACTCCTGTTCGTTCCGGTGGCGGGCACGAACAGCATCAAGATTAGCGCGGAAGTAATCTAAGACCTCCGTGTGAGCCCCAGCCGTCCAACGGTAGACCGAGGAATTACCCTGGATGCGGAAGCGCTTACGCTCGCGCATAATTAAAAATTCGCCGGGGTGACGGAAAAAGTCGTCGAGCGCGCCGACAATCACGATGTCGATATCGAGAAATAAAATGGGGCCACTGAGTTGAGGCCCCCCGGGGGCAGTGAGCTCAGGCGAAAACGATACCAGCTTGGTCCAGCCGCGCTCGGGGCTCCCCGGAGGCAGTCGTAAACTGGGAATGGGGAAGGCTTCGATACCCGCATCAAGTCCATCGCGATTATCCGTCAGGCAAACAAAACGAAAGGGGCCCGACATATGACGCCGAACCATGGAGTGGAGTCGGTTCACATACTCAGGGCCGTACTTAGTGCCCCACTTCATGCACAGAAAGGTCGCCATTGCTCTATCAGCCAAGGGCGACCAGCGGCAGGAGGCAAATGCAATAGCATCGCAGCGGGCTCGCTTGCCAGTCACGGCTTTATGCTCATGGTGCGGTGCATGACCTCACATCCCGTCCGCGCCTATGGTACTCAAGCCGCTAAGAACCCCCTTGCGCCGATGGAGATTCAACGACGCGAGCCAGGCCCCAAGGATGTAGAAATCGAGATCCTCTACTGCGGCGTCTGCCATTCGGATATTCACCAGGCACGCAATGAATGGGGAAATACCGTCTACCCCTGTGTGCCGGGACATGAAATTGTCGGGCGCGTTACCCGCATTGGTGCCGAAGTCACCAAGGTCAAAGTCGGCGCCCATGCCGCCTGCGGCGTGATGGTTGATTCCTGTCGCACCTGCACCCATTGCCAAGCCGGTCTCGAACAGTACTGCCACAACTGGGCCACCTTCACTTATAATAGTCCCGATAAACACCTCGGTGGTCACACCTTCGGTGGGTATGCTAATCAGATAACCGTTGATGAAGCATTTGTCTTAACGTTGCCACCAGGACTCGACTTAGCCGCCACTGCTCCCCTGCTCTGCGCGGGCATTACGACTTACTCGCCTCTGCGTCACTGGAAAGTTGGACCTGGGAAAAAAGTTGGCATCATCGGACTCGGCGGTTTGGGCCATATGGGGGTGAAGTTCGCCCGCGCGCTCGGAGCCCACGTCGTCCTATTCACCACCTCAGCCGCTAAAGTGGCAGATGGCTTAAGACTGGGCGCTCATGAAGTCGTGCTTTCAACCGACGCCGCAGCAATGGCCAAGCACACCAATAGCTTCGACTTCATACTCGACTGTGTTTCGGCACAACATGACTTAAACACCTATCTAGGCTTGGTACGGCTCGACGGCACTCTCTGCCTCGTGGGCATCCCTGAGCACCCCTTACCGATTGCACCGTTCGCGATTATTCTGCCCCGCAAAAATTTAGCAGGTTCGGGTATCGGGGGTATTGCCGAAACCCAAGAGATGCTGGAGTTCTGTGCGACCCATAAAATTGTATCTGATATCGAACTCATAAAAATGTCCGACATCAACCAAGCCTGGGAGCGTGTCCTTAAACAAGACGTCCGCTACCGCTTCGTGATTGATATGAAGACGCT
>CAZEDB010000019.1:9299-30891 GCA_964510855.1 uncultured Enterobacteriaceae bacterium | reverse complement strand
CCCCCATTCAGCCCCCGCGTGCGCCGTAACCAGCGCTCTAAGGGGCCAAAGAGGACGAGATCCGCCAGCAAGCCGACGATAATGACGACCGACATCACCCCGACGACTTGTTCCATGCGCAGTAGCTCACGCCCGTCGTGCAACATCGTGCCGAGGCCGTAACCCGAAAGAATAACCACGAAGATTTCGGCAGCCATCAGGGAGCGCCAGGCAAAAGCCCAACCCTGTTTCATGCCCCCAACAATCCCGGGCAAGGAACCAGGCACAAGCACTCGGCTCCACAAGTGCCAACCACGCGAACCCATCGTTTGAGCGGCCCGTACATAAAGCGGCGGCACCGAGAGTACGGATTCTTGGACGGCGAGCATCACCGACCAAACCGTACCCATGACGGTAACAAAGATAATCGCGCCTTCACGTTGGCCAAACCAAAGAATCGCAAGCGGGACCCAACAAACGGAAGGAAGCGTTTGTAAACCAAGCGCTAGCCAACCCAAGGCATCTCGAACCGTACGCGAGCGAGCACAAATTCCCCCAAGTAAAAGTCCAATTCCCGCTCCGATAATAAACCCGATGGAAAGACGGCGTAAGGTTGTAACGGTCGCCTCAATCAGAGAGCCGTCGAGCAAGGCCTCCCCTAACCAAGCAATAATGGCGAGCGGGGTCGGTACGAATGGGGAACCAGGCGCATAGATGCGTACGGCAAACTCCCAAGCCACCAACAGGAGGGCGGCAAAAGAAATGGGAATCAGAGCACGACTTGACATGGCTTTTTAAATCATCTCCCCCTGGGCGTCGAGATGGGCGGTAAGCGCTGAGGTGACTTCGGCCGCAAGTTCAGCGAGATCCGGGTTATTGATCCGACGCGGGCGCGGGAGACTGATATCGAAGATTTGACGGATTTTCCCAGGATTGGGCGAAAGCAGAACCACGCGATCCCCCAAGCAGACGGCTTCACGAATGTTGTGGGTCACTAAGAGAATGGTTTTACGACGCTGAGTAAAGATGCGTTGAATATCCCCGTAGAGTAAATCGCGCGTCAGGGCATCGAGCGCGGAAAAAGGCTCGTCCATCAACAACACACTTGGATTAGGTGCCAATGCCCGGGCCAGCGCCACACGCTGCCGCATCCCGCCAGAAAGCTCGTGGGGGCGGGCTTTTTCTTTATTACCTAGGCCAACAATATCAAGGTAGTGACGGGCGACCTCGAGGCGCTCGGCTTCGCGCAGATTAGGTTTAAGACGGAGGCCGAAGAGGACATTTTCTAAAACATTAAGCCAAGGAAAGAGCGCATCTTGTTGAAACATCACCATGCGATCGCGACCAGGCACCAAGACGGGCTCACCTTCGAGCAGGATCTGTCCTTCATCGGCTTGCTCTAAACCTGCGATTAAATTGAGTAGAGTCGATTTACCACAACCGGAGGGGCCAACTAAACAGATGAACTCGCCGTGGCGCACCTCGAGATCCACTTGCTCCACCGCCGTGACTAAACCTGCGCTCCCGTGGAAGCGCTTGGTCACGCCCTTAAGCGAGAGCTGAGCGGGGGGCTTAGCGACGAGCTGGGTCATCAATCAGTTCCTCAAGGAGAGGTTCAATGGGGTAGGTGGAATTGAGAATACCCGCGGCTTGAGCATCAAGCAAGGATTGCCCGAGTGAAGCGGCTAGAGTTGACCGTCGCTCCGCAAGGGAGCCAGGGCGCGAAAGTTGAATACGACCTAACGCCTCAGTAAGCATCGCCACCGCGGGCGGTTCGGTTTTTAACTCAGCACCTAAGCCCGCACGAACCAAGCGTAACTGTTCGGCAGGATTTTCAACGAGACGATCCCGTAAGGATAAGATAGCACGCGCAAGGCCCTGAATAGCTTCTTTACGGACGGAAAGCTCGAGCGACTTGGATGAAGCTGCAAGTACGGTGATGAGCGCATCGGGACGTTGATGAATGATGCGGCCGTTAAACTCGGTGCGCAGTCGGGTAACCCAAGGCTCAACTGTCCAAATAGCGTCTAACTCACCTTTGGCAAAAAGTTGTACGAGCTCGGGGTTTGCCATGGGCAAAACGCGAGCATCACCACCGCGTGTAGTAATTTTAAGACCACCGGCCGCGAGCCAAGCGCGGGCATCAACATCCTGAGTATTTCCTAACTGAGGGGTTCCGATTACCTTGCCGCGAAAGTCTTGGGCGGTTGTGCCCGCGAATCCTGGACGGGCAACCAGCGCGTTGCCCCCGTAAGCGATCGGAAGTAACAAACGAAGCCCCTTGCCTTGCGTTCGCACATGACCTGAAAGCAAGGGTGAGGGTCCGATAAAGGTGGCATCAATTGAACCAGCAAACAGAGCCTCAACCGCAGCGGGTCCTGCATTGTAGGCGAACCACTCGATTTTGGTACCCGCAGGGACATGACCCGACAGCCAGTTATGACCTTCACGCTCAAGCTGGCGGGCCGCTAAGGCGGGCGCATGGGTTAGATTGGGGAAGAACCCAACGCGCAACGTAACCGGCTCTCGGGCTTGAGCCAGAGAGACAACTAAGAGCAGCAACCAAGAGAGGCGCATGGGCTGGATAGGAGGTATAAACCTAGGATTAAAGTCAACTTAATATGTAATCATTACCTATGATAACAAGATTAGCGACTTTCGAAGATAATGACACTCAAACCTGGGAGGTGAGCCTGGAGGGAAAAGCCCAGGCCATGACTTGAGATGGATTCAGCTTCGAGACCGCCGAGATTCCCCTGCCCGGTTCCGGCGTAATCCGCGGCATCGGTATTGAGTCGTTCCTTCCAACGCCCCGCGACGGGAACACCGAAACGGTAGGTGCGAGGCACCGGTGTTAGATTAGCCACCACCACGCACCGTTCGCCAGCAGCTTCTCGGCGGAAGATGAGGACACCTTGCAAGGCATCATCGGGCTGCACCCAAGCAAATGCAGCTGGATCAAAATCGGCCGCTGCTAAAGCAGGCGAACCCAACATCCAGCGATTCAAATCTCCGACGAGCCGCTGAAGACCCCTATGTTCGGGATGGGCAAGCAGGTGCCAATCCAGCGAGCGCTCATGACTCCATTCACTTGACTGACCAAACTCACAACCCATGAAAAGTGTTTTCTTCCCCGGCCATGCCCACTGTAGCGCGAGCAAGCAGCGAAGGTTTGCGGCGCGCGTGGCAAGATCAGCACCTGCCATCTTATTGAGCAGCGAACCTTTACCATGCACCACTTCATCATGAGAGAGCGCTTGGACAAAACGCTCCGACCAATGATAAAGCATATCAAAAGTAAGTTTGTCATGGTGCCAGCGACGGTGAATAGGGTCTTGGCGGAAGTAGGTGAGCCAATCGTGCATCCAACCCATATTCCATTTTAGATCAAAGCCTAGCCCGCCGTGCTCGATAGACTGGGTCACCCCAGGGTAAGACGTCGATTCCTCCGCAATGGTGAAGGCCCCTGGAGCTGCATGATGGACTAAGGCGTTGAGCTGACGTAAGAAAGCAACGGCCTCAAGATTTTCCCGGCCACCGTAGGAATTAGGAATCCATTCACCGTCTTTTCGTGAGTAATCGAGATAAAGCATCGAGGCCACGGCATCGACCCGGAAGCCGTCGATATGGAAGCGATCCAGCCACGAGAGCGCCGCCCCAACTAAAAAATTACGCACTTCGTGACGTCCAAAATTAAAAACTAATGTCCCCCAATCAGGGTGCTCACCTTGGCGGGGATCGCCATGCTCGTAGAGCGCGGTGCCGTCAAAACGCGCGAGGGCAAAGGCGTCTTTGGGAAAATGGGCTGGGACTAAATCAACAATCACGCCGATGCCGGCTTGGTGTAGGGCGTCGACCATCGCCATGAAATCAGCTGCCTCGCCGTACCGTCGGGTCGGAGCATAATAACCTGTAACTTGATAGCCCCATGAGCCATCAAAAGGATGTTCGGCTAGGGGCAGAAGTTCGACATGGGTGAAGCCGTGAGCTTGGCAATACTCGGCCAAGGCAGGACCTAGTTCACGATAGCTTAAAGGGCGGTTACCCTCTTCAGGAACGCGACGCCAAGAGCCTAAATGGACTTCGTAGACGCTGATGGGCTGTTGAAGGGGCGAACGTTGAGCGCGCGTCTGCATCCACTTTTGATCGCGCCAAGTATGGGCGTTGAGATCAGCAATAATAGCGGCGTGATTCGGTGAGGGCTCAAAGGCGACGGCGCAGGGATCCGTTTTAAGAAAGGGCGTGGAATCGACCGGACCTACCAATTCGTATTTGTAACGTGTGCCGGGCTTTAAGCCGGGGAGAAAAATTTCCCAGATACCCGAAGACCCCAACAAGCGCATGGGATGGTAACGTCCATCCCACCCATTAAAATCTCCGACCACTGAAACGCGGCGCGCATGCGGAGCCCAAACCGCAAAAGCTACCCCGGCTACCCCATCGCATACCCGAGGATTACCCCCAAGCTTTTCATGAATGCGGTGGTCATCTCCTTGGGCGAGAAAGTGGAGATCTTGCTCTCCCAAAGTGGGGAGAAAATGGTAGGGGTCGGCAAATTCTTGGACCATCGCCGAAGCTGAAACCGTACGAAACCGATAAGCAAAGGGCTTAACCTCGGGTAAAACGGCCTCAAACAGACCGACTGGGTGAATACGAGCCATGGGGTAAGCAACCCCAGTCGTTAGATTAACCACCTCACAACTTACCGCCTCACGCAGGAGGGCCCGGACTACGGAACCCTTGCCGGCAGGGTGAAAACCCAGTCGGTCGTGGGGGGCGCCATCGCGGGCCTCTGCCAAGGCGGCGATTTCCTGCGGGGTAAGGCGCATACCCTAGGTTCTGACCCATTGGCTCAAGGGGCAAGCGGAATGCCGCAAAAAACCTTGTCCACAGGCTAGGTCGGACAAGTCTAATGCCATGTTAGGTCAACGACCCTGGCTGCTCGCCGCTGCCGTCCTCGCGCTTCCTCTTACAGGTCGTGGACAAATCGTGCCGCCTGCACCGACCACTGGCTTACCTCAACTTGAAGGTGAAAGTTTCGGTTCGGAAGATGGCGGGCGCGTCACAGTCGCTAAGAAGGCCCGCTTTGTGAGCGGTGATGCTGAACTGTCGGCGGACTTTATTCGCATGGATGTTGCGGCAGGTACGATTGTTGCTGAGGGCAACGTGGCCTACACCACACCCAAACTTCGCCTACTCGGCGAACGCGTGCGCATCAACGCCGTAACCGGTCTGATTGAAGCTGAAGAAGTACGCGTTGGTCGCATGCCCACATATTTTTACGCCGAGCGCTATACCATGCTACGCGGCGATCAAGCGATGGAAGGGGTCCTCGCCTGGCGCAATGAGCCGTCTAATGTCGGCATGGCATTGAGTGCCGACAGTATCCGTCACTCAGCGAAAACTGACCGTCTTAATCTTAGCGGTGTTGAACCGATGCTGATGGGGGTGCCGTTTTTCCACCTTCCGCATTATGGCCAACAAGGCTACCGAGAGTTACCAATTGATATTCACCTGCGCGCGCGCACCTCATCAACCCAAGGAACCTACCTGCAAACCACGGTAACGGTGGCGGATGACGGTGTCTTCGGACGAGGTCTCCTGCTCGATGCTTACAGCGACTCCGGCTTCCTGGTGGGTCCGTCCTTCACCTACGATAATACCAAAGTCGTAGAGAAATCGATGGACTGGAAGTCGTCGCTCCGTGCGGGTTATATCAACGATAATTCTGATCTCGGCTCGCAGCCCGATGAATACGGCCGATTCCCTGAAGCCCAACGTCACTTCATTCTCGCCCAAGCGGTGGGCAATCGTGCCGATGGCTTCTCGATTGCGAGCCAACTTCAGTCCGTAAGTGATCCGCGTGCTCTGCCCGATTTCCGCGCTCGTTGGTATGGCGAAGCTCAATTGCCACAAAGCTTCGCAGAAATATCTACCCCGCTTTATGGGGGACGGGGCTCGCTTCTGATTGCGGCCAAGACCGACGACTTCCAAGACGTCGTGCAACGCCTACCCGAAGCGCGTTGGGATCTTGCGGAAACACCTTTTGTCGATCGCCGGCTGCGCAGTCGCAGTTTTCTTTCGGTAGCACGACTTTCCGAGCGCCCCTCAGAGCAATTGCCTGGGCTAGATTTTTTCAATGAGACCGGATCCCTCAGCGCCATCGAGTATACGCGCGTCGATGGCTACGCCGGCCTTGTGCAATCGGGGACGGCCTCAAACTGGCTTTCCCTTCGACCCGTCGTAGGCCTACGCTCGACCTGGTGGAGTGAGAGTTTAAACGGCGAAGCGCTCGGGCGGACCTTGGGGCAAGTCGGCATCGATGCCGAAATGGTGGCAACCGCAACTTGGGACATAGAATCTGCTCCTTGGGGCATTCGTGGTCTACGTCACACCGTGCGACCCTTCGCGGGTTATCGTGCCTACCCTGAAGCCGACGGTGAAATTGCTAATGTCGCCCGACTCGACCGCGGCGATTTAAACACCCTTAACCTTCCCTTGCTCGATTTAGCAGATCGACGCGATGTAGACACGCTTACCGAGCGACACGCGGCTCAACTTGGGGTGCGGAATTCACTGGAAACCCGTGACACGAACTTTGGCACCCGAGAATTTCTTCGGGCGGACTTTTTTGTCGATTGGCGCGAACAACGCAACGGCATCGGCCATGATCACTCGCTCTACTCTCACTTAGCCTGGAAACCTGCATCCTGGCTTTCGCTTGAAACTCTGATTCGGACGAGTGGTGAGTCGGAAGATACCACCGGTGCGGTTACTTGGGCTACGGTGCGTTCAGGCGACCTTTGGAGCTTAAGCGGAGGCTATGCTGACTTACGCGGCGGCGATAACCAAAATCAGTTTTTTACCGGCTTTAACCTCCGGCTTAACTCAGCCTTCCGACTCCGTCTTGGCGCGGTTTATGATTTTGAAAATGCCTCCTTCTTGGAACGCCAAGCGGTGTTGATACAAAAATTCGGTCAAAGTTGGGATCTTGAGTATGGCGTAAGTGAACGCCAAACCCTACGCGATGGGAGCGATTTGGGCTTAACCGTACGTATCCGTATCTTTAAATTCTAAACATGGAAGCGTCACCCGAGCCCGCCCTGCCCTTGGATGGCCTGCTGCCTCCGACGGAGCACCCTATTCGTCTCGAGGTATTCGAAGGCCCGCTCGATCTCTTGCTCTTTCTCATTCGCAAGAATGAGGTTGATATTCACGACATCCCCATTGAAACCGTCACCCAGCAATACCTCGCGATTCTCAGAGGGCAGGAAAAGGGGAACCTCGAACTCGCGGGCGACTTCTTTGTCATGGCTGCGACGTTGATGTACATCAAAAGCCGTATGCTCTTACCCGCCGCCGAGCGTAAGGAAGATGAAGGCTTAGGCGAGGAGAGTGGACAAGACCCCCGCTGGGCCTTGGTACAACAACTCATTCAGTATAAACGCGTGAAAGAGACGGCGGGTCTCTTGCGTCACCTCATCGACGAACGTCAAGGCCTCCTTCCGCGTGACGTTCATGCCCCCAACCCAGAAGACTTACCGGCTCGGCCAGTTGCGCCCACCGACCGAATTGAACTCTGGAATGCGTTTAACCTAATTCTCCGCCGACTTGCTGAACGGATTCAGCCTGGGGATATAAACCGCGAAACGGTCACGGTCTCTGACCGCATGGAGTTGATTTTGAGCCGACTCAACCAGGAAGGACCCTTTACCTTTACGTCGCTCCTTCCTGACCGCCCCACCATTCCCATGTTGGTGTCGACTTTTTTAGCCTGCCTCGAACTCGCACGGTTGGGGCATTTGGAGTTAACCCAAGATGATCAATTTGGAGAGATTCTCTGCCAGCGCGCCTTGGTAGTAGCGGGTGGAGCCGCACCTCTTGAAGCCGACTCTGAGTTTGATACGCCCGCTGAAGAAGGTGCTGAATAACTTGAAAGTGCGGCCGAGATTAATAATTTTAGGACGTGGCCTCTAAAAAATCTCCAGCCAAGCGCCCTTCTACGGGCACGCGCTTGCTTGGTCTCGGGCTTGATGGCCAAGATGGCCACCGCCGGATTACCCAAGGCAAAGGCTTTCTGCTAGCGGGTGGCTCAGAAGCAACCCACGACCGTATGGCCGAGACAGTTATTAAGACTTCCGAGGATTTAGCTAAAAAAGGCCGTGATATAGCCACCGCTGCCCCCCAGGAGGTCATCGACTTGCTCCATAAGCACGGCGATAAAGGCTGAAATCACAGATGCGTTGACTCCCCTTCCCCCTGCCCCAACTTAATACATCTTCATATGAGCTCCGAGGTACCTCCTCCGCCCCCACCACCCCCACCTGCAGGTTCCCCTAGCAGCGGTTCCACGGGCGGCATTCCTCAGCCTCCTAAACTTAAACTTCAGCCCCGGGTCGGCGGAGAAACTTCTCTACCGGTACCGCCCCCTCCTGCGCCTGCAGCAGGCCTGCCTCCGCCTCCTCCAGCAGCACCGACACCCCGGCCCTTAGTTGTACCTAAGCCCGCTGCACCCGCTGCCAAACTTTCACCGACCACCACCGCAAGCACCTCGGCTCCTGAACCAGGCTGGCTCGTGGGCATTGATGTCTTTGCCACCGTGGTATCGCTCGGCTCTGCAGTATTTCTGGCGTTGGAAATCTTTTCTAAGACTAAAGTTTAATCATGGCCTCCCCTAGGATTCTTGAACTCGGTGCTGCGAACTACGATTCCGTAGTCCAAGCTCCCGGCAAACTGGTATTGGTCGACTTCTGGGCTAGCTGGTGCGGACCTTGCCGCGCTCTAGCACCCGTACTCGACCAACTTGCCGAGGAGAACCCTGATACGGTGCAAATCTGCAAGGTTAGCCTCGATGCTGATGCCAACCTGCCCCTTGCTCAGAGCCTCAACATTAGCTCTATCCCTGCCCTGATTCTTTATAAGAATGGGGTTAAGGTGGATCAAATGGTAGGAGCCCCTGCCGACGCTAAGAAGCGCCTAGGCGACCTAATTAAGAAGCACGCCTAACCTTTAAGGTTAGGCCCGTAAGTCCTTAAGACCAACGGATACGCCTTACTTGATAGGGTGCTCAGCTAGGATTTCTTTACCTGAGTACTGACCGCGGGCGCCAATTTTCTTTCGGATATCGCCCACCTGCGTGTCGGTGACGGGCGCTTCCTTATTACCCCAAGCTTGGTTCACGTAAGTAATAATGTTGGCCACTTGCGCATCTTTAAGCGCAGCTCCAATCGCAGGCATATTACCGTTGTAGGTATTACCCTTAACTTGAATTTCGCCCACGAGACCGGCTAGAACCAATTTAATCGAACGCTCGGAGCCCCCGCTAATCCACTCGGAACCAGCCAAAGGAGGAAATACGCCCGCAAGACCTTGACCGTTGGCTTGGTGACACGAAGCACACTGGGCCAAGTAAAGTGCCTCGCCCTTGATGGGATCAGGTACAAACGCTTTGGGACCAGCGGCCACGGTTAATACCGGGGCATCGAGGTCAAAGGTCTTGGCCGAGAAACCACCCGAATTTTGGGTAAGGTAAACACCGGCCCAAAAACCAAAGCCGCAAACCAAGAAGACGAGGAAGACGGGCGTACTGGAGAACCCTTCCTTGGGCTCTTCTTTATCGCGCGCGAGTTGCGCATGCACTTCGGTAATTTTATGGTCCGAAAAGGCTTCAGGGAATTGGGGTTCACGACCTGGGTAGTCGTTACGTCCATCACGGCGAGGGCCGCGGTCAGGGGTGCGATCATTCATGGAATCACTCAGAAAGGGGTGCTTCAGGGGAGGCGTAATCGATACGCAGCGATTTTAGGTAGGCGACCAAGGCACGAGCTCGGTCGGTAGGGACCCAGACTTGGCCCGGAGCCGGACTATAGGGATGGCCTTCGGGTAACTTAAGCGCGTCGCGGGCTTGGGCAAGTGGACGTTGCTCGTAGAGATGACGGTAGGAGGGCTTGACGGACGTAGGCGCTGCGATGCGGGGGTCAAAGAGTTGCAGGTGCAAGGCAGCATCGTCGGTCTGACGGGTACCCACATTTACGAGATCAGGCCCGAGTCGCGATTCACCTAAGAGCACGCGGTCTTGCAAAACGTAGTCGCGGGCAACGCTCGGACGGCGGGCCCAGTTCTTCGCTAAGTCATGACCCTGGCCCGCAGGACGGACCTGCTGGGTGTGGCAATGCACACAGCCCTGGGAAATATAAACGTCTTTACCGATAATGGCTAAACCCGGGGAAAGAGCGGGCATCAAAGGCTCACCCTCTTCAACCGCAGCCGGTGCAAGACCCGCTTGCTGAACCTGACCCGTCAAAACCAAGCCGCCAAAAGAAACAGCAAGAGCACAAAGCACGCCGGCACTAAGCAGAGAAAGTTGATTCATCGGGAGTAGGTTTGAACAGGGCGAGGACGTACGAGAGGAAGCAGGAAGAGTGCCCCAAGATTAAACAGGAAGGCGACATTTCCCACGACTAAGAGGGCTAAGGCCACCGATGCAGCCGCATTTAAGTGACGGGAAATCTCTTGGATATCGGTCGTAGCCGTAGCTTGGATCCAACCCAAGAAACCGAGTGCCCCAACCGCACCGAGCATACCTAAAAGGTTAAGCCAGAAGTGGAAACTCACCAAGGCTTGCGAGGGCCATTCGCGACGGGCAAGCCGGGGTAGAAGATAGTACAGTGCCGCAAAAAATGCCGGCACGATGAATCCGTAGAGACCGAGTAGGGCATGCGCTCTAATAACCTCCGTGAAACGGAAATCAGCACTGACGCCGCGGAAGGCTAAGCCCACGGTTAAGAGAGTCCAAATCAAGTAACCCGTGGCGGCCACAATGATAAAGCCGAGTACGGGACTGCGGGTAACACTGGACCAGCCTGCTTGAGCGAGGGTACCGTGAAAATTAATCGCCGCAATGATGGCGGGCACGACGAGCATAACCGCGGCAATCACGCCGGTGGACTGAATCCAGACAGGGATAGGAGAACCAACCAGGGTGGCCATACCCGTCCAACCCCCGAGTGAGATCACCAACCAGAAGGCAATACTCGCAAGATAGTAACTACGAATCGGACGGCCCAATTCCTTAGGTAGCAGGTAATAAAGCGCCGCTAAGGCAATCGGCGTTAAGACTAAAGCAACGATGCCATGGACATGCCATGTCGCAATCAGCGGCGAGAGCACGCCGCGCGCAGGCGCCCACAGCACGCCCACCTGCGCAAGCAAATGCAAGATGGGGAAGGTAATGACGGCAGCGACAATGTACCACTGAGAGACGTACACATGAGGGGTTAGACGGCGGGTAAACGCCACCACCGCCCAAGCCGCGACCACCAAGAAACACCCTACGAGGAAAGGACCGGTTTCGCGCGGCAACTCAAGCCCTAGCACGCCCATTGAACCCGAGAGAAGAATAACCAACGCACCCCAAGTAAGAGCGAGATTCCAGCCCATAACTCCCAGCACGGCAATCCAAGCATGGCGGGATTCCATTTTTCCGAGCCGATGCATAATCCAAAGGGCAACTGCCAGAGCCGCATTGAAACCAAAGCCATAGGTGAGCAGGACGGATTCTAAATCACGTACGCGACCATAGGTCAGCCACTCACAACTCGAAAGAAATTCCGGTAGGTGCAATTGAAGCGAGGCCACCAGAGCACAGAGCGAACCCAGTACCAACCAAAGACCGGCTGAAATCGACAGGAGCGAAAGCGCAGGCGCTAAGGAGCGATCTACGAAGGCCACGCGAGCCAAGCTGGGCTCTGCGAAGGAACTCGGGTTCAGTGATGTGGGTGAAGAATACGACATGAGGACAGGCGAGGCTTAGGGTTTACTTGGCAGCCTGTTCCTTAACCGCAGCCTGACGGAAGGAATCAAAGTGCGCATTATCACGGGCAAGAATTTCCATCACTTGAGTGATAGGTACGCGATAGGTACCATCGGGATTACGCGCAGGCTGGGTCAGAGCCTCACGGGCTTTGGCCTCGAGCTCGAGTCGCAGACGAATTTGCGCATCGCGATTCACCACGTTAGCGGGCTGAGTAGGCCGGGTTGCCCAATAGGCATAACCGAGTACCGCCACTGCTAGGAGCACAAGGGCGACGAACCCAAGCCAGGAACGCGAATGCGAACCAAGCAGCGGAGCAGAAGGGCGACGAGTATCACTCATGGTAGTCGAGAGATTCCTGAATGCGGGGGTCGTGAATGGGGATGCACTCGGCTTGACCGGCCGAGCGTAAGAAAACCGCCGCAACCAGCAGCCCAAAGCCAACCACGCTCAGACCATCGAGCGCGAGCCAAGGGGTTAGAAAAGGATCCGCATCGATGGGGCCGTAATGGGGCAAGCGAGGAATGGCGTTAAACTGCAGATCGAGGAAACCTCCGAGCAGGATAAGCCAAGCTACCGCTACTAGTCGTGAAGCGATAATTTTCGTGCGATAAAAGAGTAAGGCGATGAAGGGCAACAGGAAGAAACCAAAGACAAGGAACATGGAAACCCACCACCACTGATTTTTCTCGCCCGTGCTCGCATTCAATTCCCGGAGATTATACCAAATCGTTTCCTCAGGAATATTGGCATTATAGATAATGAAATACTGCGAGAAACTAATGTAAGCCCAGAAAACCGTGAAGGCTAACATCAAGCAGCCTAAGACGTGACGATGGGCTTGATTTAAAATACCCGAGAGCCAGCCACGATTGGCGAGTTGGTGCGTAACAATAACCGTAAGGGCTAAGGCGAGACGGATACCGAGGGCAAAGAACCACACGCCATACATGGTCGAGAACCAGTGATAGGTCAGGGCCATCAGGCAGTCGAAGGCTAGCAAGGTCAGAACCAAGGCGGCCAAAGGAACACCCAGCGCCGAGATGGCGTGTAACTGGTGGGTGTGCGCGGGGGTACGATCGCGGTCTTGCAGGAACGAACTACGACGCAGCAACCAAGCCATACCGATAAAGAAGATAACGTAGAAGACCACCCGCCCGATGAAGAAGGGCTCATTAAGGAACCAAGACTTGGCGTGGCTGGCATGGTCATTAGCCACCGTCCAATCCCAAACTGCGTGACGATGCTCGGGGCTGGCCACGAGAGGGACGACACCCAAGAGCAGAACTAAAGGTAAAGCAGGTAGAGAAAATTCCCAAGCTCGCCGAATCACGGGCGCCCATCCGGCATCAAAGAGACGGGTGATCATGGTGAGCATCATGATGCCAATCAGGGCACAGGCCCAGAAGAGCGAGCCGAAGAGCAAGGACATTTGCGGACGGGCACCGTGGTGCGGTTCACCTGCAGCAAAGAAACCCACGACGGCGAGCGCGGCTAGACCAGCCACGGCAAACTTGGGCCAGCGGGCGGACCAAACAGAAGGAGAAAAAGAGGTGCTCATCGTGGAGAGATCACTTGGTAGCAGCTTTTACGGACTCAGGAGTAAGCTCAGGCGGGCAGGCTTGAGAAACTTGCAACGCCCGAAGGTAGGCAACCACCGCCCAACGTTCTTCGGGCGAAAGGTATTCACCGTAGGGCTGCATGGTGTTCTTGCCGTTCGCCACCACGTCGTAGAGCTGTCCAGCAGGATAGCTGCGATAAAGCGTGGTTTGTAGATTGGCGATGGTGGGCATGGACTGAGCTCCCTCGATGGCCGAACGTGCCTTGAGAATGCCGTTACCATCGGCTACCGGACCATGACAAACCGCACAAAAGATATCATACTTCTTACGACCCAGGGCTAAGACCTCGGCGGTAATGCGATAGGGTAGAAGTTTACCATCCGCACCGACTTCGAGCGAGAGCGCTGGGAAACTAGTTAAGTAAGCTCCAGCCGCATCCTTACCCGTAACGAATTCAGGATTGAGGGATTCAGCCCGACGAAATCCGGGATTCAAAACCTTGGCGGGCTCTAAGCCTGTTGCCCGGGGAACTGAACCTGGGACAGCAGGACGGGAAGCACGACCATCGGCAAACACCGGGCTGACGCCTTGAGGGTCGTACTTCGACTGATTGTCCATGTCATCAAAGACTTGGACGGGGGGCTGCTTGGAAACCTTACCCCTGAAATTCAGGAAGGAAGTCGTGGCCACGGCCACTAAAGCTAAGAGAGCAAGTGCGAGGCGCATGTCAGTTTAGTCGCGGACGAGAGAGATGTCTTTCCCGCCCAATGAAGCGAGCAGGTCGCGCGCATCTTCAGGACTACGGAAACGGGGATCGGTGGCTTCGAGTACCACCATAAAGGTATCATCGGTCACGCGCGCAAACTGCGGGAGTTCGAAGAGCGGATGATGGTGATGCGGCAAGCGGTTGGTAATAAACTGGCCGAAGAAGGTACCAAAGGCAGCGAAGAGAATCGTGCACTCATAGAGTACAGGGAAGGGATAGATCACGCTCCAGAAAGGCTTACCCCCGACAATTAAGGGGTAGTCATAACTGTTGGTGTACCAAGTCAGCAGGCAGCCAAAGATGAAGCCGGTAACACCGCCAACCAAGGTGAGGCGAGGAATCGAGGAACGGGGCAAACCCATGGCCGCGTCTAAACCGTGAATGGGAAAGGGCGTATGCACATCCCAACGCGTCCAGCCGAGGTCACGAATGCGCTCGGCAGCTTGATAGACTTCAGGTGCACGCTGGAAACTTGCGGTGACACCATAAACGCGGGGCGCACGGGGCTCCCGACGATCGTCACCGCGGGGAGCTTGAGTTGCAGGAGGCAAGTCGTTCATAGGAACAGTCTAGGAGTTAGTGGGCGTGGGGATCCGCCTGGGGGGTGACCATCTTAATCTCCGCCATAGGGAGCAGAGGTAAGAAGCGAACGAAGAGTAGGAAGAGTACAGAGAAGAAACCAAACGTCCCAAAGAACGTAAAGATATCGACGATGGTCGGGCTGTAATAACCCCAAGAGGAGGGGAGATAATCGTTAGCCAACGAGGTAACGGTAATGACGAAGCGCTCAAACCACATGCCAACGTTCACGAAGAGACAGATAATCCAAACCAGGGCATGATTTTGCCGTACAGCCTTGAACCAGAACAACTGGGGCGAAATCACGTTGCATGTTACCATGATCCAATAAGCCCAGGCATACTGACCGAAAGCACGATTGATAAAGGCAAACTTCTCGTAGGGGTTCCCCGAATAGGCAGCGATGAAGAACTCGGTGGCGTAAGCGTAACCCACCATGGTACCGGTCGCCAAAATGATCTTCGTCATGTTGTCGATGTGGTACTGAGTAATCACATCATGCAGACGATAGATGGCACGCAGGGGCAGCATGAGGGTTAGCACCATGGCAAACCCTGAGAAGATAGCACCCGCTACGAAGTAAGGCGGGAAGATGGTGGTGTGCCAACCGGGGACGATGGAAACCGCGAAGTCGAACGAGACGATGGTGTGTACCGAAAGCACGAGCGGCGTGGAGAGACCCGCTAAGAGCAGGTAAGCCATTTCGAAATTACTCCACTGACGATTACCCCCGCGCCAACCCATGGCCAAGAAACCATAAACGGCTTTACGCCAAAGCGTTTGCGCCCGATCGCGAATGGTAGCGAGGTCGGGAATCATTCCCATGTACCAGAAGAGGGCAGAGACGGTGAAGTAGGTAGAGACGGCAAAAACGTCCCACTCCAAAGGCGAACGGAACTGGGGCCAGATCGCATTTTGGTTAGGAATCGGGAAGAGCCACCAAGCAAACCAAACCCGACCGACGTGGAAGAGCGGGAAGATACCTGCGCAACAGACCGCAAAAATCGTCATAGCTTCAGCCGCGCGATTAATGGACGTGCGCCATTTCTGTCGCAGCAGACAAAGAATAGCGGAGATCAACGTACCAGCGTGACCAATGCCGACCCAGAAAACGAAGTTAACAATCGCCCAACCCCAGCCGGCAGGCGAGCGCAAGCCCCAGGTCCCAGTACCGGTAGAGACTAAGTAAAGGAGTCCTACGCCAGTAAAGGAGGCGATCAAGAGCGCCGCGAAGAAAAGCACTTTCCACCAAGTCGGCGTGGGCTCTTCGACGATGCTGCAAACTTTGTCGGTAACCCAATGGAAGGGACGCTTGTTCAGCACCAGCTCCGGACGAGCAAGTTCGGCAGGACGAACCCGACCGAGCGCTTCGGGAGGATTACCGGATAATTCAGAATGAGAGGCCATGAACGGATTCAGTCGCAGTTATTTTAAAATAGGAATCAGTGACCCTTACCGGAGGGTAAAGGCGTGAGCGGTGTGCCTTCGCGACCCGCTAACTCGAGACGGGAAAGCGGCGCAGCCGACGCTCCGGGCATCCGAGGATTGGGGTTACGAAGTTTAGCTTGGTAGGTGAGACGAGGGCGGACGTTTAAGTAGCCCAAAAGACTGTAGGTACGAGGCGAGGCCTTAGCCTTAGCCACCCGCGTGGTCGCATCGGAAATATCCCCGAACTCAATCGCACCGGCGGGGCAGGCCTGTTGGCAAGCTACTTGCAAGGCACCATCACGAATTTTGGTATCACCCGAAGCACCCGCCCGCACCTTAGCCTGAATCTTCGATTCCTGAATGCGTTGGACGCAGAAGGTGCACTTCTCCATCACCCCGCGCATACGCACGGTAACGTCAGGATTTTTCTGCATCTTTAAGGTCTCGGTCATACCTTTAGGACCTAACGGACCTTCGTAGAATCGACCAATCTGACGATCGTTGTAGTCGAGGTAGTTGAAGCGACGAACCTTGTAAGGGCAGTTGTTGGCGCAGTAGCGCGTGCCAATGCAACGATTGTAGGCCATGGTATTCAGGCCTTCCTCATCGTGCACCGTAGCGTTGGCCGGACAAACCGACTCGCACGGCGCATTTTCACAATGCTGGCAAGCAACGCCCAAGAAGGTTACCTGAGGATTTTCAGGAATCTCCATGCCCGCTTGCTCACGTCCATCAAAGAAGTAGCGATCCAAGCGAATCCAGCGCATGTCGCGCCCTTTCAGAACCTGGCTGCGACCAACTACAGGGATATTATTTTCAGACTGACAGGCGGTCACGCAGGCGTTGCAACCGGTGCAAGTATTAAGGTCAATCGACATCCCCCACTGCTGGGGAACAGGTGCATCTTCCCTGCCCTGCCATACCGCCACATTAGGAGGCACAGCGTGATTGGGGTGTTCGTAAGATGAATTACCGCGCGGAGTGGTAACGGCTACAGCAGCCGCACTTAACTTAGAGTCAGGACCTGTACCCAAGGCAGTAGGTAAGTGACCATCGAGCCCGAGGCGGGCAGCGAAAGCAGGATTCTTAGCAAACTCTTCCGCTGAACCTTCGCGAATGTGGTCGCGACCTTCCATTGACCAATGGTCTTGGGTATTCGCAACTACCGCGGTTGCACCCGTGAGCTCAAGCGTAGCACCCACTGCCCCAGTAGGCGCAGCGAGTGAAGCTAAAGGATAAGCATCAAAACCAATACCGACGGTGCGCTTCTCGGAGAGACGCTCGAGGACGCGTGCACCGGCACGACCCACGGCTTTACGACCAAAGCCAAGTTGTAGACCTAAGGTCCACTTTGCCAAACCTGGCATAATCATGGCCGGACCCTCAATCGTACGACCGTGCAGCGTGACGCGCACGATCTGGCAGGTCAGTTTACCTTCTACTACTTGGTTGATATTACGATTCAGCTGACCGATGCGATTGATCACCATCGGCTCAGGCTCGATGGAAAGTTCCTTAGCTAAAGCCGGGCTAACCAGAATGACGTTTTCCCAACACGTCTTGGTCATGGCATCAGGCTGCTCGAGCAACCATGCATTGTTGCCATAGGTACCATCGTGGGCGTGAGAACTGGGTGCGAGGCGGACTTCTAAAAGCGCCCGCGAAACATTGATGGGTTCAGGTGCGCTGGGTGCGGTAACCGTCCCAGCAAGGGCACGAGGGAACGCGGTACCAGGTAAGACGCCTTCAGCCAACCAAGCATCAAATCCTTTGGCACTCACGTCACGACCGACGGCAGCCGCAATCGATTCAAAGGTCGCACGCACGAGCGCGAGCGTATCGGACGGCGCGCCGGCAAAGCTGGCCAATACTTCGAGCTCAGCGATGCCATCATAGAGGGGTGCGATCATGGGCTGCACCGGCACATAAGTACCATCTAATGCCCGACCATCATCCCAAGACTCCAAGTAATGCGTGGAGGCGATGAAGAGCCCTCCCCGAGCGCGCACCGCCGCAGAAGTATCATCATGCTCTGGGCCATGGATACCGACGCGAATAAGTTTTTTGGCGGCGGTAAGCACCGCATCGAAACCCGCATCCACGGGCGCATCGTAGGCGGGATTACCTCCTAAGATAACCAAGGTTGAAGGACGTGCCAGGGCGAGATCGCGCAATGACGCAGCAGGCACGGCATCCGTACGGACGTAGTCTAAAGTTTTGCCGACCGACTCGAGCACATCATTCAGCGCCTGCACGCAGCGATGAGCTTCAGCAGGCAAGTGGGCACCTGCGACCACAAGGGAAGCGCCACGATGGGCCACTAAGTCGGCCGCGCATTCGCGCACCCAAGCGGCATCGATAGCCAGCTTAGGTAAGTTCGCTACTCCAGGTTGACCTAATTGGCGGCGCACTTGGTCAAGCAAGTGGAGGGCCAAGGCAGGCACAGCTTGGGTGGCGAGCGGGAGACGATGATCGGCCGCAGCACCCGTGAGAGTGAAGAGCGACTCAACCGCATAGAGCCGCACCATCGACTTGGCTTGCTCGGGCGTGTCGGCGCGCCGAGCGGCGGCAAAAGCACGAGTTGATTCAACTTGAGCATCGCCGGTGCCTAAGAAATCGGCGTCGAGCGCAACCACCCGCTTGGCCTTAGCAAAATTGGGTAAAGCACGCAGAGCTGGACCGAGGGCACGATCGCCCGCAGCCGCATCCACCGGTGTATGCTCAGCCCAAATCGCCTTAGGGAAGCGCTGGCGGATGAGTGCGACAAGCCGCGCACGCGTGGGCGACGTCGAAGGGCGCGCCAGAAACGCTAAGCCCGCACCACCCGACTTAACCAAGGGTTCCACCACTTCACGCAAACGATCGCGAACTTGCGCGGAAGTTAGTGAGGCACCGTCGGTACCCACAGAAACGGTCGCGCGATCGGGATCATAAAGATCGAGTACGCTCGCTTGCGCATATTTTGAAGTAGCCGTACCCGAAGCAGGATGGCTCGGGTTGCCTTCAACTTTGGTGGGACGACGAGAATGGGTTTCTACCAGAATCGGTTGATTCGCATACTCGCCCGGCAAGGAGGTGGCAAAGAAAGTAGGAATTCCCGGGATGGTCATCTCGGGGGTCCGCACATAAGGCAAGGTATGGTGACGGGGCTCGCGGCAACCCGCTAAACCTAAACCGGCGAGGGCAAAAGAAGCCCCCATGAGCGAGAGAAAAGCCCGACGGTCGACTGTCTCGAGCGTGGAAGCACCCTCAAGAAATTCACGCTCAGCACGGGTACGAAACTCAGGCGTTTTATTACGCTCCTCCAGACTGCGCCAATAGGTGGGCTCGCCAGCAACAGGCTCGGGGTGGACAAAAACTCGCTTGCTCATCGGTAGGTCGTAAGAGGTTAAAAGTTAGCGGTGGCAGCCTGAGCAGCTTTGGGGAGGAAGCACTTTCCAGTCGTGGACGAACTTGGAACCCATCTCACGCTGAGCTTCAGGCGAAGGTGCCTTCCAAGCTAAATCCGTCACCTTATCAATCGGGCGAATCGATTTCTCGGGATTGCGGTGACAATCGAGGCAGAACGACATGCTCAGAGATTTGCTCTGACCCACGACTTCCATTTGGTCGACCCGGCCGTGGCATTCCACGCAGCTGATGCCGCGACTCACGTGCACATTGTGCGGGAAATAAACATAATCTGGCACCTTGTGAACCTTCACCCAGCGAATGGGATCTCCCGTGGCAATACTGTCGCGCACGGGCTGCAAGGCAGGAGAGTCTTTTTTAACCACACTGTGGCAGTTCCAACACGTACCCGTTGAGGGCACATTGGAGTGCGGCGATTTTTCTACGTTGGTGTGACAATAGCGGCAATCGAGACCGAGAACACCACTATGGAATGAGTGATCAAAAGCTACCGGCTGATCCGGCGTGTAACCTACATTCAAATACTCATTGGTTGCGTAGTGATTAATACCGGCCACGAGCAAAGCGCCCGCTAAACTCAAAAAAACGAGAACTTTGGTCGGGAGGGCATTGAACCAACGCGGAAAGGGATTACCGCGGCGAGCGGGTTGATTTAAAAAATCCAGGAGGCGGCGTAGCATACGTCGGAGGCAGGTTTAAGAGTTAGCCGCGCGAGCGGGCGGAGCAGGTTACCCATCCGGTGGAGATGTCACGGCGTGCAGGGAGACTCCAAGCCCAAGGGGATAACATAAGGTACGATTGGCATCCCTCACCCCACACCCCATCGCAACCCTATTCTGCACGAATAAAGCCCGCTTTTACGGGCGCAAAAATGGCTTTTAGACGGTTTATTAATAAAAAAACGTTAATTTAATACTTAAACCATTGATAATCATATGTTTGCGTTAAATGTAGCCGCAAAATAACCGCTAGCCACGCACCATTCAAGTCGGCGCGCTCGGAAAGGTATTAAGCGGAGACTTCTTAGCTAAAAAAAACCCTAATGCCTAGGCCTTCACGGAATGGGCGGCGCTTTGGACGAGCGCAATAAAGCTCTTAGCTTCAAGCGCGGCCCCTCCAATGAGACCCCCATCGATGTCGGTCTCGCTCAGTAAGGCATCGGCATTATCAGGCTTCATCGAGCCACCGTAAAGAATGCGTACGCGCGAGGCCGCTTCGATGCCGAGGATTTGTCCGAGCCGTTGACGAATAAAGGCATGAACTTCTTGTGCCATGGCGGGCGTGGCGGTCTTACCCGTACCGATGGCCCAGACGGGCTCATAAGCTACCACGAGTTGATCAAATTTATTGGCAGGTACGCCGGTAAGACCGGCATCCAATTGTTGGCCGACAATCTCCAGCGTGCGATTCGCCTCACGCTCCGCCAAGGTTTCACCCACGCAAAGAATCGGGCGCAAGCTGGCTTCTAATGCGGCTAGCAGCTTACGATTCACGACGGCATCGGTCTCACCAAAAAGCGTACGGCGTTCGCTGTGCCCAATGATCACGTAGGAAACATGGAGGTTACGGAGCATCGAGGCCGATACTTCGCCCGTAAAAGCACCACTCGCTTTCTCGTGAACATTTTGTGCGCCCAGAGCTAGGTGACTACCATCCAGTAGCCCAGCGACGCGCTCTAGGGCGGTAAAGGGAGGGCACAACACCACGTGCACTTGCGATTCATTGCCGATCGAAGCTTTGAGGGCGAGGGTGAGCTCTGCAGCTTCGGTAGCGGTTTTATTCATCTTCCAGTTACCGGCGATGAGAGGGATACGTTTGGACATGGGAAATCGAGAAAAGGGATGAGGGAGTAGAGACGAGAGATTAGGGATAAGGGAGTAAGGGGTAGAAGGTAGAAGGTAAAAGGTAGAAAGGAGATTTGGGATTAGAGATTAGGGAGTAAGGGCGAAATTAAAAATTAAGAATTAAGAATAAAAAAAGTGGGGGCGATAAAATAAAAGGGGAAGGCTTAATAGCTCATTAGCTGACTAGCTCTTTAGCTCTCTAGCCAGTTAG
>CAZEDB010000019.1:0-9199 GCA_964510855.1 uncultured Enterobacteriaceae bacterium | reverse complement strand
CTCATCTCTTATCCCTAATCCCTCATCCCGCCTCTCTCACTTCTGCTCTAACGCGGCAACGCCAGGAAGAATCTTACCTTCGAGGTATTCGAGTGAAGCGCCGCCGCCGGTTGAGCAATGCGACACCTTGGTATCAACGCCAAACTTCTTAGCCGCAGTTGCGGTATCACCGCCCCCAACCACGGTGAGAGCCCCGCGTTCGGTAGCCTTAGCAACCGCGAGGGCCATAGCTTGGGTACCTTTGGCAAAGGTATCGAATTCAAAGACACCACAGGGACCGTTCCAGATGATGGTGCCGGCACGTCCGATCGCCTCTTCGTAAAGCGCGATGGAACGAGGACCCGCATCCATGCCCTCCCAGCCCGTAGCAATGCCCGTAGCTAGGTCAGCGGGGCGCGTATTCGAGTCAGGACTAAACTTATCTCCACAAAGGAAATCCACCGGCAAGGTTACCCGCACGCCCCGAGCCTTAGCCTTATCGAGTAATTCTTGCACAATCAGCGCTCCATCTTTGTCGAAAAGCGAATTACCAATTTCCATACCATCGCAAATCTTGCGGAAGGTGTAGGCCATACCCCCACCGATGATAATTTCATCTGCGGTCTCAATGAGATTACGAATCAGAGGAATCTTATCGGCAATCTTAGCTCCGCCTAGGATGGCTAACAAAGGGCGACGTGGGTTTTTCAAAACCGCATCAAAAGCCTTGAGCTCAGCTTCGAGTAGGAAGCCCGCAACTTTACGCGGCAAGGCCACGCCGACCATCGACGAATGGGCACGGTGAGCCGTACCAAAAGCATCATTTACAAAGACATCGCCCAAACGACTGAGCGAGGCACGGAAGGCAGCAACCTTAGCAGGATCAGCCTTGAGGCTAGTACCGTCTTCTTGTTTCACTTTGCCCTCTTCCTCAATATGGAAGCGAAGGTTCTCCAGTAATAAGACTTGGCCTGGCTTGAGAGCGGCTGCGACCTGCTCGGCCACCGGGCCGACGCAATCTTCGGCAAAGTTTACTGGCGCACCAAGTAACTTCTGCAGCTCCGTGGCCACCGGGCGAAGGGAGAACTTCTCCACTTTTTTGCCGTCGGGACGGCCGAGGTGGGACATTAAAATGACGCTCGCTCCGGCTTCCAAAACATACCGAATACTCGGCAGCGCAGCAGCGATGCGCTGGGTATTAGTAATCGCTCCAGTTTTTTTGTCTTGAGGGACATTAAAGTCCACGCGCATCAGCACGCGCTTACCCGTTAATGAACCAAGATCACGAAGAGTTTGAACAGCCATGGGAGTTAGTGTTAAAAAACATGAGGCTTCTTGCCGTCAAGGGGAAGGCGTAAAAGCAGCATCACCCTCAAAGCCACTAAATCTTGGCGAGCTGTGGGTAAAACCACGGACATAAAAAAGGCGTGGTTGAAGCCACGCCTTTTTAGACCACCTAAGCCTTAATTAGAGCTTAGCTGAAATCTTCGCGAGCAACTCAACCACCCGGTTAGAATAGCCCCACTCATTGTCATACCAACTGACGAGCTTGAAGAAGTTCTTATTCAACTCAATCGAGGAACCCGCATCGAAGATCGAAGAACTCTTATCGTGAATGAAATCCGAAGAAACCACCTCGTCTTCGGTGTAAGCGAGCACGCCCTTGAGGTAGGTTTCTGAGGCCTTCTTCATAGCTGCCTTAATTTCTGCAAGGCTGGTGTCTTTCGAAGTACGGACGGTTAAGTCGACCACTGAAACCGTAGGCGTAGGCACTCGGAAGGCCATACCCGTGAGCTTACCTTTAACCTCAGGGCAAACCAAGGCCACCGCCTTAGCCGCACCCGTGGTGGAAGGAATAATATTGATGGCTGCGGAGCGGCCGCCCTTCCAGTCCTTACGGGAAGGCGCGTCGACCGTCTTTTGGGTGGCGGTGTAAGCGTGGACCGTGGTCATCAGGCCTTCGACCACGCCGAAACCTTCCTTAAGAAGAACGTGAACGAGGGGCGCGAGGCAATTGGTGGTGCAGGATGCGTTCGAGATTATGTGATGCTTTTGGGTGTCATACTTTTCGTCATTAACGCCCATCACGACCGTGATATCTTCATCTTTAGCAGGCGCAGAAATAATCACCTTCTTAGCGCCAGCTTCGAGGTGGCCCTTAGCTTTGGCGGCTTCGGTAAAGAGACCGGTGGACTCAATCACGATTTGCACACCCATCGCACCCCAAGGGAGTTCGGCGGGAGTCTTAGCGGAAACGACTTTGATTTCGTGACCATTGACCACCAAGACATCGTCATCAGCTTTGTCAGGTGATGATTTCTTAGAAGTCACCGTGCCTTGGAAGCGCCCTTGGGTAGAGTCGTACTTAAGAAGGTAGGCGAGATTGTCGGCTGGGACAATATCCCCCACGGCGACGACGTTAAACTTCGTCCCAAGGTGACCTTGTTCGACGAGGGCACGGAAGACGAGTCGGCCGATGCGGCCAAATCCATTGATTGCGACGTTGATTGCCATAGTGCGTAAAGGGTCAGCAAATCCCTCTCCCTAGCTAAAAGGCAAGCGCCGAAACACACTTAGCGCCACCAAAGGCCACAGGCCAGCGGGGGAAGTACCAGTTCATCGGCCTTCCAAGCTGGGCTGACACCCGGGGCATGGGCACAATCAGGTAACGGGGAAAGGACCACGGGCTTCCACCCAGCGGGCGGGACCACGACCTTAACCTCCCACGGGTGGGGATTGGCCGCGACCAAGATACGGCCAGCCCCCAAGGCCCCATCGGCATTAAACTCTGCCGCGAAGGCTTCGGAGTCGGGAGCAAAGGCTGGTCGCATCCAGCCCCTTGAGACGGTCTCACGCGGACGGAGCGGCGCCCCCGCTTCAGAGCGACGGAAATGAATCAGGGCAGCAACCCAGGCGTGCTCGCTCGCGAAGCGCGTCAGACGCTCGGCAGAGAGGGCGTTGAGATCGCCCCGGCGCCAGGTATTCCCCACCCCTTGCTTGCTGTGAAGAAAATCTTGTCCTGCTGCCAACATCGGCACGCCAACCGAAGCGAGCAGCAGGAGGTGCCCTAAGCGGTTACGTAAAATATCTTCAGGCAAGGGCTCGCTCCCATTACCATCAGGGCGAGCGGTGATGCGATCCATCCAGGCATGGTCGTCGTGCGACATTAAATAGCGCAACCGGGCGGCAGGGCGAATACCGAGCCCCGCCATTTGATGAAGAAGGTCACTGGCGCGCGCATGGCCGCGCACATAGGCGGGCAAGAACTCCCGGAAACCATCATCCCAACTCGTCCAACTCGTGCGATCGAGTTCAGGTCCAATATGACCCCGGAAGCTCCAGGGCTCAGCGATAAGAATTTTGCCAGGAGCACGTGCCCGCACTTCCGCTTCCACGTCTTTTAAAATTGGGGTGCCGAGAAGTTCAGCAAGGTCGAGTCTAACACCATCGGCACCAAGTGGTCCTAGCCAATGTAAGATACTCTCGGCAATTAAACGGGCGCCGACGGGCGATTCGGCGCGGAAATCATTCCCACAGCCGCTTAAATTACTCAGCGCACCGGTAGCGTCGCGCCGGAACCAATAGTCCGCATCGAGCGCCAGCAAATCATTAGGCGAACCGAAGTGATTGAGTACGAGGTCGACCACCACCGCTAAGCCCACCTCATGACAAGCAGCTACAAGTTCGCGAAAAGCTTCAGGCCCCTGCCCTTCCGGAGCATAAGCCGTGGCGGGCGCAAAGGCCGAGGTAGGCATATAACCCCAGTGATACTCTTGGGGATCGGAGCCGCGTTCGTATTCAGCGCAGGGTAATAATTCGAGCGCGTTAACTCCGAGCCTGCGCAGATAGGCGCCATCACGCCGAATCCAGTTGGCAAGTTCTTTAAAACCGCCGCGCTCAGCTGGGCCGACGAGACTTAATAAATCGCGCACATGGGCTTCGAGTACGATTAAATCTTCAGGGCGCGGCACCGTGAAACCATCGGCGTAGACACGACTATCGTCGGGACCTGAAACCAGCCCGCGACGTTCCTCCCCTCGGCGCGTCACGCGAAGCGCCCAAGGATCGACTAAGGGTGCCTGCCCATCGACTTCGATTTGGTAAGGCGCGCCGGTGAGATCGGAGGCCACGGTTGCTGACCAAATGCCCTGCCCCTCGGGCTTGAGTTCAACGCGTTGCGTCACGCCAGCTGATGTATCCCACAAAGCCGCTGCCGCGGTGGCTCGCGGCGCAAAGAGACGGAAGCTAGTACGCTCCTTGCTGGCCATCGCTCCGAGGCGGCCCGTGGGTTGAAGGTGATCGAGCGGTCCGCAGGCAAGAATTTCTACCGCTTCACCCCGACCTGCACCCTCCCAACGGATACGACGCCCCCCATCGAGCGCATCGGCACCTTCAGCCACGAAACGGAAACAGTGCTGACCGGTACGACGCGCATCGACCGTGAGATTACGGTGACCTTGCCAATCGCGCAGTACATTGTCGGCATCATGCGGAGGCTCAATCCAACGGCCGTCGGGTAATTTGAATTTAAAAGGGGCAACGCCTCCTGGCGGCACCACATCCCGTAAAGGCACGGAACAAACAAAACCATCGGCTCCACCCACACAGGCGGCATGCAAGGTCCAACGCTCTAAATCGGTGGCTTGCCCCCAAGCGTTAAAGGGACCGGCCACAATCGCGCCCGGCTCAACCAAGTCGGGCACCAAGGTTTTCCAAAGAAAAAAGCGCACCTCACCCTCCTGCATCCAATGACCCGAGCGCAAAGCCACATGACGCGTATCCGCAGGCTCGAGTAAAACTAGTGAACCTGGCTCATCGAGGCGCAGCGGGGGCAAGCCTGGACCCGTCCAATCGCGCGTCAGCGAGACCAGACCTGAGGTCCGAGTCTCCCACCGTGCGCCGGCTAGCCAATTCAACATAGCGCATCCAAGCCGCAGGAAGCTCGGCGGGAAAGGACAAACCCCATGGGACGCCCCTTGCCCTCGCCAAAAAATCTCTCCACGCTGAATCCATGCGCATCGAGGTGCTCGCCAGTGAATGGGAAGGTCATCGCCTACTAGATTCCGGCAACGGTCGGAAACTGGAAAGCTTTGGTGGTGTGCGCGTGATTCGCAGCGAACCTAAAGCGTGGTGGAGCCCTGCCCTACCCGAAGCGGAGTGGGCCAAAGCCGTCGCCACACATGAAGACGGGGGCCGGGAAGGTCACTGGCGTCTCAAAGGCGGTACCGCCCGGGAATGGGAAACTCAGTTGGGGAAAATTCGCCTGCAGTTGCGGTTCATGGACAACTCAAAGCAGGTCGGCGTTTTCCCTGAACAAGCCCCGCACTGGGATTGGTTAGCGGCGCAAAAAGTTTCAGGAGCAACCCGTCCTAAACTCCTAAATCTTTTTGGTTACACCGGGGCGGCCTCGCTCGTAGCGGCGCAAGCAGGCTGGTCCGTCACGCATGTCGACGCCTCGAAACCAGCGGTGGCTTGGGGACGTCGTAACCAAGATTTATCCGGTCTCGCTGAAGCACCCATTCGTTGGATCCTCGAAGACGCGCCCACGTTTGTCGCTCGCGAAGCCAAGCGCGGGAATAGTTATGAAGCCATCTTGCTCGATCCGCCGGCGTTTGGTCGTGGACCCAACGGTGAGCTTTGGAAAATTGAACGCGACCTTGCCCCCCTCCTCCGTGAGTGCCGTAAGATTCTCTCATCCGAGGCCCGCTTCGTGCTTCTAACTGTCTACACCATCGACGCGTCCTCGGTGCTTTGCGGTAATCTCTTGTCGGAAATGACGCAAGGTCTGGGCGGTTCGGTTGATATTGGGGAACTGGCCCTTAAACATAGCGGCGATTCACGTCTTTTACCGCTCTCACTTTGGGGTCGGTGGCAGTCTAAGAGCCGTTAAGGATTTTCCCTAGTGCCTTGGGGCTTCCCCCGGAGCAGGGTTTCGTTCAAGTTAAGGTTACTCCTTTGAGTCTCTTTCCTGACAAGGCGACCTTTCTAAAATTGGCCCAAAGTGCCGATATCGTTCCGGTGTGCCTAGACTTAATGGCTGACCTTGAAACCCCGGTTTCAGTCTACGCCCGCTTACGTCAACTCGGTCCCGCTTTTCTCTTTGAATCGGTCAGTGGCGGGGAACGTGTCAGCCGTTATAGTTTCTGCGGTTCTAACCCTGCGCTTTCGATTACCTCGTGGGAAGACCGTACCGTAGTGAGCCGTCGCGACGGTCCCGCTAAGACGACCGCAACCCCGAATGACCCGCTAGAATTAGTCGAACAAGAACTCGCTGGGTTGCGTGTGGCAAAAGTCCCCGGACTGCCTCCGTTTCACGGCGGCATGGTCGGCATGGTGGGCTACGAATACATTCATCGCGTGGAGCCGAGTGTACCTCGGGCCAAGGGTGGACCAACCGACATTCCCCTCACCCACTTCATGTTGGTCGACCGATTGGTGGCGTTTGACCACGTCCGTCAAAGCCTGCGACTCATCGTCAATGCCCGCATCGGAGCTGCTGGGCCTGAGGCGGCCTGGACTCAGGCTGAAGCCGACCTAGCGAGTCTGCGCGCAACCTTAGCTGGGCCACGCGCGGCTGAGCCCGCTGAACTTGAGGCCGATGCCCCGCTGGCGAGCGGCACGAGTAATGTCACGCAAGCTGCCTTCGAAGCCCGCGTGCACCAAGCCCAAGAAGCCATCCGCGCCGGCGATTGCGTGCAGATTGTTTTATCTCGTCGGGTCGACGTTGCCTATGAAGGTAACCCGCTCTCGCTTTATCGCGTGCTGCGGCAAGTCAATCCCTCGCCCTACATGTTTGTGGTCGAGACCGGGCAAGGCTTTAACCTCGTGGGCGCTTCGCCTGAAGTTAACGTACGTCTTACCGAACGTCGCTGTGAGATTCGCCCGATTGCTGGGACCCGTCCACGCTCGGCTGACCCCGTCGAGGATCGCCGTCTTGAAGCCGAACTCTTAGCCGATCCCAAAGAGCGAGCGGAACACCTCATGCTCGTTGATCTCGCGCGCAATGACCTCGGGCGGGTTTGCACCATCGGCTCGGTACGCGTCCCCGACTACGCTGTGGTTGAGCGCTACTCGCATGTCATGCACATTGTGTCGCAGGTCGAAGGCACCTTGGCTGCAGGCAAAAACGCTTTTGACCTCTTCCGCTCGACCTTCCCCCAAGGCACCTTAACGGGCGCGCCCAAGGTGCGTGCGATGCAAGTGATTGCCGAACTCGAAGGGGAACGTCGCGGCGCCTACGGCGGCGCGGTGGGTTACTTTGGTTACGATGGCGGTCACGACTCCTGCATAGTCATACGCACCGCTTTTCTACGCAACGGCGTCGCTAGCATTCAGGCGGGTGCCGGCGTAGTGGCCGATTCTGTTGCCACCTCGGAATACGAAGAAACTCTGAATAAATCTAAAGGCGTCTTGCGTGCGCTGGGTCTAGCAGCCCGCTTACGCGCTCGAAGCTAATGCCTAAGCGCAAGCCCGAGGGGAAGCCGGAGCCCGTTAAGAAACCGCAGCCCACAGTCGTGCCGGTGGTTAAAAAACCTTTACCGAGCGCGGCGCCGACTGAGCCTGACTTAGATGTCACGGAGCCAGGCAAGCCTTGGGATGAATTGCCCGCGGATGAGCGTTCACCACTCCGTTACTACCTCGACCAAATTGGCAAGACGCCCTTGCTCACGGGAGAAGAAGAAGTCGCACTCGCGCGACGCGTGCAAAAAGGCGATGAAGCAGCCCGGCAACATATGATTCAGGCGAATCTGCGCTTAGTGGTGCGGATTGCCCGAGACTACGAAGACTTTGGCCTGCCCTTCATGGATTTAATCAGCGAGGGCAACTTGGGGCTGATCAAAGCGGTTGAACGCTTCGACCCCGACAAAGGAGGTAAGTTAAGCACCTACGCCGCCTGGTGGATTAAGCAGTCCATCAAGCGCGCCTTGGCTTCCAATGGTCGTTCGTTGCGTCTGCCCGTGCACATGGTCGACCGGATTGCTGCGATGCGACGGGTAATCAATCAATTGACGACGGAGATTGGACGGGAACCCACCAATGAGGAGCTGTCCTTGGTCATGGAGTTGCCCGTCAACAAAATCGCCCACCTTAAGACTTTGGCCAACCGCTCCACCTCGCTCGATACCCCGGTGGGCGAAGATGGTGACGCCACCTTGGGTGATTTAGTTAAAGACGAGGGTGCGGTGAATCCTTACGAGAGCCTGCGAAATAAGTCCGACCGCTCCGATATCGACGACCTCTTGTCTGAGTTGGATCCGCGTGAAGCAGAAATTATTCGTCTGCGTTTCGGTCTTAATGGCGACATTCCCCTAACCCTTGAGCAAGTAGGCGCGCGGTATAAGTTGACGCGTGAACGCGTGCGCCAACTCGAGCATTTAGCGCTGATGCACCTGCGACGCTCGATGGCGAACAAGGAACGCATCCGCACGCCCGACGAAGCCAAGGAGGAACGTCGCGAAGAAGCTAAGCGCGAAGTCTTACGCGAGTTCTTCCGCACCCAACGGGCGCAGGATCAAGCCGACGAACGTAAGGGGCTTTAATCGCAGCAATTACCGGCGCTAGCGTTTAGGCCATGACTTCGTGGCGGATGCGTTCGGCGGCGGCTGGGCCTTGGAGTGCAGCAATGAGCGCGAGCCCAAAGTCGATAGCCGTACCCGCACCGCGTGAAGTAAGGATTTTACCGACAACAACGACGCGCTGATCGAGTTTGGCTTGGGTGAGCTCAGCCTGACAGGAATCATGACAGGTGAAATTGGCGGGCAAGACCTCGGCATCTTTGAGCAAGAGGGGGGCGGCACAAATCGCGCCAATCACCGCTTGAGCTTGGTGGAGCCGGCGAATGAGGGCAGGCAGACGAGGGTCGCGCCGAAGTTCCATCACCGCTGGGCCCCCAGCCAGGAGCAGGGCGTCGAAGGGGAGACCCATGACCTCATCGAGGGGGCGTTCTGCCCTGAGTACGAGGCCATTGCGGCCGGTAACTAGGAAGTTACCGTCTATCGTGGCAAGGGTGACCTCACAGCCCGCGCGCCGCAAGAGATCGACGGGGGCTACCAACTCCAGTTCCTCGAAGCCGACAGCGAGGGGAGCTAAGACGGTAAGGGGGCGGGTCATAGGTTGTAAGGTGGCAGACGGGGTTGACCCGTCAAACCAAAGACCCGGACACAAAAAAGGGCCCGGTTTCCCGGGCCCCGTTTTAACCAACTTCAAATCCGAGGATTAG
>CAZEDB010000018.1:0-31543 GCA_964510855.1 uncultured Enterobacteriaceae bacterium | reverse complement strand
ATGAAGGGCAAGACGTGCTCGGTGTAAGGTACAATGACGTCGAGCAAGTAGGGACCATCGTGAGCGAGCATCTCCTTAATCGCATCACGTAAATCCTCACGCTTCACCACGCGGCGGGCTTTGAGACCAAAGCCCTGTGCGATCGAAACCATGTCGGGGTAAATACCATCAAGATTGTCGGGTGAACCAATATTCGTGGGGTGACCCAATATGGTATGACCACGAACCCCAGCGTAGAAGCGATCCTCCCACTGCACCACCATGCCGAGGTGCTGATTATTCAGGATCATGATCTTGGCGTTAATCTTCTCCACCACCATACAGGCTAACTCCTGAATGTTCATGAGGAAGGAGCCGTCACCATCGATATCGATGACCTGTTTGTCTGGGCAGGCTACCTTGGCGCCAATCGCAGCGGGGAGACCGAAGCCCATGGTGCCGGCACCGAGCGACGAGATAAAGGTGCGAGGCTCATCGAAGTGATAATACTGCGGAGCCCACATTTGGTGCTGACCCACGCCGGTTGAAATAATCGCCTTACCCTTCGACTCCTTGTAGAGCACGGCAACCGCTTCTTGCGGGAGAATGTGGTCGGTCTTGGAGTGGTCGAAGGTGAAGGGGAACGGGTGCTGTTTCTTCCAACCATTGATGGTTTCGTACCACGACTTTAAATCGGGCTTACGGAAGCTCTTTTTAGCCAGAGCCGTCCAGCGCGCCAAAGCATGTTTGGCTTCGGAGTGTACAGGGTAGTCCGCAAATTTATTCTTATGGTGCTCGGAGCGATCGATATCGACGTGGACGATGGTAGCTTCGGGGGCGAACTTCTCAATTGCGCCCGTGATACGGTCGTCGAAGCGCGCACCGACACAGATAAGTAAGTCACTCTTACATACCGCCCAATTACCGGCTACGGTTCCGTGCATTCCGTACCAGTAAAGCGACTGAGCGTGATTGGCAGGGAATGCGCCCAAACCCATGAGGGTCGAAGCTACAGGAATACCAGTGGCTTCAGCAAAGGCACGCAGTTCACGGTAAGCATTACCCGAAAGAATACCCCCGCCTACATAGAGCACGGGGCGCTTCGACTTTTCGATGAGGCGAAGGATGGGGAGCAATTCGCTGTCGGGAGCCTTAGGTGGGACTTGTAAGCCAGGAATCGAAACATCGTCCGCACTCTTAGGGAAGATGGGGACAAACTCGGCTTGCTGCACATCCTTGGGGATGTCGATCACCACCGGGCCTGGGCGACCCGTCATGGCAATCTTGAAGGCCTTATACATAATCGAAGGCAGTTCGTTATAGTCTAAGACTAGGAACGAATGCTTAACGATGGGCAGGGTCATGCCATAGAAGTCCGTCTCTTGGAAGGCAGCCTTACCGATAAATTGTTGGTAGACCTGACCCGTGATACAAATCAGCGGGATCGAGTCCATATGCGCATCAGCAATGGCGGTGACTAAATTCGTCGCGCCTGGACCCGAGGTAGCCATGCAAACGCCAGGCTTACCCGTGGCACGCGAATACCCTTGGGCCATGAAGGCGCCGCCCTGCTCGTGACGAGGTAAGATGGTACGAATCTTGCGCGTGCGGGTCAGCGCTTGGTGAAGCTCCATCGAGGCACCACCGGGATAGGCGAAAATCGTATCGACCCCGAGGTTCTCTAAACAACGGACCACGACATCGCACCCGCGCATAACACCGACCGTCTTGGCGGAGACGGTGGCAGGCGTGGCGGAAGCGGACTTCCGGGGGGCGGACTTCTTAGGCATGGTGGAAAAAAGGCGAGGGGTCAGGCCCAAGGGGCTTGCCCAGACGGAAGGAATGAGCAAAGGATGAGACGCCTTAAGGGCAAGGCGGAACCGCTTACCCCCTGCCCTGTCCCTATTCCATGCCTAACCGCCTGCTTATTCTCGTCTTAAGCCTTCTCACTACCGGCGCTATTCAGGGGCAAACCACCCCTCAACAACCCCGTCGCAACGTGATTTTCATGTTTTCGGACGATCATGCGCTGAGTGCGATTTCAGCTTACGGCCCCAGTCACCTTAAGGAAGTAGCGCAAACCCCCCATATCGACCGACTGGCCAAGGAGGGGGTACTTTTCCGTCATTGTTTTGTGCATAACTCCATTTGCACCCCCAGCCGAGCCGGCGTTTTAACCGGTCGGCATAGTCACCGCAATGGGGTCTATACCCTCCAGGACTCAATGGATGTTAACCGTCGTCACCTGGCGCACTTCTTCCGCGCGGGTGGTTATGCGACCGCCATTTTTGGCAAATGGCATTTGCACACTGAACCCCAAGGCTTCGACACCTGGGAAGTTTTTCGTAATCAAGGCGAATACATCGATCCGCTTTATTTGAGCGCGGCTCACCCCAAAGGTAAAAAAGAAAAAGGTTACTCGGAAGATCTCTCGACCGATAAAGCCTTAGCTTGGCTCAATGGCCGTAATCGCGAGCAGCCCTTCTTCTTGATGCTACAATTCAAAGCGCCCCATCGTAACTGGATTCCGCCCCAACGCTATGAAGGTCGCTTTGCCCAACAAACGGTCGCCGAACCTGCGAGTTTACTTGATAATCAAACGGGACGCTCGGTTGCCTTGACGCGTAATACTCAAACCATCGGACGCGACTTTCGCCTGCGTGAAGATTTAAAACTTGAGCCACCCAAAGATTTACAAGGTGAGGCGCTTAAACTCTGGGCTTTCCGCGAACTCGGCAAACGCCACGGCGGGCTTTCTGCCGTAGCCGCCGATGCCCTGCAAACGGTCGATACCACGCTTTGGCACCGGTGGTCCTATCAGCAATACGTCAAAGACTACGTGAACACCGCGCAGTCGGTGGATGATAACGTGGGGCGCGTGCTCGATTGGCTTAAAACTAACGGACTCGAAGAGAATACCGTGGTGGTTTATAGTTCGGACCAAGGCTTCTATGTTGGCGAACATGGCCTGTATGATAAGCGCTGGATGTACGAGGAAAGTCATCACATGCCTTTACTGATTCGCGCTCCAGGAGTCGCTAAAGCTGGCAGTGAAACAACCAACTTCGCCATGAATTTGGATTTTGCACCCACGCTTTTAGAGTTAGCTGGCATCCCGGCGCCGACCTTACCCGAAGAACGTTTCGACGGCGTGTCGCTAGTGCCCTTACTCAAGGGCGAGCAACCCAAGGACTGGCGTGACCTAGTCTACTATCGTTATTGGGAGCATAACTCCAAAGAGCACCCCGTGCCGGGCTGCTATGGTATCCGCACGTCACGCTACAAACTCATTTACTATCACGGTCAACCCTTAGGTATGAAGGGTGCCAATCCTCAACCCACGGCGCCCGAGTGGGAGCTGTTTGATTTAGAGAAAGACCCCGAGGAAAAGCGCACCGTACACCTCGATCCCGCTTACGCTACCGTCTTCAAACAACTCCAGACGCGCCTCGAAGAGGAGCGCCGGCGAATTGGGGACGAGCGCTAAAGTCGCTCTCGACGATTAGCGACCGCCAGGGCCGTAACCTTTAACAGGCTTACCGTCGTCGGTTAACTTACCCGTAGCCCACAAGACACCGCGGGCAACGACATCGAGGTAGCGATCGTCAGCGACGGTGGCATTGTTGTGGCCGAGCGTGAGACCAAACACGCGCGTGTTCTTCGGTCCGTAGGTCTTAGCCCAACCCATCACGAGCTCGCTCGTCTTACCTTTGACGGTCTGGCGGCCATTGATAATCGAGGTACCAGCAGGAATCTTAACGTTGTTATAAAGCTCTTCGGGACCAGTGGTCCAAGGCGTAAGCCCTACGGTGATGGGGTGACGAGGCTCAGTGTAAATAACCTCGATCGGCTCTTGCGGACCGTGGCCGGTAGTTTGAAGACCAAGAAAATCGACCCACTTGGGGTTCTTACCAATTCCGTAGGAGTGCATCGCGCAGTGAAGGTTAACCGCAGGGAGACCGTTACGGTGGGCACCTAAAATACGTTCGATGTAAACCTCATCACTAATATCAGCGGTGCACTCGCTGTGGACCACGACATCAAAGTCCTTATGCCAGTCTTCACGCTCATAAACTTCGAAACGGGCATTCGTCGCCTTAGATGGATTAAAGGCATGCACCACTTCAACATGAGCGCGCTCCTTGAGACCCTTCTCGAGCGCCAAGCGCTGAGTAGCATAATCATGACAGCAACCACCTGTGACAATCAGCACCCGAAGAGGCTTGGGTTGGTCGGCACAAGCGACCGAGGTTAAGGCGGCTAGCAATAGGGTAAGTAAGCGCATAGGGAATTACTACGAGACAGGGCTGAAGCTTCAAGGTTCCTCGGTAAACCAAGGTGCGGATTTTAATCATTATATCATTGCCAAGGTTAACATGATTACTCAAAGTGCCTTACTTGCTATGAAATCCACCTCCCTTACCACCCTACTAACCGTTGCAGCCCTCAGCCCACTGTTAGCCACTAATGGCTACTTTGATCATGGTTATGGCATAAAGTCGAAGGGCATGGCGGGTGCGGGGATTGCCTTAGCGCAAGACACCCTTGCCCCTGCAACTAATCCTGCAGGCTTAGTTCAAATCGCGGACAGTGCCGACATTGGAATTTCCGTTTTCCGGCCTGATCGTGGTGCTTCCCTTGATGGCAACTACTTCGATGCGAATGGTGACTCCACCTTCCTCATCCCTAACTTCGGTTTCAAAACCACTCTGGCTCCGGGCATCGCCTTCGGTCTGCCCATCTTTGGCAACGGCGGAATGAACACGACCTATGCCGCTGATATTTATGGCTCGAGTCCCCTGACCATGAACCTTGAGCAAGCATTCGTTGCTCCAACCCTAGCCTTCGCCTTAGACGGCGGTCATGCCCTCGGAATCTCGCTTATCTATGCCCGCCAGACTTTTGAAGCCACCGGCCTCGAGAACTTTGGCATCGCCAATGCCGGTGAAGACACGGCCCATGGATTTGGCGCCCGCATCGGTTTTACCGCCAAGTTAAGCGAGCGACTGTCCGTGGGGGCTACCTATCAGTCTGAAATTCGCAACGAACCCTTCCACAAGTATTCGGGTCTCTTCGCTGAGCGCGGTGACTTTGATGTGCCCGCTACCTATGGCATCGGAGCCGCTTATGACTTCAACCAAGGCACAACCTTGGCATTCGACGTCACTCGCATTCTCTACAGCGGGGTGCAATCGGTCGGTAATCCGAATAATTTTAACGGCACCAATCTGGGTCAGCCCAACGGACCAGGCTTCGGCTGGGAAGACACCACCACCTATAAACTCGGCGTCTCTCATAAGATTTCCGAGCAGCTCACGGTACGCGCAGGCTACAATCACAACACCCAACCCATCCCTGCGAGCCAAACGAGTTTAAATGTCATCGCTCCTGGCGTGGTTCAGGATCACGTGACCCTCGGACTGACTTGGAAGCTCGCTAGCGGAGTAGAAATTTCTGCCTTCTATGCGAAAGCCTTAGAAGAAGAAGTTCAAGGTGATGGTTCACCCACTGGCGCTGCCAACCTTCGCATGGACCAAGACTCCATTGGTATCGGCGTCGCCTGGCCTTTGTAATTACTGCAAAGGTTCAGAATTAAAGAGGCGCTCCTCGAGCGCCTCTTTTTGTGGCTGAGCCTATTCGTTATTGGTCAGCCAGCGCTCGGCCTCAATCGCCGCCCGACAACCCATACCCGCGGCGGTAATGGCTTGGCGGTAGACATGATCCGCGCAGTCACCCGCAACAAAGACACCCGGTAGAGGTGTCGATACGGTGGAAGCACCGGCAATAAAGTAACCGTTCGCATCGACCGGCAACTGGCCCGCAAACGCTTGGGTATTGGGGGTATGACCGATAGCGATAAACACGCCCTTACAGTCAATCACCCGCTCACCCACGCCCGTTTCTGAAACCTTTAAGCCCACAACCTTACCTTCAGGACCGCCCAGAACTTCAAGCGGCGTGCAGTTGAGTGCTAAGACCACCTTGGGGTGATTTTTAACCCGCTGCACCATAATTTCAGAGGCACGAAAACGATCGCGGCGGTGCACTAAGGTAACCTTGCTGGCAAAGCGCGTGAGGAAGATGGCTTCTTCACAAGCGGAGTCGCCTCCGCCCACCACCACAACCTCTTGATTGCGATAAAAAGCTCCATCACAGGTCGCACACGTGGTGACGCCTTTACCTCCATAGTAGGTTTGCTCACCAGGAATACCGAGCAAGCGAGGAGAAGCCCCCGTGGCTAAAATGACCGCTTTAGTTTCATAAGTACGCTCGGCGCCTTGAAGTTTTTTAATATCTCCGGTCAAGTCCGCGGAAGTAATCCGGTCATATTCAAAACGCGTGCCAAAGCGCTCAGCTTGGGCGCGCATGGCAGCAATCAAATCGTTGCCATCAACCCCTTGGGCAAAGCCAGGGAAATTCTCTACCTCGGAGGTGGTCGTCAATTGGCCGCCAGGCTGACCCCCTTCAAGCACAAGGGGGTTTAGGTTGGCGCGAGCGGCATAAATAGCCGCAGTTAAGCCTGCGCAACCGGTTCCAAGGATGATGACGTTTTCGGGCATAAGAACCCCTAAGCGGGGCTTGGGCTTGGGGGCAAGGCGAGAGAGGGGTCATTCCGCCTTGCCCCCGGCGGGGGCGGCAGGTTGATTGGGGCACTCTTTTGCGATGTTCCTAGGCTTACTCAAGTTCTTCGCCGGCAGCCATCACCGCCGGTTTCTCCGACGAAGTGCTCCTTTGGTGCGACAAATTCACGCCCACCAAAAGGGCTATGCGCAACTCACGGATGACCAACTTAAGGCTAAGACCAAAGAATTTCGTGAACGCGTCGCGCAAGGAGCTAGCCTAGATGATTTACTACCCGAAGCTTTTGCTACCGTTCGTGAAGCCGCCCGACGTTTAGTCGGCACCCAAGTTGAGGTCTGCGGGCACAACTTAACCTGGAACATGGTGCACTTCGATGTGCAACTCATTGGCGGCATCGCATTACATCAGCGCAAGATCGCCGAAATGTCGACGGGGGAAGGCAAGACGCTCGTTGCCACCCTGCCCCTCTATCTTAACGCCTTAGCCGGCCGCAACTGTCAGCTCGTGACGGTAAATGATTACCTAGCCCGACGGGACTCGGAGTGGATGGGTCATCTCTTCAAATGGCTTGGACTCACGGTCGGTTGCATTCAAAACCAAATGAGTCCCGCCGAGCGTCGGGCTGCTTACGGTTGTGACATTACCTACGCCACCGCTTCTGAACTCGGCTTTGATTATCTGCGCGATAACGGCATGGCCTTCTCGGCCGATGAACAAGTTCAGCGCGAGCACTTTTACTGTATTGTCGATGAAGTAGACTCCATTCTCGTTGATGAGGCTCGCACGCCGCTGATTATTTCCGGACCGGTTCCCGAAGAGCGCGAGCCCGCCTTCCCCCGTCTCAAACCCGATGTTGCCCAACTCATCGAGCACCAGGTCCGACTGGTGAATCGACTCATGACTGAGGCAGAAGCGGTGCTCAACAAACTCGGGCCAACCGAAGAAGTACCCGATGATGTGGCCGACAAACTTTGGCTCGCCACCCATGGCATGCCCCGCAACCGCATTTTACTCCGTTTGCTTGAAAGCGGACGGTGGCGCAAAGCCCTAGAACGTCGTGAAGGCCTTTTAGCCTCTGAACTTGAAAAGACCCGTAAGTATGTCCTCAAGGAGCAACTCTACTTTGCGGTCAGCGAACGTAACCATGAGGCCGACCTGACTCAGATTGGACGTGACACCCTGCGCCCCGGCGAGCCCGATGCGTTTGTTCTGCCCGACATCGCCAGTGCCTTTGTCGCCATCGAAGCCAAGACTTCCCTAACCCCAGCAGAGCGCGCCGAACAAAAGCAAGCTGCGGAAGCTGCCTACATTAAGGCCAGCGAGGATATTCATGCCATCGGACAACTCCTGCGCGCCTATGCGCTCTACGAGCGGGACGTTCACTACGTGGTGCAGGACAATAAAGTCTATATCGTGGATGAGCATACCGGGCGCATTCTTCCCGGACGACGCTGGAGCGACGGCCTACATCAAGCCGTAGAATGCAAAGAAAACGTCCCACTTGAGCGTGAAACTAAAACTTACGCTACCATCACCATCCAAAATTATTTCCGCCTCTACGAGAAACTGGCAGGCATGACCGGTACAGCGGAAACCGAAGCTTCAGAGTTTAATGATATCTACGGACTGGGCGTGGTCGCCATTCCCACCCACCGCGACTGCATTCGCGTCGATGAAAATGATATCGTCTTCAAAACCCGCCGAGAAAAGTTTGCTCACGCCATCCAACTCATCGCTGCCGCCCATGCCAAAGGTCAGCCCGTTCTCGTCGGCACGGCCTCAGTAGAATCCTCGGAAACGCTCAGCGGTATGCTCGAGGCGGCAAAAATACCCCATAAGGTACTCAACGCTAAACAGCATGCGCTTGAGGCCGACATTATTGCCCGTGCCGGCCAACAAGGCGCCGTAACGATTGCCACCAATATGGCAGGTCGCGGCACCGACATTAAACTCGGTGAAGGTGTAGCCGAACTCGGCGGACTCTTCGTACTCGCCACCGAACGCCATGAATCGCGCCGAGTGGATCGTCAGTTACGCGGTCGTTGCTCCCGTCAAGGTGACCCCGGGCGCTCTCGCTTCTTAGTCTCGCTGGAAGACGACCTCATGCGGCTCTTTGCCAACGCGGGTACGATTTCCAATCTCTTGGAAAAATCTTTCAAGGAAGGCGACCCCCTCGAACACCCCTTACTGAATTGGTCAATTACCACCGCGCAAAAGCGGGTTGAGGCACAAAACTATACCATCCGAAAGCGTCTTTTACAGTATGACGATGTGCTCAATCGGCAGCGCGAAGTTATCTATGCGATTCGTAACGGCGCGATTCGTGCAGAGAACCCCCGCCCCGTCTTACTCGAGTTAATCAGCGAAGAAATTAATGAGCGCGTTGCTGCCATCTTCCCTGACCCGCGCGGGCCTGGGAATCGCCAAGCCGCAGAAGATTTTATCGCTTGGGCAAGTGGCGCCTTCCCTGTTCGCATTACCGCCGACGAACTCCTCGCGCTTGGTGCCGCTAAAGCAGGTAATGAAATCGCAGGCCGGGTTTCACGACTTCACGCTGAGCGCGAACAATACGAAGAGGCTAACGGTTTGCGCTCTCTCGAGCGTCAAGTCGTCTTGCGTGCAGTGGATCGTAATTGGCAAGACCACCTCACCGAAATGGAAGACCTTCGACGTTCGGTCGGGCTTCGGGGTTACGCCCAGAAAGACCCGCTCAATGAGTACAAGGCAGAAGCCTTCCGGGCCTTTGGTACGATGCTCGGACGACTCCGCTCCGATGCCTGTACGGGGCTCTTCCGTATGGCTACCTCGCTCGAGGCCTTCGAAGAAACCATGCGTCGCGCTCGCGGAGAAGCGGTGGCGGTGGGGCCTGGCCAAGCGAGTCCTAAAACCGCCACAGCGAAACTACCCCCTGCCCCTGCTCCTAAAGCTCAGCCTGTGCGTCGCGAGCTACCCAAGATTGGTCGCAACGCACTCGTACGCATTCGCAAGGGCGAGCAAACTCAGGAATTAAAATGGAAGAAAGCCGAGCCACTGGTGCGTGAAGACGGTTGGACGATTGAAGCCGTGCTTTCAGAATAACTTCATGGCTGGCCTAGTCCGCATGACTTGGCTAGCGCCGACTCTGTCTGCGCTCTTACTTTTTCTAGCTTTTTTACCAGGGCCCTTTGCTTGGGCAGGTTTTCTATGGGTCGTGCCACTCGCGCTTTGGGCTACGACCGCACCCGATTGGCGCACATGGCACCGAGCCACCGCTTTAGCTTCGGGTGGCGTTTGGTTAGGCCTCCTAGCCTGGCTTCGTCATGTAGAACCTCCGCTAGGTTGGTTAGGCTGGATTCTCTTAGCTAGCTATTGTGCCCTCTACCTTTGGATTTGGCTGAGTGCGTTGCGCTGGATTTTACCCTGGGCAGAAAAACGCCCCCTACACGATCGCGTGCTTTCGTTACTCGGGCTGGCCGCCTTTTGGATCTTGCTCGAGGCGCTGCGCGGCTGGGCGTTAACGGGTTTCGGCTGGCTGCCGCTCGCGGCGAGTCAAACCAGCAACCCGGTCATGCTCGCCCTTTGCGCCTGGGCAGGCCCGCAAGGACTTTCCGGTGCATTAATTTTAACTAATCTTGCGCTCGCGCGATGGCTGCGCCGGCAATTCAACGAATTACGTCCTGGTGTTGATCAACCGCTCACTCCGAGAAATTTTTTACGAGGCTTCACGCCTGAGCTTTGGCTAGGATTAGTGCCTATCATCTTCGCATTCTGGCTGCACCTTGAGTATCTGCGTAGCCAAGCAACACAACCAGCTGCGGTCACTTTACGTCTCGCAGCCGTACAAACCGACACCGACCCTTATCGAAAATGGGAAGGTTCCTCGGCTGCCTTACAAGTGCGCGAACTTGCCGCCCTAACCTTAGAAGCAGGCGACGTTGCCCCTGATATCATTTTACTCCCTGAGGCAGCTGCACCCTACCCCCTGGGCGATTCAGGCTACCAAGCCCTTTTACGACGACTGGCAGCGGATACGGGAGCGACCCTCTTAGTCGGCGCAGTTGATGCCCGTGAAAAAGGCTATGCAAATGTCATAGCCGCCGTTCCCGTAAGCGGAGGCTCTATTCAACAACAAGCCAAACGTCGGCTCGTGCCTTTTGGCGAATACGTGCCGCTGGCCGACTATTTGCCACTGCGTAAGTTAGTACCCATTCCTCAAGATTGCATTCCAGGTGCAGCCGCCACCCCCTTAGTCGTGACCACACGTGCGGGCACAACCCTCGCCCTTGGAGCGCTGGTTTGCTATGAAGACATCTTCCCTGAACTGGCGCGCGATCACGCCTTAGCTGGGGCGCATGCGCTCGTCGTCCTAACCAACGATGCCTGGTACGGACGCGAGCTGGGTGCCTGGCAGCACGCCGCCCACAGCAGCCTTCTGGCCGCTTCATCGCGCCTACCGGTGCTTCGCTGCGGCAATGCAGGCTGGAGCGGCATCGTCGAACCCACGGGACAATCTCGACCTGCCCTGCGTGAGGGTTCCATCTACTTCCGGGGTGCGGTCGATTTAGGCGAGGTGGTTGTGGCATCCTCGCCCGCGCCCACGCGTTGGGTACAAGCGGGCAACTGGTTAGTCTGGCCCGCCGCCGCTACCTTTCTTCTGCTTGCCTTGCGCCGGCGACGACTTCCGATTGAATAAGACCGGTTGCAACCCCGCAACCCGTGATGCTCATGAAACGCTCTTGCTACTGTCTGCTCTTAAGTTGGCTACTGTTTACTAACCTTGCAGCCCAACAGCGGCTTCGTGAACCCAAGGCTACGCTACCCGAGGCAGGATTTGTTCACCTCCCCTTAATCGTTAAATCTATCCCCACGCTAAAAGTTCGGGTGAATGGTACCGAGCTTTTACTCGGCATCGACACGGGCTGCCAAGGCGCCGGCGTCCTAACCCCAGAGGCCCTCGAGCGCGCCGGCATGGAAATTGCCATGACCGTTCCCTCGATGGGCAATACGGGACGTAATGAAACGGATTACGCGCTCGTAGAAACGCTCGAAATGGGAGCAGGTACTTGGCGCGACTTTCATATCGCGGTCTTACCCTTAACCGGCTCAGGCCTCGATGGCCTGATTGGTGCGGAAATTCTTTTTACCCAAGGATTTTATATGGACTTAGCCGACCGCGTCATGGTCTTGGGAAAAATACCGGACACCTCGGGCGCACGTGAAGTCAGCTGCTTCAGCCGGGGCGGACACGTTAATATCAATCTCGATATCGATGGTCGTAAAGTGCCGATGCTCATCGATTCTGGCGCTACCCTTTCCTATGTTACGTCTATGAAGTATCGGGGTAAGGTTGCCTTCAGAGGCTACGCCCCCGTGGCCACAGTACGTGGGCTAAGCTTACAAAAAATGGAGGTGTGCTTACCTGAGACCGTCATGCTGCAAGGCGTGCCCTTAAACGACGTCACCTTCCACCGCGGCAAAGAGCATAATATTCTCGGCAACGACTTTTTACGGGCTCACCCCATCGCGGTCGATCGTGCTGCTCGGCGTCTCTGGCTCTTCGAGCCACTCGTGAGCAAGCCCAAGCCTAAGCCCAAGCCGCTCGTAATACCCGACCTAGCCACGCCTGAGGCTAAGACTGAGGAGGGACCGGCCGCGACTCCGCCTGGAGACGTGCCCGTTCGTTAGTCAGAAACTAGCGGCGCTTCCGACTGCCTGAGGAGCCCCCGCCCTCTTCGCCACCGGCTTCGCCATCGCCACGGTCGTCTTCATCACCCCAGCGCATAGTTTCATCTTCGGCTAATTTTTCATCCGCTTCAGGCAGATCTTCGATCTCGTCTTCAGCAGCACGGCGCACGGGCTTTTCATCATCTTCGTCATCTACTGGGAGTTCGTGGCCTTCAGGCACGAATTCGATAATGTCGGTGATTTCATCGAGGGGATGAATATCACGGCTCTCAATCAAAGCCTGATTACGCAAGTCCCCTACTCGCTCATCAATATCCTCAAAGGTAAGCTTGGTATCTAACTTGATGTTATCATTGAGGAACTTCACGCGCAGACGCATGATGTGTTCAAGGAAATCAGCAAAGGCACCTTTGTCGCCGTCCTTAACATTGGGTAAACCAAAGAGTTGTTCCTCGGACTCAAGAATATGTTCGGCAACGCGCGCTAAACGCACCACGCCATCTTTATCAGCGGATTGAATTTGAAAAGGCACGAAGGCGGCTTCAATGATTTCGTTGGAAAGTCCATACTCGCGCAAAGGGTCAAGGAGGTCGAGGATCCAGGGCAATTGGCGAGGATCTAAGATGCCAAGACCATCGGGATCGTAGTGACGAGGGTCAGAAGTTTCTTTGACCCACCACTTGGAAGTGGCCTCGTCAAAACGTACGGTACACCAAAGCAACTTGGATGACGTAGGAAGCATGGGGAGGGTTAGATGCTCGAGCGGCGTCTATGGCAAGGGTTTTGCGGGTGATTCCTTCTTCACCTTTGGGACTATCTCGAACTAGGCTGGGGCATGTCCTTTCTTTATGAGCGTATTGCCGCCCCCCTGCTTTACCGCCTAGACCCTGAAAAAGCCCACCATTTAGGCCTAGCGGCGATGGGTTTAGTGGGGGCTTTTCCTCCCCTACGGGCACTTTTGGAGCGCTCCTTAAGCCCCCAGGGAACCCGCCCCGTTCGCTTAGCAGGGCTGGAATTTCCCAATGCGGTGGGTTTAGCCGCTGGCTTTGATAAGAATGGGACGGGTTGGAGAGGAGCCGCCGCGCTCGGCTTTGGCCATGTTGAAGTAGGGACCATCACCCACCTCGCCCAACCCGGAAACCCCAAGCCCCGCGTCTTTCGCTATCCAGCATTAAGGGCTGTGGTTAACCGTTATGGCTTTCCCAATCTTGGAGCAGAAGCAGTTGCCCGGCGTCTAGCCGCCGGCCCAGCACGAGGGCAACGCGCGATTCCCTTGGGTATCAATCTCGGAAAATCCAAGGTGGTCGACGCCACGGACAGCGAAGCCGTTGCTGCTGATTACCTCGCAAGCTTTGTTAAACTCGCCCCCTTGGCTGACTATCTTGCGATTAATATTTCGAGTCCGAATACTCCAGGATTACGCGGCTTGCAGGATCGTGCTCCTTTAACCGCGCTGCTCAAGACTCTCCAAAAAGCGAATGGTGAATTAGCGGGTGGGCGCCGCCCGCTCTTTCTTAAAATTGCCCCGGATCTTAACCCGCGACAACTCGACGATATTTTACAGGTAGTAACCGATACTCAATTCGCCGGCATCATTGCCACCAATACCACCATTCAACGCCCTCCTCAAACTCAGGGTTGTGAATCTACGGGCGGACTAAGCGGTGCACCCCTGCTTGAACAGGCCCTTGCAGTGGTTCGTTACCTATGTCGGGCCACGGATGGCAAAATTCCTGTGATCGGCTGTGGGGGGATTCTCTCAGGGAAAGATGCGGCTAGATACATGGATGAAGGAGCTGCTTTGGTACAGATTTACAGCGGGCTGATCTTTCGTGGACCTGGCCTAACTCGTGAAATTGCTCAAGCTCTTGCACCTCAACACCCCGCCTAAAATGCGCGTCCTCCTTAGCCTACTTCTCACGGTAAGCACCCTCGCTGCCAAGCCAGCCAAAAAAGGTGACCCCATGGCGCCAGAAACCTGGGCCGCAAGCCCCGCTCTCTTTGAGGGTAAAGCGGTACGGACTTCCGTACTCAATATGCCAGACCCAGGGCTGATTGCAGGCGATGCACCCGCTGCGATTGTAGAAATTCTCGGGGGCAATGAACGCGGCGAAGAAGGCGGCCTTCTCTGCGTGGTGGTTCCCCTCGATAAATTTCAGAGCTTCACCTCACACTACTCGCAAATGGAAGCAGGTAAGGGTCGAACCGGCTTTGGCGTCGTGGCCAAACCGCGCGTCCTGCAAGGCACTTTTGTCCGCATTCAAGGCGAACCCGCGTTACTCGTCGACATCCCCATTACTCTAGCTCGTACCTTACCTAAGCCTAGCGAGCTCCTCCAAGCCCAACGGCAACGCAGCCGGGAGCAAGCGCTCCAGCCCGTGCGCGAGGGTTGGTCCCGTCGACCTTTCCTCACCTCGCGTTTAGATCAACGTCAACAGCCCGAAACCAGCCGCGAACTGCAACGACTCGCGGATTTAGCTAACGCCGCTAAGGCCAAGAATGAGCCCCGCACCTCCACTCGCGACCTCGTGCAACGCACGAAATCAGGCGAGTCCGTGGTGATTGAGGACCCCAAAGCTAAGACTGAATGGCTGCTGACGTGGGACTGAACGATTAACTTAGCGCACAACGCGGCGTACCGGGAGGTGCACTTCGCTCCGTTTCATAAAGCCGGGGACAAATGGGCTATCCCAATAAACCGCATACGGTTCGCCAATAACTTCTAAATCTCGCTGAGTGGCGACCCATTCCTGCAAACGCTTCAATTCAGTCGTGTACGACAAAGAAGTATAGCTTCCTCGGATACCCACTGACGCCACTTGGCGCTCCGCTACCCCTTGTAGTTCAACCTCGGGGGTTCCGGTTAAGTCGGTGCGCTTAGCCGAAGCGGTATCAACATAAAAGACCATGGTGCCAGGCTCCATGCGGGCCTCGACCGGCGAGGTCATAGGAATGCGGTTACGTTGGATATAACGAAAGAGTTTTCCGAATAAACGGTTGTCGCCCGAAAAATAGGGCTGGGTCGAGCGGGCCACGAGAATCCTCCCCGCGGGCAGGGTTTTGACCTCACAAGTTCCCACCTCAGTCTGCGGGTAGGCTAATTCAGTGGCACCGAGCCAGGAAGGGAGAAAGGCAGCCATAATAAGAAGATATAAGCGCATAAGGCAGGCTAGTATCGCTTAATCCCCAGGGCAAGCAAGGGAGCACTCTTGCATCCCTGCCGCTCACCCCTTCCCTAGGGGTATGACCTCCGAGGCTCCTGAAGAAAACCGCACCCTAGCTAGTCGCATAGGCCACAACTTCCTAACCGGACTTTTCCTCCTCCTCCCCATTGGGCTAACCGTAGCCCTCTTAGGCTTCCTGCTCGATTTAATGGGCACCTACGCCCAGCCCTTAGTCGAAGCCGGCATCGAATTCACCTACACGACGGTAGGCAAAACTTCACCCGTGCTCGATGCAGGTTTATGGCGCCAAGGAGTCGTGCTCACTTCCGCCCTGCTCTCTGCCATCATTCTTACCATCGCGGGCTTCCTTTCCAAAAGAATTTTTGGTCGAATCTTACAAAATCTTTTCAATCGTTTGGTTAGTGGCGTCCCAGGTTTAAGCGGCCTCTACGGATCGATTCGACAAATGGTCGATGCACTAACGGGAAGAAATAAACAAATGTTTCGCCGGGTTGTCCTGGTCGAATTTCCCCGTCCAGGCTGCTGGAGTATTGCCTTTGTGACCCATGAACAACCCACAGCCTTTAGCGAAGCCCTCGGACGGCAGGTAGTAAATGTATTTGTACCTAACGCACCTGCACCAACTGCGGGTTTCATTCTTCAAGTTGAACCGCATCAAATTCGCGAGACGCAGTTAGGGGTATCCCAAGCCATCGGGCTACTCGTCTCCTTTGGTGCCATTATGCCGCAGGTTGAGGACAAGACTTGAGATGGCGTCTACGTTACGATGCCTCATCTTAGGTCGTGAACCCTCGGGCGAATCCCACCTTCTCCTCTCCGTTTTAGAGAGCGAACAAGGGCTCGTACGTTGTCTGCTTCGCTCTCGACCTAGTAGCAAAGCCGAACGACCCGACCTCTTTGACGAGGCCGAAATCACCTTAGAACCCGCCAAGGGAGGGGCGAATCGTTTCGCGCGCGATTACCGCTTAGTACGTCGACTTTCAGGTATCGGCCAAAGCCATGGAGCACTCGAACGTGCCAGTCGTTTGGCCAACCTTCTCCGACGCAACCCGCCGCCCCCTGAATCAGCTGCCGTAGCTTATCAAATCGTACGCGAAACCCTGAGTGCCATGGCCACACGACCTCGACCCGATGCGGCCTATGTTAAAGCACTTTGGTTATTACTCAAAGATGGCGGCTGGCCGGTTGAGGCCGATTGGTTAGGTCGGTTAGGAGCTCAGGCAGCCATCGCCGCTTCCGTTCTCGGCACCGCCCTTGATGCCCAGACCGCCACGGAAGCTGAAGTCCGGACCTTGAGTGAAGACTTAGAACGTTGGGCGGCAGGTGAAGTACACTATATCTTACCTTAAAATGCGCATTGATCCCCGTGCGTGGCGCATTGAGTTAAGTGCCCAAGATTTTGCGGGCTTTCGCAGCGGGCCTGCCGCAGGTAGGCCGGCTCCGGCTTGGCGTGCTGAAGCTGGTCGACAATGGCATACCACCCTGCGCAACGAAGCGGAAAGCCGAGATGAGGGTTGGACCTTCGAAGTTACCATCGAAACCCAGCTCCAAGCTAAAGGCTGGACCTTAGCCGTCGCCGGTCGTGCCGACCAGTGGCGCGAACGTGACGGTGCGATTGAGGTGCGCGAAATCAAAACCGTGATGGGAGGTCTACCGCGTACAGAAATGGCGCTACGCGAAGCTTACCCTCACCATTTTTTGCAACTAGCGATTTACTGTCAGGCCGCTCGACTCCGTCCTGGCATACGCTCAGTACGAGGCGAACTCGTACTCGTAGACCCCACCCGCGGCGATCGACAAACGGTAAGCCTACTCGATGAAGCGGAGCGCGACTTACTTGAGCAAGCTGACCGGATTGCAGCCCATGCTGAAAATCGCCGGGCCAGTCATGCTCGACTCTTAGCGCTGCCTGATCGTCTGCCTTTTGCCGAACCGCGACCCGAATGGCTCGAGGCAGGCGAAGCTTTAACCGAGACCACCGAGTACGGTCTACGTCTGTTAGTCGCACCCACCGGCTTTGGAAAAACCTCCGCCGCCCTTCGCCATGGCCTCAGCCTGCTTCGCTCAGGCAGAGTCACGCGTTTAATTTATCTAACGGGTAAAGGCACGGGGCAGCTCCAAGTTATGACCGAGCTACGGCGACTAGCTGAGCCTAAGGAACTTCGAGCCCTACTTCTTCGTCCACGCGCTGAACATGAGCTCGAGGGCATGCCCGATGAACCTGGGGTGATTCGCGCTAACTGGGCACGCGCGGGGATTGATGCGGCACGCTTACTAGAGTCAGGCGCCGATCTCGGCACGGTGCGTCAACTCGGCCGCTTAGCCCGAGTACCGCCTTGGTTAATAAGTAAAGCCATGGCCGCGGAGGCCGATGTTTTAGTCTGTGACTACAATTATGTCTTTGCTCCGGGGCAGCGACAAGCGCTCGAACTGCTTCCGGGTTGGAACGAGTCAGAACACGTCGTGATTGTAGATGAAGTCCATAACCTTCCTGAGCGGGTGGCCGAAGCCCTGTCCCTCGGCATTACCTCACAGGCCGCCATCGATGCGGCACACGCCTTATCCATGGCTCGTGCGCCTAAAGAGTGGGCCGATGCGCTTTTAGCATGGTCGAGTTTTTTAGGAAGACTTCCTAAGGCCGACGTGATGGATCCGGATGATCGACTTGAAGCACGTGCTCATGCCGAACGATTTGTTGCGCTCACCCTCAATCATCCGCTCGATACCGACACCCTACCTGAAGAGGCCGCACGCGTCGCAACCAGTGCGGTACTCTGGCATCATCGACTTGAAGTCAGCGATGCGGGTTGGCTACTATGGTCTCCGCAAGCGGGCACGCTTCGCCTCGATTGTTTATCCGCGGCTCGCACAATTGGGGAGCGTCTCCAAGCCCAAGGTCGGTGCCTCTTACTCTCCGGAACACCCGGCCCGAAAGGTGCCTTAGAATCAGACTGTGGCTTAGAGGCAGGTGTCTTAGCTCGCGTCGACGCCCGGGCCCCTTGGCGTCACGGCGCGTATCGCGTCGCGATTGATGCCCGGGTAGACACGCGCTTTAAGACTCGAACCCAACACCTTGATCTCACCGCTAATACCTTAGCGCGCCTAGCAAAACGCGAAGGACCGGTTGCGGCGTTCTTTCCCTCCTATCGCTATGCCGATGACACTGCGGCGGCTTTACGACGCCTGCACCCCACGAGCCTCATCGCCGTACAACCGCGCGGACTCCGTCCAGATGGCATGGCGCGCTTCCTCGACCAATCCTTACGACCTGGCTCCATTCTCTGCCTGATCGTCGGCGGGGCACTCGGTGAAGGCATCGATTTGTTAGGCGGGCGTATCGGCTCGGCGGTCGTGATCGGACCTGCCCTACCCGAAGTCAATGCCCTGCAAGAAGCACGGCGGGCGATGTTTGAACTAGCCGGAGCCGAAGATGCCTTTGCCCTCGCCTACATTCGCCCCGGCATGCGCAAAGTTAACCAAGCACTCGGACGACTCGTCCGCGCTCCTGGGCAATCAGCCCGCGTGCTTTTGCATTGCCGACGTTTCGCCCAAGAGAGTTACCGCAGCGCCCTCTCGCCCGAATACGGCGACCCAGAAATCTTGGGGAGCGACGACGACCTCGACAGCTGGTTGCGATAAGTTGCTTAAACGCGACGGATTATTTCTGCTTCAGGGAAGCGAACTTTTGCGGCTTGGGCATAAGCATCGTCGGCGGCGCGATAGCCCACCACACAAGCCACCACGGTTTCAAATCCGGAACCCTCAAGACCAAGAATCTCATTATACTTCGAGGGCGTGATGCCTTCGAGCGGGCAGGTATCCACGCCCAACACCGCAGCTGAGGTCATAAACTGGCCCAGAGCAAGGTAGACTTGGCGTGCCGCCCATTCACGTTGCACTTCAGGCGACATTCCTTGGGCCACATTCGCCAGCATCATCTGACGATAAGGTTCCACTTGCGCCGCAGTTACGCCGCGTACTTCAGCCATGCGGGCCGCAAAGCGATCCACCTCTGCAGCGGGCGTGGCTATGCGACGGAGAAACACCACGAGATGGGAGGCGTCGGTCACTTGACCTTGATTCCAAGAATGCTCACGCAAGCGAGCCCGCACCGCAGGGTCTTCCACCACGAGAAAACGCCAAGGTTGAAGGCCATAAGACGAAGGGGCTAAAACTAAGCTGTCAGCGAGCACCTTCCAGACAGCGTCGGGTAGACGACGCGTATCAAATTTTTTAGTGGCATAACGCCAGCGAAGGGCAGCACCGAGATCAGCAGGAGCGAGAGGAGTCATCCCTTTACAGGACTACTCTCTGAGCAACTGTCAAACCGAACCCTTAAACCGCCCTCAAAGTACCGTTTTGCAAAACCAGCTGCCGGGAGGCACGCGCGGCATGCTTCATCGAGTGTGTAACCAACAAAAGCCCTGCGCCCTGCTCCTGCACAAGTCGTAACAATAAGTCCATCACCGCTGCTCCTGTGGATTCGTCGAGATTGCCTGTCGGCTCATCCGCAAGCACTAAGCTTGGGCGATTAACTAAAGCCCGCGCCAAGGCAACCCGCTGACATTCCCCGCCCGAAAGTGCGGCAGGGAGATGGAGCGCCCGCGCGGCTAAACCTACCCGGGCTAAAAGTTCATCGGCTGCTGCCAGTGCGCTACTGGACGATTGACCCTGAATGCGTGCCGCCAGCGCAACATTCTCGCGGGCATTTAATTCGGGCATGAGTTGGTAGTTTTGAAAAACAAAACCCAAATTACTACGAAGCGATGCAACGTCACCGCGGGATAAAGCATCCACCCGACGACTACCCCACCAAAGTTCCCCGGTATCGGCACGATCAAGACCGCCAAGAATTTGCAGAAGGGTAGTCTTACCCGCCCCCGACTCCCCGGTAATCGCAACCGACTCCCCCGCAGCGACCGTAAGGTCAATGCCGCGAAGGATGGGTAAAGGTCCAGCTGCTGAGCCGTAGGCCTTAGTTAAACCTAAACTCCTTAAAACGAACTCAGCCATGACGCATCGCCTCGGTCGGGCGGCGACGAGCCGCCCAGATGGCAGGGACTAAGCCCGCCAAGGTGGTAGTTAAGAGCGTGAAGACCGCAGCCAAGAGAAAATCTTGAGGGTCATAATGGAGCGGGACAAAACTGAAGTTATAAATCGACGCGACCATCTGGCCGTCGCCAAAAAGGGAATTAATCAACGTAAGAATTTCTTCCCGGCCGGTCAGCACACTCCAAGTTAAAATAAAACCCAGCAAGGTACCGAGCAGTCCAATCCCTAAACCTTGCAGACCAAAGACCAAGGCTACGGAGGTAGGGCTCGCACCCAAGGCTGCTAGAACCCCAATTTCCCGAGAGCGTCGCACCACTGCAGAAAAGAGCGTGCTACCAATCGAGAACGACGCCACCAGGGTGATGATGAACATCAAAAAGAAGAGCATGGTTTTTTCAAAGCGAATGGCTTCGAGAAAATTACGCTTCAGTGAAGTCCAAGGAACGTAGCTTGCACCGCCAACGGTAGACTCAAGCCGCGCCGCGGTAGCTTCAGCTGCAGCGGGAGATGAATCTTTAAGCCGAAGACTTACGCCATGGGCACGACCTTCTAAATCCCACAACTCGCGAAACCGACGAAGGGTTAAAAGCGCTGCCCGGTCGTCAACCTCACTAAAGCCAGTGCGTATCACGGCAGCGACTTCAAGTTCAGCCGGCAGTGCCGCCCGTCCGCGTTCCGCACGCTCCGCCATCGAGGGCGACCAAAGATCAATGCGATCACCAACGCGCACCCCTAGCTGGCGGGCAAGACCTGCCCCGAGTACAACCGAACCGTCATGAAGTTCCGCTAGGCTTCCGCCTACGACGTAGCGCCGGGCGGGCAAATCAGGATCCTCGGGGTTTACACCTCGTGCGAGCACAACGGTCGAACGATCCGCAATCTTAGCTAAGGCAGGTCCTTGCGCAAAGGGTGACGCGGAACGCACCGCGGCATCGGTGGCGAGTCGGAGAGCAAGACTGTCGGGGTTTACGAGGGGTGAATCGGAGGTTAGGACAATATCCCCAAAGGCTTCACGAATTCTTAAACGATGTTCCTCACCAAAACCATTCATCACCGTCTGAACGACCAACAAGGCAGTAACACCTAAAGCTACACCTAAGATCGAAACCCCAGCGAAAGCTGGAAAAGCCCGACCAGGAGGAAAGAGCTGGCGAAGCGCAAGCTGAAGCGTCCAGGGCATGCGATAGTAAGGGCTTAAACGGGAGCGTCCGGACGTAGGGTCGGGAAAAGAATGGTGTCGCGAATGTTGGCTGCACCCGTGAGTAGAATAACTAAGCGATCAATGCCGATGCCCAAGCCTCCTGCGGGCGGCATGCCATGCTCGAGTGCCAAGAGAAAATCTTCATCAATGCGCTGAGTTTCCGCGCCAGCTTGAATTTCCAACTGACGCCGCTGCTCTAAGGGATCGTTTTGCTCGGAGTAAGCGGGCGCAATTTCTTGTCCGTTAATACAAAGTTCAAAGACATCGAGGGAATCAGGGTCGCTCTGCGAAACTTTGGCTAAGGGGCAGAGTTGACGGGGAATATGGGTAACGAAGGTGGGCTGGATTAATCCGGGCTCAATTAACTTAGCAAAAATCTCATTAGTGACTTCGTGGTCTTCCCAGTCTGCCCGAGGTTCTTCAAGACCTTGGGCGTGACACCAAGCCAGTTTATCCGCCTTGGCTAAGGTGAACCAGGCAGGATTACCGGTGCGCTCGATGATTAAATTTTTGTAACTCACTTCGCGCCACTCCCCACCGAGTTCAATCGTGCCGCCTTCTGCACGATTAACCGAAAGGGTGCCGAGAACCTCGCGACAAACTTGTTGGATGAGTGAGCGTACGAGTTCCATCATCCCCCGATAGTCGCTGTAGGCCTGATAGACTTCGAGCATGGTGAACTCAGGGTTATGCTTACGCGAGAGGCCTTCATTGCGGAAGACTCGACCCATCTCAAACACGCGATCAAACCCTCCCACGAGACAGCGCTTTAAGTGTAACTCGAGGGCAATCCGGAGAGAGAAGTCACACTGTAACGCATTGAAGCGAGTGACAAAGGGGCGTGCGGCTGCCCCGCCTGCCACGCCGTGGAGCGCGGGGGTTTCCACCTCGAGAAAGTCGCGTGCCCAAAGAAAACGACGAATGGCTTCAATAATCCGACTACGGGCAATGAGTCGTTCGCGGGATTCAGGATTTGAAACTAAATCCAAGTAGCGCTGACGATAGACTTGCTCAGGGTCAGCCAAGCCGTGGAATTTCTCAGGGGGCGGACGGAGCGCCTTGGAAAGCAAAGCGTAGGTGGTTGCACGAACCGTGACCTCGCCAGTTTTAGTTCTAAAGAGCCGACCTCGTACGCCGATAAAGTCGCCTAAATCGACCAGCTTCTTAAAATGGGCATCATAACGGTCACCTAAAGCATCGCGCGTGAGGTAACATTGGACGCGGCCGGAGCGATCGAGGAGTTTAACAAAACTTGCCTTACCCATCACCCGTAGAGCGATAATCCGACCTGCCACTGAGACTTCAGGACCCTCATCAATCCCTTCAGGCAGGAGACCAGGACAATCCTTAGCCACGTGGCTTTGCTCCCAATTAGCGCGGAAGGGGTCCTCGCCCGACTCGCGTAAGATAGCGAGTTTCTCCTTTCGAACCGCGAAAAGGTCATTGGAGATAGCCTGCAGGTCGTGGGACTCACTCATGGTCGTGTCTAGGGGATGCCGCTCAGGGCTTGGGGTCAATGGCACAATCGCAGCCCGCAGACAATCCTGCAACCCTGCTCTTAAGTAAGGGGCTAGCCTAGTTACAGCCTTGAGCCACTTCATCCTTCCCATCAAACCTACCTGCGGTTGAATCGGGCCATGAAAGCTTACCTCGAGCTGCTTAAGCAGGTTCGTCATCAGGGCGAATGTCGCACCGATCGTACGGGGGTGGGCACTCTAGGAATTTTTGGCGCGCAACTCCGCTTCGACCTCGCGGAAGGCTTCCCGCTCGTAACCACGAAAAAAGTCCACAGTCGTTCGATTATCGAAGAACTCCTTTGGTTTCTCGCCGGACGCACCGACAACGCTTGGCTCAATGAACGTAAGGTTACGATTTGGGACGAGTGGGCGACCGCCGAAAAATGCGCCGTCTTTGGTCGTAAGGCCGGTGACCTCGGTCCGATTTACGGACATCAATGGCGGAACTTTGGTGCCACACGTCAACCCGATGGCACCTATGCTGCCGATGGGGTCGACCAAATCCGACGCCTCCTTGATGACTTGCGGCAAAAGCCTGCCAGCCGACGTCATCTCGTCACCGGCTGGAATCCTCAGGAAGCCGATCAAGTCGCCCTGCCCCCTTGCCATACGCTTTTTCAATTTCACGTTTCTATGGAAGGTCGACTTAGCTGCCAACTCTATCAACGCAGCGCCGATTTATTTTTAGGCGTGCCCTTCAATATTGCGAGTTACGCCCTGCTCACGCACATGATAGCTCAGGTCACAGGCCTGAAGCCCGGACATTTCATTCACACCTTTGGCGATGCGCACATTTACTTAAATCATATCGAGCAAGTTGACCTACAACTCACGCGCGAGTGCCGCCCCCTACCCCGTTTAGTCCTTAATCCCTCTATCACCGATCTCTTTGCTTTCACCTCGAACGATATTGTCATTGAAGGCTACGACCCTCACCCCGGCATTAAAGCGCCAGTGGCCGTTTAACGAATGCGATTTGGTCGTCCCCTCATAGCGATTGCTGCCTTAGGGCGCAATCGGGCACTCGGTAAAGACAACCGCTTACCTTGGCATCTTCCGGAAGACTTTGCCTTCTTCAAGGCGACCACCATGGGGCAAGTCTTGGTCATGGGGAGAAAAACCTATGAGTCCATCGGTCGACCCCTGCCCGGGCGCATCACCCTCGTACTCAGTCGCAGCGGTTTTAAAGCTCCTGGGGTTGAAACCTTAAGCGATTGGGAAGCCCTAAAGCATCTTCACCTCGATAAAACCCTCTACCTCGCCGGGGGCGCTCAACTTTACACCGAGGCTTTGCCTTGGTGCAGCGAACTGCTGCTGACGCATGTCGATCAAACCCCGGAAGCGGATACCTTCTTTCCGGATTGGACAAATGCGTTCGACTCCGGAGTCCTCGTGCGACAAGGTCCAGGCTTCGACATTCGTCGCCATTTCCCGAAGCTCCCCGCCTGATGCGCGCCCTACTAACTCAGATTCGAGGGAAACTCACCGTCTTAGGCTTCCGACTCGGTCAACCCGAGCTCCTTGACGGACTGATTCTGATTCTAGTTTTCACCGGTGCCTGGCTTATCGCCCTTCATCAAGGAGGCGCGCGCGCCGAGGGAGCCTGGCTCGGCACCCCCTTCCTACTCGCAGCCGCGGTTTTACATGGCACCGCCCTAGCGATTCGACAAGACCGCGGTTTCCGGCCCGTACTCGGGGCTTTGGCAGCGCTCCCCTTAGTGCTTTGGCTGAGTTTAGATGCAGTTGCTTTTGCTCCCAATCGCGGAGCAGCCCTACAGGGTCTTACGCTTGCTCTTCTCGGCGCCAGTGCCCTCTGGATGACCGCGCATCACGCCCGTCAGCTATGGTCCCAAGTGCTTGCCTGCATTCTCATCATCGGACCAGCGTCCCTCGTGGCAAGCGGTGCGTACGATAATGATGGCGGCCAAGTTCGGGCCATGCTCGGGCTGCAACCCGATGCGCTTTATGCTGGGCGCTTCGCCTCATCCTTAGGGTCACCTGCTGGTTGTGCGGCAGTCATGACCCTAGGCCTTATTCCCGCCCTCGCCACCGCCCTTCATATCCGCCTCGCCCTTTGGATGCGTCTTACTGCCGGCTACTTTGCGATTCTTCTCACCATCGGACTTTGGCAAACTCAACATGGCTGGGCACTCCTTGCCGCAGCGCTTGGCATTGCCTACGCTGGCTGGTCTCTTCGCCGTCGTACCGCCCGCGAGTGGCTCGACTTACGAGCGGCAGCCTTGATATTTGTTTATGGGGCTTGGTCGGTAGGCGAATTTGCCCTCGGCCTTTGGCGCGCCGACGCAACGGGAGCACAACCCCTAGGAGCCGGCGCCATTCAAAGTATCCTTGAACATCCCGTATTTGGCGGCGGCGCTCAGTCTTACCTATTAGGGTTTGAAAAAATCCGGCCTGAAAGCTGGCAAACCGATCCGACATCTTCTGGCAGCATCTTACTCGACACGCTCGCAGAACACGGTGCCCTCGGCACCCTCTGCATCGGTCTGCCTTTAGCGGCTTTACTGGTGAGTTTACTGCGTGCAGGTCTCCGCGTCCCTGAGCTTCCAACTGGGGCTACCAGCTCCCTCGCGCAGCGGATACAACTTCGACGCACCCTTTTAGCGGGAGGCGCAGGGGGCATTTTCGCCGCGGTACTGATTCTTTGTGTCAGCTATTCTGGAGTACAAGTAGGAGTTTTGATGTTAATTGCCGCTCTCGCTGGCAGCTTACTCAGAGCCGGCTACCGCTCCGAAGGTTCGCCGATTATTTGGCCCGCTCCCGTACGCCCGCTCATCGCGGTGACGGTGTTAACTATCCCTCTTGCGCTCACGCCGATTCTGCTCGCGCCCTTAGCCGCCAAGATGCGCTCCGAAGGGGCTATTGAGCGCGTTAACCTTCTTAGCCCTACCCTGTTTGATGGTGGTCAACTGCTAACCGCCGAGGATGAAGCACGGTTACGTCAAGCCATCGAACGCTTACGAGAAGCGCTTGAACTTAATGGACGTGAAGCTGAGACCCGTGCCTGGTTAGCCCAAGCCCTCGCCTTACTCCATCGCCAAGAACCGACCGCGATTGAGTTACGCACCGAAGCTTTAGCTCAGGCACGACTCGCGGTTGAGCAAGCCCCCCGTCTTGCCTTCCCTAAACTTGTGATGGGTTCGATTTTATTAGGCTCCTTTGATGCTAAGGAGCGCGAAGAAGGTTTAGCTGCGATTCGAGAAGCTCAGGCGATTGCCCCGCAATCGCGCGCCACCGTGCTACGCCTCGCACAGGCACTTGGACAATCCGGTGCGTCGGTCGCAGAAATCCGTCCGGTTCTGGAACAGGCCAATCGGGTTGCGCCTGGACAACCGCAAATTCTTCAACGCCTGAATCTGCTCTCAGAGCCTGGAAACCCCCAGCCCCAATGATCACCCCTTCAGCTCGCCGTCGTGCGGAACACCGCCGTAGCCTTTTCCTCTTAGTCTTAGGCTTAATTTTGGCGGCACTCTGCTGGCTAGTTCAACCCCACCCCTTAGGCGGAAGACCCTCCCAGGTAGAAACCCCCAGCTCCGCCGCGGCCCCAGCCGAGCCTGCTTTACGTCCGAACGCCCCAACCGAACCCCTACTTGGGGTGCGCTTAATTAGGCCAGGCGAAGAAGATTAAGGATTTTGCCTTTCCAAGCAGACGGCGGGAACCCTACGGTCAACCCATGCCGGATCCCTTGTTCGTCTTTCTCTCTGCACTCACCCTCGGAGGTGCTGCTCTTCTGGTGGGAAGTCGCCACCCCGTCACGTCCGCGATGGGCATGATCATCGCCCTGGTTGGGATTGCTGGACAGTTCTTCGCGCTCGATGCCTATTTTTTAGGTGTGCTGCAAATACTTGTCTACGCCGGTGCCGTGATGGTTTTGTTTTTATTCATCATCATGCTCATCGATGCACCTGCACCCAAGGAAGCTTACCCTTGGCGCCGTGCCGCCTTGGGCTTGGGAATTTTCCTAGCGCTCGCAGGCGTCGTTAGCCTGCTCAGTTCGGACCCGTTGCTCAATCGTCCAGCAAGTGCAACCCCACCTGAACTCGCAACCAACCCCGAGACGCTTGCCACCACTGCCAAAGCCTATGGCCGAAGTCTTTGGACAAAATACACCCTCCCGCTGCAACTCGCCGGACTTCTCCTGCTCCTCGCTCTCGTGGGCGTGGTTAGCCTGAGCAAAGCCCCCCGGGCCTCCGAGTAACACCCATGGAAACAACTACCCTCGGCCATCACCTGTTTGTTGCAGGCCTCACCTTCTCGCTCGGCTTGGTCGGAATCTTACTCCGTCGCAATTTGATCGTTACCTACATGTGCCTAGAGCTTCTACTCGCGGCTGCCATGCATGCCCTGGTGGCTTTTTCACGCTACACCCAGACGATGGACGGCGCGGTACTGGTTTTCTTCATCATCACCGTCGCCGCAGCTGAAGTCGCCGTCGGTCTCGCCCTGATTGTTGCCCTCCATCGCCGTACCGGCGCGATAAGCTCCGATCGTCTCAACGCCGTACGCGACTAATTCCCATGCAGGTCACCTTATTAGCTTGGATTCTTTTCCTACCGTTGGCGACCGCCGCTCTCTGCGGTTTAGTCCTCCGGCGCCGCGGCACCCTTGCCGCTGGACTCTCCATTGCGGCCGCATTTGTCGGCGCCGCCCTAGCCCTGCAACTGCTTTTAAATCTAACCCCTGGGCAAACCCTGCTTTGGCAAACCGAGCTAGGTAAACTCGGCGATATCGTCCTACGCGTCGGTCTGCGTCTTGATGCCCATGCCGCCTTGATGCTTTTCATCGTCACCTTTGTCGGGGCATGGATTCATCTCTTCTCGTGGGGCTACATGCGCGAGGATGACGCACGCGGACGGTTCTTTGCTGGTCTCTCGCTCTTCATGTTCTCCATTCTCGGCATTGTGCTCGCAGATGGTCTGCTCATGACTTTTGCGTTTTGGGAACTTGTGGGCTTCTGCTCCTACCTGCTCATTTCGCACTACTACACCACCGACTACGCACCCGCCGCCGCCAAGAAGGCCTTTATTGTCAATCGCGTGGGTGACCTAGGTTTTATTTTGGGCATCGCCATGTGCCTAGCAACCTATGGCACTACAGATTTTGCCGAACTCGCTCTTGCCGTTAAAAGTCAGCCGGCGCCCGCCCTACTCGGTTTACTCTTACTTGGCGGATTTATCGGAAAGTCTGCGCAATTCCCCTTACATGTTTGGCTAACCGATGCCATGGCTGGACCTACCCCGGTCTCAGCCCTCATTCACGCCGCGACCATGGTCGCTGCGGGTGTGTTCTTAATGGCGCGGGTCGATTTCTTACTCGCTCCAGAAGTCCTCCAATGGGTGCTTTGGTCGGGAGCGGGCATGGCGGTACTCGCAGGCTTTTGTGCGCTAGCCCAAACTGATATAAAAAAGTCTCTAGCCTATTCGACCTTGGCTCACCTAGGCATCATGGGGGCGGCCTTAGGTTTAGGTCAGCCCAAGCTCGCCCTCTTGCACATGATGACGCACGCCTTCTTCAAGGCCACGCTCTTCCTTGGTGCTGGATCTGTGATTCACGGCTGCCATCACGAACAAGATATGTTGCGCATGGGAGGCTTAGCTAAACGCATGCCGCTGACGTTTGCCGCATTCCTCATCGCGACCCTTTCCAACTGCGCCCTGCCCTTTCTCGCTGGCTGGTACTCGAAGGAGGCCATTCTTGAAGCCGCGCACCAAGCGGGACCTCTGGCATTTGGCCTACTTGGTCTCGCCGCCCTCGCCACCTGTTTGTACAGCGCCCGCTTAATTCAACTCGTATTTCTTGGCAGCCCTCGCAGCGAGCAGGCCGCTCACGCCCATGAATCCCCTTGGACTATGACGCTCCCCCTCATTGTCTTAGGTCTAGGATACAGTGTGGTTGCCGGTGCTTACATCGGACTACCAGCGGCAAGCGTTGCCGTCTTACCCACGCCGATGACGTTCCACGTCAGCGCCGCAGCTCTTACGGGCTTAGTCGCACTCGGGCTTGGTCTACTCGCTTTACGTTTCTACGGGCGTTCGAATGGCGACGCGCTCCGCGACGTCGCACCGGGCTTATATCGAACTTTAGAACGCCGCTGGATGGATCAGCTCTACGACGGTTATGTGCAGCGCGTGCAACAACCCGCAGTCGAGTTTCTCGCCTTCCTCGATCTGGCGCTAATTAATGGTATCGGCGGTAAAGTCTTAGCTGGCGGTATTCCCGCCCTCTTGGGTGCTGGTTCACGCCGCCTCTTCCATAACGGTTCGATTCGCCTAACCGCGGCTTGGTTTATCCTCGGCGTCCTTCTTCTCTTCGCCCTCTTATCGGGCGCTATCTGACATGCCCCTCCCTGATTTCACCGCTGCCTCGTTGCTCGACTATGCCGTCGGCGCTCCGCTACTTGCAGGTCTCCTCCTACTCCTCATCGGTCGCTGGCTACCACTCGGTGGACTTGCTTTAGTAGCTAATCTTGCCGCCTTACCCGCCTTATTTCAGTTGGGCTTTCTCCTTACCGAAGGTCGACTCGGCGGCTCGAGTCCCGTCGGAGGTTTCCTCCTCGAGCCGATTGGGGCGGTGCTTTTTGGCATGACCGTCTTAGTCGGTGCCGCGGCTACCCACAAAGCTCTGCGACAGTTAGCTCACGTCGAACTCCCTCACGCTTACTTAGGACTTACCTTACTCATCTGGGGCGGGACACTTGGGGCCTTTGCTTCGCCGCTTTCAACGCCCTCCGGCACACTCGCCGCTTATGTTTTTCACGAGGTAGCTTTAATTCCCACTTTCATCCTGACAATTTTCTGGGGAGGGGAAGGTCGCCGTGCTGCTGCTATGCAAATGGCCATCTACCTAACCTTAGGCGCTATCGTTGGCCTCGCCGGTTTGTTGATTTGTGACTTCAATCCCAGCACAGCCGGCACTGGTGCGGTAGGCATGATCCTACTCGGTTTTGGTGCACTCGTTTCCCTCTTTCCCTTTCACAGCTGGGCAGCCCCTGGATATAGTGCCGCGCCTACGCCCGCGGCCATGCTCCATGCCGGCGCTCTCAAAAAATTTGGTCTCGCTGTGATTGCAACTTACACGGTGGGTCAACTCGGACCTTGGTCGGACCTCCTTCTCGGATTCGCTTTAGCTAGCACCGTGATTTTAGGCTTAGTCTGTTTAGCGCAACGCGACCTCAAGCAACTCATCGCTTGGAGTTCGGTCGCTCACATGGGCCCCATCTTCCTAGGTCTTTGGGTGGCCGATCGCACCGGCCAAGCCGCCGGCCTCCATGCAGCTGTCCTCCTAATGGCAGCACACGGACTTTCCGCCGCCGCCCTCTTCTTGCTGGCGAATGAAGTTCGGACAAAAACTGGGACCTATCGCTTCGATGAACTCGGGGGCTTAGGCACTCGCACCCCCGTCCTCGCCGCCCTCTTCATTGCTGCCTCCATGGCCTCCATCGGTCTACCTGGATTTGGAAATTTCTGGGGCGAATTCGGCATCTTCCTTTCCTTGCGCGATCAGTCGCTTTGGATTCAAGCCCTCGCGGCTTCTACGGTCGTGGTCTCGGCTATTTATATGCTGCGTGCCTGCGCGGCGGTTTTTCACGGACCGCTCAACCCCACGCTTGCCGCGCGACCTGACACCGGTGATCTCGCCTGGGGCGATCGCATGGCCCCTCTTGGCCTGCTGGCAGCCTCGCTCGCCCTTGGCTTCCTCCCTTCCCTCGTGACCCGCATTCTCCAACCATGAGTTCTTTGTTCCTCACGCTCGACGCTTTCCGCGAAGCGGCTCCCACCGCTGCCGATTGGCGCGCGCTGCTTCCTGAAATCTTAGTCGCGGCTTTAGCGGTCATTGCCCTCATCCAAGCACTCGTCCTCCCCCGTGCAGGTCGTATCCTCATCCCCACAGTAGCGCGCCTCGGTCTCGTCGCCGCGTTGGTTCTCGTAGCCGTCCAACCCCACGATCCTTCGGTCGTGATTTTCAACGGCTTGCTTGCCACCACCTCGTTTACACCCGAATGGCGAATGCTTTTCTTAATTTGTGCGCTCTTAACCAGCCTGATTGGGAGCCGATTCTTTCAAACCCGTGAAGCGGATGAAGCTGAGTTCCACCACCTACTCTTGCTTGTAACCGTAGCCCTAATGGTACTCGCGCAAGCGGCGCATGTAACCACGTTCTTTGTCGCACTCGAGACCGCGACCGTAGGTCTCTATATTCTCATCGGCTTTCTCCGCAAAAGCTCCGCCTCGCTTGAGGCTGGCGTAAAGTACCTAGTGGCTGGCGGCCTAAGCTCCGCCTTACTCCTCTTGGGCTTTGTTTTACTTCAAGGCGTAGCGGGTTTGGTTAATCCGCCAGGGAGCGA
>CAZEDB010000017.1:6536-33441 GCA_964510855.1 uncultured Enterobacteriaceae bacterium | reverse complement strand
AAGAAGGAACCTGGGTGGGGTTGTAAGCCATACTGCAACAGACCAACGCGCACGGCATTGAAAGGCGTGTCGGGGGCAAACGAATCAAGACCCGAAGAGTTGTCAGCGTGCACTAAGAGTTGGGCACGCTCGGCTTCGGGCACTAGCTTGAGTATCGCTAAAAAGCGGCGGCGCTGCTCGGCAGTAAAACTCGGATCGCCGTCAGCATTCGCAAAGTGGGTATAAAGCCCGCGTAAATGGAGTGCAGGATGCGCCCTAACGGCAGCCAAGGTTGCAGGCGCGTCTGTATACCAAACCCCTGCCCTGCCCATCCCCGTGTCGACTTTAAGATGCACGCGAGCGCGTAGACCACGCTGAGTGGCTAAAGCGCCGAGCTCCGCAGCTTCGCTGGTAGAGGAAAGCGTTAAATCAAGTCCGAGCGAAAGCGCATGCGACCACTCTTCAGGTAATGCGGGTGAGAGCACCAAAATCTCTGCCTCAGGCCCAATCTCGCGTAAGCGCGCTGCCTCTTCGACATTGGCGACTGCAAAAGAATCCACACCGGCCTGAAGCAAGCGTGCCACAACCTCGGGCATGCCATGACCGTAAGCATTGGCCTTAACCACCGCTACATAACGCATGCCCTTGGGCAGAGCAGCTTGAATACGGCCCACATTGCGATCGAGGGCGGTTAAATCGATTTCAACCCACGCGCGTGAGCCGGGTGTTGGCTGAGAGGGTCTCATAGCGTGGCCTTAGGGTGACGCGTACCTGACCAGAGCGCATAAACGCCGGGCGCATTAAGCGCTTCGAGTTGCGTGGTTAATCCGGGAAGGCCGTGAGTAGAAAAAATTTCGGGTAAACTCGGCCAAGCATCGACGGATTCACCGAGTGTAGGAGGAAGTGTATGACGGAAACCCCCTAGGAGCGGACGTAACTGTAAACGGCTGACCTGCGCGGGCTCAACTTCACGTAAACTACCTTCAGGTCCGGTAGGACCAGTCGCTTGTAAAACCCAATGCCCGTCACGACCCTCTGAGACAATGCCCTCACAAGTACCCGCAGCCGCAATAGCCGCGGCGCGATGGCCCGACCAACCGTGAGCGGTGATTTTCAGCAGCTCAGCCCAAGTAGCGGCAGAAACTGCTGTGGCGCGAATACCGAGAATAGAACCTGGCCCGAGATTAACCGCAATCGAACCCAGTTGCTTCAAGGAAAGGTCAGCTAGGTTTAAGAGTCCTTCTACGAGCGGACTGATACTATCGGCGGGATTTCCCTCAATTTCGAGTTCGGCAATCCAGCGCTGACCATCCCATACGCCAGCACGCACGCGCTCGCGGCGGGTGCCATCAAGACAAAGGCAAGGCAGCGCGACGGGCATAAGATTAGCCTGGGGGCCAAGCCAAGGGGCGGCCTGCTAAGAGGTGAACATGGAGATGGGGCACCGATTCCCCGCCATCAGAACCGTGATTAATAACTAAGCGGAAGCCTCGGGCTAAATTTAAATCACGGGCAATTTTGCCCGCGATAAGGAGTAAATGGCCGAGCAAAGGTTGATCAAGGTCGGTAGCCTGACCGACGCGCGGGATGAGTTTACGAGGGACAATTAAAATGTGCACCGGGGCTTGGGGAGCAATGTCGTGAAACGCCACACACAGATCATCGGTGTGGACCATTTTGGCGGGAATCTCGCCATCAGCGATACGTTGGAAGAGCGTCTTGGCAGACATAACCTCACAACTTTGGTAAGCCCCTACAACGGGGGCAAGGCTGGGATGGCGCTACGAAGATTAAAGTACCACCACGGTTACCCGACCACGACCCGAACGGCGCGCCGCCAGTGCCTCGATGGTCTCAACCGCGGCAGCATAGGCAGATTCGCGCCGTGCGGTAGGGCCACGGCGGCCGAGGAGCTGATCTTGTAAACCGGCAACCCAGAGCAGGACATCGGGCGAACCGTCAACTGGTGCCATGGCCTGCTCGAGATCGCCCGCGGCCCAAAGGGGATCAAAGGGGCGGTCCCGATAGTCGAGTACGGCAATGTCGGGCGCGACACGGTTAGGCAGAATGAGGGCTAAGATTTGTCGGGCAGCACGCACCAAACCTGGGCCGTCTAAACCTTCGGAGGGGAGAATTTCATGCTCAACCACCCGCAAAACCGCATCCATATCCCGACGTAACTCAGGTGTACTCCCAGCTAGGGTGGCAACCAAAGCATGGAAGGTGCGCAGTCGAGCTGCGCGTACAGCGGCGGCAGCGGTCATGTAACCGTGCCTCCCTTGCGTAACTGTTCAATCACGCGGGCCAATTCTTCAATGTCACGGAAGTCGCGATAGACACTCGCGAAACGGACATAGGCAATTTGATCTACCGCCTGAAGTTTCTGCATGATGATTTCACCAATGAGCTTGGCAGGCACTTCATCATCGAAGCGGGCGTTAATTTCTTCCATCACCTCGGTAATCAACAGGTCAATCCGCTCGGTTTCAACCGGGCGCTTATCGGTAGCCTTGCGTACACCCGAGGCAATTTTGGATAAGTCGAAATCTTCGCGCGAACCATCGCGTTTCACCACTACTAAACCTTCGCGGAGGATTTCCTCCACGGTAGTAAAGCGATGCTCACAACCCAGGCATTCACGGCGGCGCCGAATACCGTGATTCCCCTTCAAAAGTCGGGTGTCGATGACCTTCGTGTCAGCGTGCTGGCAGCGGGGACAATGCATCGCTTAGAGACGAAGGAAATTAGCCAGGATGTTAATACCCTGCTCGGTCACAAAAGACTCGGGGTGAAATTGAACACCCCAGATGGGGAGCTCGCGATGGCGCATACCCATAATGAGACCATCCTCAGTCCAGGCATTGACCTGAAGACAGGCGGGGAGGCTCGAACGCTCTACCACTAAGGAATGGTAGCGCGTAGCGGCAAAGGGATTGGGCATAGCCAAGAAAAGATCCCGTCCATCATGAAAGACCGCCGATGTCTTACCATGCATGAGGTTAGGAGCCCGCACAACTTTACCGCCAAAAACATGGCCAATGGCTTGGTGGCCTAAGCAAACGCCGAGCACGGGTTTCTTACCAGCAAAGGCGCGAATAATATCACACGAGACGCCAGCCTCATTGGGCGAACACGGACCCGGTGAAATCATCACGCGGTCAGGATTAAGCGCGAGCGCCTGCTCGACCGTTATCTGATCATTACGAAATACCTGCTGCTCGACGCCGAGTTGGCCGAAGCACTGCACCAAGTTATAGGTGAAGGAGTCATAATTATCGATGACCAGAAGCACGCGGTAGGCTCACGCCCTCGTTGCTTCAAGTCAAGCGACAGCAAGCCGTGTGAACAACTCGCTCAGCGACGAATGACGGCGGTCGTAATCTTGTTACGCGCCGGCAAGTAGGCGTAAGGCGTCAAGGTTGCCGAGCGCACGGTAAAGGTAAGAACGGGACGGTCCGCCGTGTTCAGGTCGGGCGACACGAAGGTAGCAAAGCCGGCGCGATCGGTTACCGCCGTGAGCACTTGTAGGTCGGCAGTCATAGGAGCCATCGACAAGGAAGCACGTACGGTCACGCCTGGCAGAGGGCGGCCAGCGGAATCGACAATCCGGAAGGCGGCTTGCCCCCGCCCCGTGGTCCGAGAAACCGTTACCCAGCGGGTGGTAGCTGAACCGACCGAAATCGGGCGGTTAGCCGTGGCCTTGGAGGTGGCAGTGACTTCAACCGTGGTGGTATTGGTCGCCCCTGAGTTATCGGTAACCGTAAGGGTAGCGGTATAAAGACCTTGGGTAGCAAAGGTTACCGGAGGGGGCGTGGGGCCGGTAGCGGTTTCGCCGTTAGAGAAACTCCAAGCATAAGAAGCGATGGTGCCATCGGAGTCAAAGGAACCACGACCATCAAAAGTAACCACTAGAGGCGCTTTACCGAGCAAGGGAGAGCTGCCTGCCGTGGAAGCAACCGGAGCCTGATTGAGGCGCCAAGTACCCGTCACGCTATAACGACCGAGTGAGGCATAGTCAGTGAAACCCGTATCGGCGTCCAAGTAACCAATCCCATCTACGACTAAGTAGTAGGTGCCCGTTGTAGGGAGATTAACGGAGAGGTTGGAAGCCAGGGCAGCAGTTGCTGGCGAGGTCCCCAAAACCGTCCCCTGCGCATCCAGAATGGAAAGTCCTAGTTTGAGATTAGGCCCTAGTGCGGAGACGGAACCTCTGAAGGTGGCGCGCCCAGAGCTAGCTTCGAACTTATACCAAGCGCGGTCGGCAGCATTTAAAAGTGTACCCATGGCAACATCACCTACCGCCAAAGTTTCGGCGGTGGCTTGATCAACTGGGTGGTCAGGAGCAATAGGATCAAGGGTCTGACCGATGACTGCGAGGTCGTCTTGGAGTGGGTTAGTGGCTCCCGCATACTCACCCCGACTCCACTGCGAAACTGAGGTCGAAGGACCCGAGCCCATAATCGGAGCCCAAATACCGTGACCGCCGTAATACTCGCCATCAATATCACTACCGTGGTGCTCAAGACTTAAAGTGTGACCAACTTCGTGTGAAATAGTGTCCGCTAACATGGCATAATCGCCATCATGGGAAACCGAAAAGGCTAAAGCAGGATTATCGACAGCCCCACCAAATGAACCCAACTGCGCAATGCCCAAAATACCTGCGGTGGGGTCTTCACCGATGACGCCTGCATCATCACCAATCAGGGCACGCACTCCCACTTGAGGATCCCCAAAGCCGTTATCGATAATAGCATTAACGCCGGGATCCTCGGTAGTTACATCGATATCAAAAGGTGCGAAGTCTTCGGCTACTCGGCGCCAAATTTGATGGATAACGCGGCGCTCGGCGTCGTTAAAAGTCGTGGGGTCGTTATCAATCGAGAAAGCCTTATACTGAAGGGGGTCATCTAAACCATCATTCCATCCCGTACCCGTTAAAGTGTGGCCATTAAAATCTAGATACAGCACGCGATTCGAACCGGGTCGGGAGTGGAGCGCGAAAGTTTGGGTTAAATCAAAAGCAGGCAGAGGCGAACCAGTGAAATTGGTGTTATCTGCACCGACATTCCGTGCTGCTCTAGGCGTTAGGCGCCGGGCACATTTGTAAATCAAGACGCCATCGGGGGCGACGTGGAGCGAAGGCTGCTTACGGGCGATTTCGCGGAAGCGCTCCAACGATACCCGCATGCGGTTGGCGGCTAAAGACTCACGGACAGGATCGGCGTCTTTGGCACGGACCGCGCTTTGCTGACCATAAGAAGAAGGTGCCCAAGCGAGGGCCAAAACTAGAAGGGCGCGTGCTACGAACCGTAAGTTCATAGTCTAGACCTAGGCTTTTTAAACCCTAGGGCAAGCCTCTGAATCAGGCTTAACGACGGAGGGTAGCCACAGTTATACGGTTTTGGCTCGGTAAATAGGCGTGCCCAGGGAGGGTAGCGGCATGGACCCTAAAGGTCACCGAACCCCTCTCAGCACTTGGGAGGTCGTCAGAGAAGAAGGTAGCAAAACCCGCCCGATCAGTTTGGGCGGTGCGAAAACCCGTGTTAAGACCTGTAAGCGAGACGGTGACCGTTGCTCCAGGTAAAGGGCGGCCTCCCGAATCCACGACCCGAAACTGGGCACGCGCACGCCCCACCGTTCGTGAGACAGTTATCCAAGAAGTTGCGGCAGCACCTAGACTCATAGTGCGGTTAGCTTGCGATTTACTCGTAACCACAATCGGGGTGATCACTTCAGAAGTTCCCCCCAGATCATCGGTCACAAGGAGACGTGCCTGATAGGTTCCAGGAGTGGTATAGGTGTAGGTGGGATTAGCAGCGGTGGATGTCGGCGAGCCATCACCAAAATTCCAACTGTAACCGGTGACCGTACCATCGAGGTCAACCGAGGCGTCAGAACGAAAAGCGACTTGCAGCGGTGCCTTACCAGTTAAGGGCGAGCTTCCGGCGGCTGAAGCGAACGGGGCAACGTTACGTGGCCATACACCTGAGATGCGGAAGCGCCCCACCGAACCGTAGCCATCATAGCTTGTGAGCGCGTCGCCAGCTCCGACACCTTCCACAATCAGGTAATGGATACCCGAAGTTACATTAGCTCGAAGACGTGCCCCCATGGCCGCACCGTTGGCAGTTGTCGCAATTTCATTCCCTGCTTCATCTTGTAAGGTAAGCCGGAGTTTAAGATTGGGCGAAGGGCCAGCGACTTCACCGATGATATCCACAGCCCCGGTGGTCATAATAATCCTATACCAAGCTTGATCGCTATCGCGCGGAATCACGCCGCCTGCCGTATCGCCACGATTGAGCTCAAGCGCCGTTTCACGGGTAAAAGCGATGTCACTATTTCCGTAAGGCGCCTCCGAAGCGATAATTGCCAAGTCATCTTCTTGATTATTCGCATTAGCGTAGTCGCCTTTGCTCCACTGCACCACGGTCTTGCCGTAACCTGCTCCCATAATCGGAGCCCAATTACCCTGGCCGCCGTAATACTCAGACCCCGTAGTAGTGCCGTCGTGTGAAAGTCCGAACGTATGGCCGACTTCGTGCGAAGCAGCATATGCGATGGCATTGAAGCCAAAAAGATTTTTAGGGAAAACAAAGCAGGGGACTTCGGTGGCGCGCTGGAAACTACCAACAAAGGCTACGCCCCCTGCTCCGCCCTTATACCAGTCACTCGAAGAACCCCCAATGACCACGCGCATACCCCAAAGATTGTCGCCCGGGCCGGAATAACCCAGCGCACCCGCTCCGGGCTCCTCCGTCGTCACATCGACATCAAAGGGGGCAAAGTCCTCCGCGACCTGACGCCAGATTTGTTGAATCGAACCGAGCTCGGCTCCGCTGAAAGTCGTAGGGCGTCCATCCGTATCATATGCGGGTGACGTGATACGACCACCCCAAGGTCCGCCTGCAGGCGTAACATGCCCATCAAAATCTAGGTAGATCATCCGGCGCGAGCCGGGGCGTGAATGGAGCTTAAAGGTTTGGTTGGCTGGATACTGAGTCGTCCGAACAAACGCCGAGGTATCCCCACCCACCAAGGCGTCAGCCGCAGTTTCAGGGCCCAAGGCAGCGCCTGCGGGGACTTCGCACAAGTAGAAGGCTTCGCCTTGTTCCGTTAGATAAAGCGTCGACTGACGCTTAGCTAAATCGGTGAGTGCGGGTCGGGTTAGGCGTAGACGTTCAACCGCCCGCTCCACTCTCGCCGCATCAGCATCCCGGGCTCGTTGAGACTTCTCGAAAAAACCTTGGGCCGACAGGGAGGTCGCCAAGGCAATTAAGAGCAAGGGAAACTTAACCATATAACAAGGTGCTCGATAGGGCCAAAGAAAGCAAGGGACATTGGCCCGGTAAATCCCATACTTGTCATGCGCAAGCGACTGTGAATAAACATCCTAGGACATGAAGCAGCAAACCCTCCAGCGAGAGGTCTCCCTCAAGGGGAAATCTCTACACACCGGTCAAGAAGTCACCCTGACACTTCACCCCGGAACTCCCGACACCGGCATCGTTTTCCGACGCTCAGATTTGCATGGTAAACCCGAGGTTCGACCCAGCTCCGATATGGTCACCGAGGTAGAGCGCAAAACCACCGTTTCCCACGACCACGTAAAGCTGCACACCATTGAGCACGTTTTGTCAGCCCTCGCTGGAATGGGTATTGATAACGCCGTAGTTGAACTCGATGCCTCGGAGGCTCCGATTGTCGATGGCTCAGCCCGCCCCTTCACCACCCTCATTCGTCAATCGGGCATCGTCACCCAAGAAAAAGACCGTGAGGTTTTCGTACTCACCGCTCCGATTACGATTAATGAAGGCGGCCGCTCCATCATTGCCCTGCCCCATGACGGTTTTCGCGTCACCTGCACCTCATCAGATGACCGCGGTATCCACACCCAACACCTCACGCTCGATTTAGATCCCGAGACGTACGAAGCCCAAATCGCCCCTGCACGAACCTTTACGGTATACGAAGATATTGAGGCCCTGCTCAAAAAAGGTTTAATTCAAGGCGGCTCGCTCGACTCCGCAATTGTACTTAAAGGGGATAAAATTATTTCCAAAGAGCCCCTGCGCTTCCGCGAGGAACTCGTCCGCCATAAGATTCTCGATATCGTGGGCGATCTCTCGCTTGCTGGCGTCAGCATCAAAGCCCACATCATCGCGGTTCGCCCTGGACATGCGCTCAATGCCCGCCTCGCCGCTGCCATTCGCCGTCAATGGCTCGATACTAAGTCAGGTAAAGCCAAGCCCGTTAAGACGGCAGAGGCCAAAGTGCAAATTCCCGTGGGCGATGCCCTCGATATTCGCCAAATCCTAAACTATCTTCCGCACCGCTACCCCTTCGTGATGGTTGACCGCGTGCTTAAACTCGAAGCTGAGAGCATTGTAGCGATTAAGAATGTAACCATCAACGAGCCGTTCTTCCAAGGCCACTTCCCAGGCATGCCCGTGATGCCCGGCGTGCTGCAAGTTGAGGCCATGGCCCAAGTCGCAGGCTTAATCATGCTCAATAAGTTAAAAGGTGAGAGTACGCCCAAAATTGTTTTCTTCATGAGTGCCGATAAAGTTAAATTCCGTAAGGCTGTTACCCCAGGCGATACGCTCGAAATCCGGGCAAAGTTAACCAAGGTCCGGGGTAAAATCGCATGTGCGGAATGTGAATGTTTAGTCGCCGGTGAAGCTGTCTCCTCCGCCGACTTAATGTTCACGATTGCCGATAGCGGCACGGAAGCTTGAGCGCGATGGCATCTTCCAACATTCATTCGACTGCCATCATCGCGCCTGGAGCTAAGCTCGGCGCGGGTGTCACGGTGGGTGCCTACGCGTACGTTGGGCCCGACGTTACCTTGGGCGACGGCTGCACCCTCCATCACCACGCCTGCGTGGAAGGTTTCACTAGTCTGGGGCCAGCCTGCGAGGTCTTCCCTTTCGCGGTCATCGGCGGGCGCTCCCAGGATCTCAAGGCCCGCCCGGGCAAACCTGGCTTACGAATTGGGGCGCGAAACACCTTCCGCGAGTATGTAAGCGTCCATCTCGGCACCCAAGAGGGCGAGTTCACCATTCTAGGCGAGGATAACCATCTGCTGGCTTATGCGCACATTGCGCATGACTGCGTGGTGGGGAATCACTTGGTAATGTCGAGCCACTCCGCCCTAGGCGGCCACGTTCACCTCGGCAACAACATCAACATTGGTTGGAGTGCAGGAGTGCACCAGTTTTGCCAAGTCGGCGATTACGCGATGGTCGCCGCCTGCTCTAAGCTGACCCAAGACGTGCCTCCGTTTGTCATTGCCGACGGTAATCCTGCTGCAGCCAAAATGATTAATAAAGTCGGGCTCTTACGAAACGGTTTCAGCGAAGCCGAAGTCGACGAAGCTAAAACCCTTTATCGCCTCTTCTATCGCGACGGTCTCAACACGACACAGGCGCTGGCTCAGGCAACCGCTTTACCTCTTGCCCAAGGCCGAGTAGCCAAGGCTTGGCTTGGGTTTGTGGGTGAGTCGAAGCGGGGACTGGCGTAAGCGGTATAAGGGATGAGGGATTAGAGATTAGGGATAAGGGATGAGGGATGAGGGATGAGGGATGAGGGCGCAAAATGTCTAACGGGCGGTTAACCCGTTTCACCCAACTTGATTTCAAACCCGCGCTTATCCCTTATCTCTTATCTCGAATCTGTCTCACGCTCATGCCACCCGCTCAACTAAGAGCGGCGGGACGTTCGGGCGCTTCGGTGCGAGGCGGTAGGCATCGCGCAAGTAAGGTAAAGCCATCTCGACCTTAGATTCATCATTGTAGTGAATCATCACCAGAGGCTCACCCTGCTTAACTTGGGTACCCACCTTACGAATTTCAGTTACGCCGACCGAAGGATCGAGCGTGCCATCCTTGAGCGTAGCTAAGAGGCGTACGCCTTGGGCAATTTTTCCGGCGTCAATGGTGTGTACATAACCGCGCTTAGGCGCAGGGAGCTTACGGATAAACTTCGCCTTGGGGAATTTCTCAGGATCATCGATCCAATCGGTCTTCCCGCCTTGAGCGCGAACCATGGCCTTAAACTTCTCTAAGGCCGAGCCGTCTTTGAGGTGGCGCTCAACCGCCTGTTTGGCGGAAAGCGTCGAACCGGCAACACCAGCGAGGCGTACGACTTCCATGCCCAGCTTCATCACGAGGTCTTGTAAGTCTTCAGGTCCTTCGCCCTTGAGCAGACGGACAGCTTCTAAAATTTCGAGACCCGTACCCACTGAATCGCCTAAGGGCTGATTCATGTCGGTGACCAAGGCCACACACTTACGATTCAAACTACGCGCCACGCGGGTAATGATACGGGCGAGTTGCTTGGCTTGCTCTACATCACGGATGAACGAGCCATTGCCCCACTTGACGTCAACCACGAGGCCTTCGCAGCCTTCTGCGAGCTTACGCGATAAAATACTGCCAGTAATTAAAGGCAGCGAAGGGATAGTGCCGGTGCGCTGACGCAAGGCATAGAGCAATTCGTCGGCAGGTGCAATGTCGGCCGACTGCTCAGCTAAGACGCAACCGACGCGCTCAAGCTGAGTACGGAAAGCATCAAGGGTAAGCTTGGTCTTGAAACCTGGAATCGAACCTAACTTGTCGGTCGTCGAAATAACATAAGACTCATCTTTACCGCTCATACCGGGCATGATGACGCCAGCAGCAGCACCAAGCGCAGAAAGAACGATAGCGGACTTGTCGCCCACGCCACCGGTAGAAATTTTGGAAATCTTGGGTTGGCTTAACTTATCAAGATCCACGTATTCACCTGAGAGACGAAGTTCTTCGGCGAAACAGGCAGTTTCTTGCGCCGACATTTGGCGGAAGAAGATGGCCATGGCCAAAGCCGCTTGCTGGGCTTCGGGCATCTGACTGTCCATAATCGAATCAACGATATAGCGAATTTCGTCGGCGGTGAATTCGCCTCCATCCCGCTTCTTTTCAATTAATGAAGTGTAAGAGGGTTTTTCCTTCTTTTTTAGATCGAGCAGTTTTTCGGCCATAAGTGCTTGTAAATAGGGTGTTTGGGAAGGAGAACGCCCCTCGGGGCGGTCAACGCATTCAGCAGAGGCAACCCTAAAAGTCGAGCCTAAAGATACCCGTAAAACCCCCTAATCTATGGGCTTATATAAGCTAAGGTGTTCCCCTTAAGGCGTTTAGACTAGTAGGCCCAGCTTCCCTCGTCGAGACGGTCGGGACCAAAGTTGCGCGAATCACCGTCGGTCAGGGGCAAAGGGTCGGGCAGCCAGGCGGGCGTACAGGGGTCTGCCTTGGCCTCAGTGGCAGTATAGATGAACCCGTAGTCGATGTGGCGGCCAGCCAAGAGCGCACGCCCTAGGGTGGGCCCAGCCTCCACCATTATGCCAGTTATGCCCTCCTGCCCTGCCCGACGAAAAGCCCAGGCGAGAAAATCTTCCCCTTCACAGAGCCAAGGCGTGACACCCTGAGCGGTTAACCAAGCAGCGTAACCCGAAGCGGCCCGTGAAGGATCAAGCAGCACGCGAGTGTGGCTTGCATGCGCATCGCTCAAAACATGTAAGCCGCGCTGACCCATGAGTCGGCCCGAAGGATCAAAAATTAAACGCGTGGGGAAGCGATCCCCTTCAGGTAAGCGTGCGGAGAGACGTGGGTTATCTGCCATGACCGTACCTGCACCCACGGCGATGGCGGGAAAAAGTTGGCGCCACTGCATCACATCGGCGAGCGCAGCTGGTCCGGTTAAGTAGCGTGCGCCCGCTACAGGAATCGTCCGACCTTCCGTGTCACGGGCAACCTTAAGCGCGACCAAGGGGCGGCGCTGCGTGATGCTATGATTAAAGATTAAGTTCAAACGCCGGCAGGCTCGCGCAGTTGAGCCTACGGCGAGTCGCACTTCAATGCCGGCTTCACGCAGGCGCGTTAGGCCACGCCCGGCATGCAGGGGATTAGGATCAACCGTACCGACCACAACCTGCCGAATGCCCGATTGAATAATCGCCTCTACGCACGGAGGCGTACGCCCGAATGTCGAGCAAGGCTCTAAGGTAATATAAAGTACTGCAGTCTCAGGATGCCGACCTGACCAAGCGCGCAGAGCGACAACTTCGGCATGGGGTTCACCCGCACGCGCATGCCAACCTTCCGCAACCACGGTCGCGCCTTCGACAACCAAGGCCCCAACCATGGGATTGGGATGGGTCTCACCCCATGCCCGACGGGCGAGCTCGAGCGCCCGTAGGAGGAAGCGGTCATCCGCGCCTCCCGACATCTCTTAACGGTTACGCTTACGCGCAACGGGCGCCGCTTTGCCCGTCACGCTCAAGATGGGCTCGGAGAAGTAACGGAACCCCTCGAGCTTGCGGCGATTAATGGGTCTACCCAGCAAGGCTTCAATTTGCTGCAGGTGATGTAACTCATCAGGCGAGACCAGGGTGAAGGCTTCACCTTCAGCCGAGGCACGACCGGTTCGGCCAATGCGGTGAACGTAATCTTCGGGATGCTCAGGTACGTTATAGTTAATCACGTGCGTGACGCCGGAAATATCTAGGCCGCGGCTGGCGATGTCGGTCGCCACTAAAATCGCCAGCTTACCACTTTTGAAATCTTTGAGTGCTTGGGAACGTTCGGTTTGCGAACGATCGGCGTGCATGGTCGCAACGGGTGTGCCGTGACCTTCAATCCATTCCGCAATCCGATCGGCATCGCGCTTAGTACGCGTAAAGACGATGACCGACTTATAGTCAGCGGCCTTAAGCAGCGCCAGCAAGAGGTCGTACTTCTGAAAGACATCCACGGGGTAGAGGCTGTGATCAACCGTCTCAGCCGCGGTTTGACCCGTACGTACGTCAACGGTCACGGGTTCGGTTAAAGCCCAATTGGCAATTTTGCCCACGCGCTCGTCGGCAGTTGCAGAAAAGAGTAAGGTTTGGCGCTGCTTAGGGCAGAGTCGAATAATGCGAGTGACATCTTCGATAAAGCCCATGTCGAGCATGCGGTCGACTTCGTCGAGAATCAGGACCTCAATGGCATCGAGGCGTAAAATTTTCTGCTCTTGTAAATCGAGTAAGCGACCAGGGGTAGCGATAACAACATCGACCCCAGCCTTGAGGGCATCGGTCTGTAGACCATAACCTACCCCGCCGTAGAGCAAGGCGGTGCGGGTACCTAGGTGCGTGCCATACTTACGAAAGTTTTCGTCAACCTGCACCGCCAATTCACGCGTGGGAACGAGCACTAAGCAACGGGGGAAACCTCCTGCAGCGCCAAGACGGGAAAGCGTAGGAAGCGCAAAGGCGGCGGTCTTACCGGTACCCGTTTGAGCCGCACCAATAAGATCTCGGCCCGAAAGCACCACCGGGATAGCCTGGGCTTGAATAGGGGTGGGTGTTACATAACCACAATCCGCTAGGGCACGTTGTACAGGCTCAGAGAGGCCCAATTCAGAGAAGGTCGACATCAGCTTATCCCCTAGTGAGCACGCCAGCGGCATAAAGGGGAAGGAAAAACGCCGCCAATGACATTGACAGCACCCTTCCCTTTCCCTCCATTCAACGTTCCCAGGGACGGTGGTTGTAGCTCAGTTGGTTAGAGCACCGGATTGTGATTCCGGGGGTCGCGGGTTCAAGTCCCGTCAGCCACCCCACCCTGCGGATAGTTTTAATGTGCGCCCTTAGACTTAAAATAGGCTTCGAGGGCGCCATTGATGGCTTGCGTCACTTCCCCATGCCGAGCCGACAACTCAGCATCTAACTCAGGATCGCCGACGGCCGCACCTTTACGAAAGAGTCTACCCCCGCTAAACAACTTTTGCGCATACCAAGTTTGGCAACGGTAGCGGTAACGATAACCCGAAGGATAAACATCCATCTCAATGGTAAAGGAGTCGGCGGGATAACCTGGCAAGATGCGAGCCAACTCGGTCCGGACAAAATTCTGCGCCTCCGCAGCGGTACACTTGATGGTGGGGTCCATAATGCGACCCGCACCCGCGTTGCCGTAACCGTTGCTGTAGTCATAAGCCATGCCGAAGAAAACGCCGGAGCGAACTCCATTAAAATGCGTACCAGGAATACCAAAATAAAGGATTCCCAAGGTGATGACAGGGATGAGAACAAACATCAGGACATTGACCACGGGGTTTGCCTGACGCGATTGGAGTTTAACAGCCATGCCCTGAGTTAAAGACAAGGTTGGAGCGCGAGGCAACTCGTTTGCCAACTCTACCAACAAAAGCGGCGCCCAGAGGGCGCCGCGTTAACAGGCTAGAACTTAGGCTTAGTACTCGCCACCACCGCCGCCGTGGTCTTGGCCGCCACCAGAAGACTTCTTGTCTTCGGGTAAATCGGTGATCAAGCACTCGGTGGTGAGGAGCAAGGAAGCCACCGAAGCCGCATTCTGTACGGCGGTACGGGTCACCTTGGTAGGATCAACCACGCCAGCGGTTACGAGGTCTTCGTATTCACCGGTCGCTACGTTGTAGCCCATGTTGCCCTTAAGCTTGAGAACTTCTTGGACGATGAGGGAACCTTCGGTACCTGCGTTCGCACAAAGCGTACGCAGGGGTTCTTCGATGGCCTTACGCACGATTTGGGCGCCGATTTTCTCGTCACCTTCGAGCTTAGCAATCACGACATCAATCGCCTTGACGGTGCGGAGAAGGGCAACACCGCCACCTGGGACGATGCCTTCTTCCACGGCCGCGCGGGTAGCGTGCAGGGCGTCATCGACGCGATCCTTCTTCTCCTTAAGTTCAGCCTCGGAAGCGGCACCGACGTGAATCACGGCCACGCCGCCGGCCAACTTAGCGAGACGCTCTTGCAGCTTCTCACGATCGTAGTCCGACGTGGTCTCGTCGATTTGACGGCGGATGAGTTTTACCCGGCCTTGGATGTCGGCCGACTTACCGCCACCTTGAATGAGGGTGGTATTTTCTTTATCGACTTGGACGCGCTTAACGCGGCCGAGGTCGGCAAGCTTAACCGACTCGAGCTTGATCCCGAGATCCTCGGTGATGAACTTGCCACCGGTGAGGACCGCGATGTCTTCCATCATGGCCTTACGGCGATCGCCGAAACCAGGAGCCTTGACGGCACAGACATTAAGGGTACCGCGCAGCTTATTAACCACTAAGGTCGCAAGGGCTTCACCCTCGATTTCCTCAGCGATAATGAGCAAGGGCTTGCTGGTCTTAGCCACCTCTTGCAGGAGGGGGAGCAAATCCTTCATGGCTGAAATCTTCTTTTCGAAGAGCAGGATATAAGCGTCGTCGAGCAGCGCCTCGAGGGTCTCGGGATTGGTTGCGAAGTAAGGCGAGAGGTAACCCTTGTCGAACTGCATACCTTCTACGACATCGAGGGTAGTCTCAACCGTCTTAGCTTCTTCCACCGTGATGGTGCCGTCTTTACCAACTTTATCCATGGCCTCGGCAATAATATCACCGATAGAGGCATCCCAGTTGGCCGAGACGGTTGCGACCTGCTTGATCTCAGCACGGGTCTTAATCTTCTTCGAGATATTGGCGAGCTCAGCGCGAATGGCGTCGGCCGCTTTATCAATACCCCGCTTGACGAAGATAGGGTTGGAACCTGAGGCGACCGACTTGAGGCCTTCTTTGTAGATGGCTTCAGCCAGCACGGTAGCGGTGGTGGTACCGTCACCGGCTTTGTCGGCAGTCTTGGAGGCGACTTCGCGCACCATTTGCGCGCCCATATTCTCGAAGGGATCGTCGAGTTCGATTTCTTTAGCAACGGTAACGCCGTCCTTCGTGACCTTAGGGGCACCGAATTTCTTATCGATCATCACATTGCGGCCTTTAGGACCGAGCGTGACTTTAACAGCTTTAGCTAGGGTAGTGACGCCAGCGAGCACCTTGCGGCGTGCGACTTCGTCGAACAGGATTTGTTTCTTGGACATAAGATTTAGGTTTTAGGAGATTAGATTAACCAATGACGGCGAGGATTTCTTCTTCGCGTAGGAGAATGTAGATTTCGTCGCCGAGCTTAACTTCGGTGCCGGCGTATTTACCGATGAGGACTTTGTCGCCCAACTTAACGTCCCAGGCAACGGACTTACCATCAGCGTCCTTCTTGCCGGTACCGAGGGCGATCACAGTCGCCTCTTGGGGTTTTTCCTTAGCGGAATCTGGGATAATGATGCCGCCTTTAACTTCCTCGCCCTCCTCCATGCGCTGGAGAAGAACGCGGTCGCCGAGGGGCTTAACGTTGGGTTTTTGGGACTTAGCCATAGTAGGGTTGTGGTTATTTTGGGTTAGAGGATGAGTTGGTAGGCTCGAGTAACCTATGCAAGAGAGATGCCAAGTGCCCTATCCCTGCGCATAAGGCAAACGCCAAAGGTAGAATCGGGGGTTTTGGCCTATTTATAAGCCTGGGGGAGGTCGCATGCGGGTGGGGAGGGAGGGGCAAGGGACAGGCTGTCCCAACCCTTGTCACACCCTACCCTTCCTTGCTTTGCTGGCACCTGCCCCCCAACCTCAACCTTTCCATGGACGCCCGCTACGCCCAACTTGCCGAGGTTCTTACCGGCTTCTCCACCCGCCTCAAAAAAGGTGAGGTGGTTTTAATCGACGCCCACGAGACCCCTGAGGCTTTCGTGCTCGCCCTGATTCGCGCCGCCCGCGAACGCGGTGCCATTCCTCTCGTCCAACAACATCGAGCGCGCGTCTCACGCGAATTACTCCGCGGGGCGAATCGCACGCAACTCGAACTACAGCGTGGGTTAGAAATGGTACGGATGCGAAAAGTCCAAGCCTACATTGCCGTGCGGGGGGCCGATAACGTTTTTGAAACTAGCGATATCCCCTCTGCCCAATCGCAACTCGCAGCCAAGATTCTACGCCCCGTCATCGATTACCGGGTCAATAAAACCAAATGGGTGGTGCTACGCTGGCCGACCCCCGCCATGGCCCAACAAGCCAAGATGAGCACCGAAGCGTTTGAAGATTTTTACTTTAAAGTCTGCACGCTCGACTACGCCCGCATGGTGCCTGGGATGCAGGCGCTCAAGAGCCGCATGATGCGAGCGAATCAGGTTACGATTCAAGGACCAGGAACGGATCTTAAATTCTCCATCAAAGGCTTAGCTGCCGTTCCCTGTGGCGGTGAATACAACATCCCCGACGGCGAAGTCTTTACCGCACCCGTCAAGGACAGCGTCGAAGGCGTACTCCAATATAACTGCCCCACGCTCTACCAAGGTGTTTCCTTTGATAACATCCGACTGGTCTTCCGTAAGGGTAAGATTGTCGAAGCCACCTCAAGCGACACCAAGCGCTTGAATGCCATTCTCGATACCGACCCCGGTGCCCGCTATATCGGCGAGTTTGCCCTCGGTTTTAATCCGCACATTCAAAGCCCGATGCAGGACATCTTATTTGATGAGAAGATTGCCGGCTCCTTCCACTTCACACCCGGTAAGTGCTACGAACTGACAGACAACGGTAACGATTCCTCGGTTCACTGGGATATGGTCTGTATTCAACGACCTGAATTTGGCGGTGGTGAAATCCGCTTTGACGGTGAACTCATTCGTAAGGATGGTCTCTTTGTGCCCAAGCCCCTCCAGAAACTTAATCCGTCCTATCTCCTAGGCAAAACTCGCTAATCATGGCTAAGCGAAAGACCAAGCGAGTTGAAGCCGTACCTGAGAAACATGATCTCAGGCTCGCTGATGACGCTACCCGTGAACGCGTTGATAAAGCCGTCGCGCCTTTAATCTCAGGCGTCAGCCGTGCCCGAGTGCAAAAGGCATTAGACCTCGGGATGATTCGGGTTAATGGTGAAGTGGCAGGACGAAAAACATTAGCTGGTCCAGGCGATGCGGTCGAAGTCACCTTGCCCACGCCCGATGCCCCAACCGTTGCGCCTAAGAAAATCCCGTTGTCCATTCTTTACGAAGACGCCCACATCGTAGTGATTGATAAACCTGCCGGCCTCATCACCCACCCAGTAACCGGCGATGACGAAGTTTCGGTGGTGCACGCCCTGCTCTACCATACCAAGAATAAGTTAGCTCCTGCAGGCGGAACCATTCGCCCGGGAATTGTCCATCGCCTCGACCGCGAAACCTCGGGCGCTATGGTCGTAGCTAAGACCGACAAAGCTTTCCACTCCTTGGTCTCACAGTTTGCTGGACGTGAACCTGACAAAGAATACCTCGCGTTGGTAGATAAATGCCCACGCCTACTCTCAGGCACCATTTCAGCCTCCATCGACCGTCACCGTATGGTACGCGTGCGGATGGCCGTTCGCGATGATGGTAAAGATGCCCATACCGATTGGCATGTGGAATCGAAGTTTGGTCCGCAGGCGGCGCTGATATGCGCCCGCCCTCGCACCGGTCGAACCCACCAAATTCGCGTGCACTTGGCTCACCTCGGCCATGCCATCTTAGGCGACCGCACCTATGGCGACTTTAAACATCCAACCTTTGAGGCCTGGCCTATGACCCGCGTTATGCTGCACGCCCATCGCCTAACCCTGAATCACCCTGTCAGTGGCAAATCGATGACCTTCAAGGCACCTATCCCCAAAGATTTCAAACGCCTCGAGGCTTATCTAGCGAAGACGTTTGGTCGGCGCGACTTCACCACCCTAGCGGCGGTTTAACGCACCTCGAGCGCGAGGCTGGCAGACTCAAGCGGCGGCTTATCTTTTTCCCAGGGGCGGCGATAAATAAATTGCAGGGTGCCGCTGCCTTTTTTCTCGGCGACAAATGTGTAGAGGTAACGTCCACCCACCCCGAGCTTTCTCTCATCTGAGGGATCTTGTACGTAGGCGGGCTCGCCTTTGAGCGTGAGACATTCGGGAAAATCTTTTAATTCCCACGCGAAGCCAGTCGTGGGGTTACCCCGTAGCTCAACCACGAGGCTTTGACCTTGGGCCATTACGAGTGGACGTGGGTCGGCAGCTGGGAGCTTAATCCGAATGGTATCGGGGAGCTGTCCCATCAAACCCAAGGCAAAAACAGGGAGAAGGTAGCGAAGCATGGCAGGATTAACGCCGACCACTATAACCGCGGGTTATACGATGTCCACCCTCGTCCGGCTCAACATGCACCAACACCGAAAGCACCTCGGGGTGAGTGGCGAAGATTTCTGCCTTAACTTGACCGGCGATGGCATGCCCCTCGCCTACCGAGGAAGCGGCATCGACTTGCAGATGAAAATCAACTTCGAGTCGGTCACCGAGACGGCGGGCTCGAAAGGCGTGAAACCCGCGGACACCTGGCACAGCTAAGATGTGTTCGGTTAAATCGCGTAAAACGGTTTCGGCTGGAGATTTATCTAATAGGTCATCGACGGCTTCCTTGAGTAAGCGTAGGCCTACGGCACCCAACCAACCTGCCAGCACCAAACCCACAACTTGGTCCAACACTGCCCACGCAGGATTAATGCGGGCAGTGACGACCGCAATCAAAGCAAGCAGGGAAGCAATCGCATCGGCACGATGGTCGGCCGCATTTGCCATCAGCAAGCGCGAGCCTAGGCGCTCGGCTTCACGACGGGCTACCCGATAGAAAACTTCCTTAATGACCAAGGCGACACCAGCTACCCAAGCGGCAGCGACGCCAGGTACAGGAGTTGCGACACCCGAGACCAAGGCGCTGAGCGAGTGCCAAGCTAGACCTAGACAGAAACCCAACACTAGGCAGGATATCAACAAGGTGGCGAAGGTGTTGATACGATGGTGACCATAGGGGTGGTCTTCATCTTTGGGTAGATCGGCAAACTTCAGGCCGACCAAGGCGGCGATGTCAGAAACTAGATCGACTAAAGAATGGATACCATCTGCCACCAAAGCGGTCGATTGGGCCAGGAGACCCACGATAAACTTAGCACAGGCTAAAACGACATTTACGCCGAGACTTACCCAAGTGGTACGCAGACCAGGGATAGTAGAGCTCATTATTTATCGGCAAACTCGCGAATTTTTTGCGCCTCGGCTTGCCAATCAATGGGGCCAAGTTGAGCGACAAGGACGCTAGACTTACCTTCAAACGCTCGCACGGTATCGACCAAAACAAAGTGGCTTTCGCCCTTAAGGGTGGAAGGATTGCGAAGACGAAGCTGGATGCGATCGGTACCCACCTCCTCGGCCCGGATACGTGCATCCCAAACTAAGGTCGATGCCTGGGGGCGTGATAAGAACGTCACCTCGGCCCGATCCGCAAAAGCAAAACTTACGCTGCGAACGGGGGCATCTTCACTGGGCACAACACCAGGAGCATAAATTTCAGTAATGAGCAATAGGTCGGTAGGTAGAGGCCGGCCCTCGCCATCGAATCGGTTACGTCCGCCCGTAATAATTTCACGCAGGATTGCCCCTTCAGGTAGGGTGGAACGTCGTTCAGCTAAAACAAAGTGACCAAAGAGCGACCGCTGCATCGTGGCATGGTCATAATACATCCCGGGTAAACTGAGCGAAATCATGACTTGGCGCCGTTGCTCGCGGATAGGATCGGCTTTTTGATTAAAGCCCCAGAGCACGAGGACGCCAAGTAGGGCGCCAATACCAAAGGTGGTGAAACGTGCTTTAGCTTCCATGGAGCAGACATTGACATTGGAAAATTCTGCTAAAGGGGCAAGGATGGACCCATGCCTGCAGCCAGCATCGAGACCCGAGTTCGTTTTGCCGAAACCGACGCCATGGGTGTTACCCACCATGCTAACTACCTAGCCTGGTTTGAAATGGCACGCGTTGCCCTGCTCGACCAACTCGCCTGCCCTTATCGCGACCTCGAGGCTGCAGGCTTTCTCCTACCCGTCTTGGAGGCGGGCCTGACCTATCATCGTCCCACCCGGTTTGATGACCGCGTCACAATTACCGTGCATTTAGATTTACCCGCTAAGGCACGGCTTCGCTTACGCTATGAGGTCTTTGTCGGGGGTAATCTTTGTGCAGAAGGGTTTACTGAACATGCTTTTGTGGGTCGTGATTTTAAACCGGTACGACCTCCTGCGGCTTTTACCGAAGCGCTTGCTCGCCACGATCACGCCAAATGAACTTACGCGTCGAGGCGGTTTGTTTAGGTCCTTTCGAGACCAACGCTTATCTGATTACCACGGAAGGAAGTAAAGATGCCGTCTTAGTCGATGCGCCCAAAGGAGCGGCGGGCAACTTACTCGATGAAGTTAAGGAGCGAGGGCTAAACCTGACCCATCTTTTACTAACTCATGGCCATTGGGACCACATGTGTGATGCGGCTAAAGTTAAAGCGGCCACGGGAGCTAAGGTGATTGCCCACCGCGATGACCAAATTCTCATCGAAGGGATTGCTACCGTTAAGGCGCGTTATCAGGCGATGATTCCTTGGTTAACGGACGATGACTTCATCGGCTGCAAAGTGGATCAATGGATGACGCAAGGGGACACCTTGACCTTGCTGGGACGTACCCTCGAGGTTCGTCATGTGCCAGGTCACTGTCCAGGCAGCCTCCTTTTTTACAGTCCAACCGACCAACTCGCCTGGGTGGGCGATGCGATTTTTCAGGGTTCGGTCGGACGTACCGACCTCCCCGGAGGGGATTGGCCGACGCTGCTCCATTCCATTCGCCAACAGATTTACTCGCTTCCTGCGTCAACCCAGCTGCTACCCGGACATGGCGATGCCACCTTGGTAAGTGTGGAGATGGCAAGCAACCCTTACGCTAAGCCCGCGGGATGAATCCCGGCGTACGGCATTGCCCCCTCCTGCCCGCACCCGAGGGCGCGATGAGCTGGAGACAACTTGAAGCGGCCGCCCAAGTAGGACCTGAGGCTCATTACCTGGCGTGTCTGCGCTACGCACGACAACTTTGGGAAGCCGGTTTGCCAGCAAGAGCTTTGCTTGCGTTGGATCGTGGACTTTTTTGCGACCTCCCCGGTGTCGCCCTTGAACGACCCACCTACCCTCTGCCCTACGCTGTCATTGGCTGGATGATCAGGCAGGACATTGGAGACGCTTTTATTGGTAATCCACGAGCCCACTACCAGCACTTAGCTGGGCGCGTGCAAGGTTCACGCGCGCCACGCGTACGGACTCGAGCTTGGGCGGCCTGGTCTATCGTCCGCGCCGCACGCCCCGACTGGCCGGGCGATCCACAACATCAGGTAATTGAACCTACCCGAGCTGAGATTGAGGCGGCTTTAGACGCGCTGGGCGGACCCTACGAAGTCGCACCGTGGCAACAGGCGCTTATAGCTTACGATTAAGACCGATATGAAGAATCTGCCCAGTAGCCTTACTGTCGGGATTTAAAAAATCGACAATAGGAGCGACGACTTCGTCCATCGTAAGCTCACGATTGAGTCCCATCTTAAGCCGTAACTCCGCCAACTTAGCACGCGGTAAAGTACGCGTCAGCGCCGTATCCACCGGACCAGGACCAACCGCATTAACGCGCACACCGTGAGGCGTGAGTTCAGCGGCCATCACCCGCGTAAGCGCTTCAACTGCGGCCTTGGCTGAGACATAGGCCGCCTCGCCTTCGAGGGAGAGGGGGACGGCTACCGAAGAGAGCGTTACGATGGAACCAGCACGCTGACGGACCATGACTTTAGCGACCTCACGACCGAGATTAAATGTGCCGAGAAAATTCACCCGCATCATGGTTTCGGCCACCGAGCCCGGCGTAAGTAAAAAAGCATTCATTGATGCCGCACCCGCATTGGCGACCAGGCCATCGATGCGCGACCGTCGACGTACCACATCGGCAACATGGGCGATGACCGCAGCTTCGTCGGTAACATCGACCTGACGATGTTCGTATTTGGGATGATTAAGGGTAGAGGCACCGCGTGCACAGCCTTCTACCTCCCAGCCTAGACCCAAGAGACGCTCTGCCACGGACTTCCCGATGCCACGAGAGGTACCGCTGATGAGGGCGAGGGGCATGGGGGAGGAGGGATTAGGGAAAAGAGATGAGAGATTAGGGATCTCGCGTCTTTAAATTAAGAATTAAGAATTAAAATGTGATTAGAGAATAGGGATAAGAGATTAGGGATCGAAACAAGCTATAGAGCTAATAATCCCACTATCTCACCTTTAAATCCGGCGGAAGACCACTGAAGCATTATGTCCGCCGAAACCTAAATTATTCGAGAGCGCGACATCAACCTTACGCACCTTGGCCTTATTCGGCGTGTAGTCTAAATCACAATCAGGATCAGGATTCTCGTAATTGATGGTCGGGGGAATGATGCCGTGATGAATCGCGAGCACGCAGGCTGCGGCTTCTACCCCGCCGGCGGCACCGAGCAGGTGGCCTGTCATCGACTTAGTAGACGAAATTGAAATGCCGGGAGCCGCCTCGCCGAAGACGCGCTTAATGGCGAGGGTTTCGCAGCGGTCATTAATTTGGGTCGAGGTACCGTGGGCATTGATGTAACCAACCTGAGTTTTACTGACACCCGCCTCGGCAAGTGCGCGTTCGAGACAGAGAGCAAGCCCTTTGCCCTCTTGGTCTTGTCCGGTAATATGATACGCATCGCAGGTTGCACCATAACCGACGAATTCACAATAAATGCGGGCACCGCGTGCTTGCGCATGCTCTAAGGTTTCGAGAATGAGAATGCCTGAACCCTCGCCCATTACGAAGCCATCACGGAGCTTGTCGAAGGGACGGGAGGCCTTCTCGGGCGTGTCATTAAAGTCGGTCGACATCGCCTTCATGTTACAAAAACCAGCGTAACCTAAACGGGTGATAGCGGCTTCGGATCCACCCGCAATCATGACATCGGCGTGACCGTCGCGCATGTGGCGCAAGGCTTCGCCCAGGGCGTGCGAGCCTGAAGCACAGGCGGAAACGATACCAAAGTTGACAGACTTGGCACCAAACTCGATAGCGACAACGCCGGCAGCAATATTGGCAATCAAGGAAGGGATGGTGAAGGCCGAGACGCGCGAAGGACCTTTCTCAATTAAGATCCGTGCTTGGTTTTCAATCGTCTCCATACCGCCGATGCCTGAACCAATAATGACGCCGAACATTTCGGCATTTACTTTGGCGACATCTAACCCCGCATCGGCGACGGCAAGACGCGACGCAGCTACCGCTAATTGCGTGTAGCGGTCATTACGCTTCGCTTCTTTAGCGTCCATAAACTTGGACGCATCAAAATCGGAAATTTCCCCGCCGACCTTGGAAGGAAAATCGGTGGGATCAAAGCGGGTAAGACGACGAATCCCGGAACGACCCTGCTTAAGGCCCTCCCAGAACGAAGCGTTGTCTTGTCCTAAAGCCGTAAGGCAACCGATACCGGTTACCACGATGCGCCTGCCTGATGCGTGCTGCTGGCTCACGGCTGCGGACAAGGAGCCCGCAAAGAGTTACTTGGTAGCGTTGGCCTTAATGTAGCCAACCGCGTCGCCAACCGTCTTCATGGAGGCAGCCTTTTCCTCAGGGATAGAGGCGATGCCAAACTCTTCTTCGAAGGCCATGATCATCTCGACCAAGTCAAGGGAGTCGGCCTTGAGGTCGCCCTGGAAGGAGGCGGTCTCGGTGAGCTCCTCGGGTTTAACCTGGAGCTGCTTAACGATGATGTCTTTGACGCGCTGTTCGATGTTATCGGCCATAAAGGGGGGTTTTTAGGGGTTGGAGGGGTGTGAATGACTGTGAATAAGAGTCAGATGGCCATGCCTCCGTCAACCGAAATCACCTGTCCGGTGACATAACCCCCCTCTTCCGAAGCCAAAAAGTCGACCATAGCGGCAATATCGGTGGTTGAGCCAAAACGGCCAAGGGGGATGCGCTCTTGGATCTTGATCTTAACCTCCTCGGGCAAGACGTCGGTCATCTCGGTGGTAATGAACCCTGGGGCAATCGCATTGGCGGTAATGGCCCGCCCGGCTAGCTCTCGGGCGAGGGTCATGGTGAGGCCATGGAGGCCAGCTTTAGCGGCGGCGTAGTTAGCCTGGCCAGCATTACCGATCACACCGGTAACGGACGAAATACTGATGATACGACCCCAGCGCTTTTTGGTCATGGGGCGCACCAAACCTTTGGTCCAATAAAACGCTGAAGAAAGATTGGTAGAGATAACGTCGTTCCAGTCTTGGTCCGACATCGCCATGACCAACTTGTCACGCGTGATGCCCGCATTGTTCACCAGAATTTCAACCGCGCCGAATTCAGCATGAATGGTTTCGCAAGCTTGAGCGACTGCGGCGGCATCCGAGACATCGACCTGATACGCCTTGGCCTTACCGCCCTGACTTAAAATTGCTTCGGCCACCGCGACACAGGTGTCAGACTTTGAAACGCAGAGGACGGTGTGGCCCTGGCCAGCAAGACGTTCGGCGATGGTTTTACCAATACCACGACCCGCTCCCGTAACGAGGGCAATGCGTGGCGTATGGGTGAGAGCGGGTTTCATGTCAGTAAGAAGTAGGGTACTTTAAGGGGGCAGACACGCTTAATAAACGTCGCGCTGGTAGCGATTATCTTTCTTAAGCTGCTTTACAAATTCGACCGCAGCTTCAGGCGTCATCCCGCCCTGTTGGGCAATAATCTCGTGGAGCGCGACATCGACATCCTTGGCCATACGTTTGGCATCGCCGCAGACATAGAAATAAGCCCCCGCTTGCAGCCACTTCCAGAGCTCCCCCGCCTCTTCACGCATGCGGTCCTGCACATAAACCTTTTGGGCTTGGTCGCGCGAGAAGGCTAACGAAAGCTTGGTTAAGGCACCGGAAGCCTGCCACTCCGCCCATTCGTTCTCATAGAGGAAGTCGCTAGCACGGCGTTGGTCACCAAAGAAGAGCCAACTCTTTCCCTTTGAGCCGCGCGTGGCGCGATCCATGACGAAACTACGGAAGGGAGCGACGCCGGTTCCAGGCCCTACCATGATAACAGGCACGTTATCATCTTCGGGTAAACCAAAGTGGGAGTTGGCGACAAAGACGGGAAGATCGGGTTGTTCAAGGCGGGCACGATCTGAGAGATAGGTCGAACAAACCCCCTCACGCTTCCGTCCGTTAGTTTCATAACGAACCACCGCTACCGTGAGATGGATTTCTTGAGGGAAACGCGCGGGCGAAGACGAAATCGAATAAAGACGCGGCATGAGGCGGCGGAGATTCTCGGCCAGCTCTTGTGCCGTAACGGGTGCCGAAGGATTTTCTTCAAGGAGATCGACAAATTCCCGGTCTGCTAACCAAGCCTTTTTAGCCTCAGGGTCGGCCTCAGCAATACGTGCCGCTAAAGCTGCCTTTTCGGTGGGGTTGGTGGCTCGCGACTCGAGGAGTTGGACAAATTTATACGTCGGTCCATTGAGGGCGAGACGGCGGGTCAAAGCCTCACGCAGAGTAATCGGGGCGGTATCCTTGGGAATCAGTACCGACTCTTGTCCACTCAACTTCGCCGCCTTCAGCAAAGCCTCAACTGCTGGGGTAGAATTAGTGGGGAAAACGCCCAACGAATCACCACAGGTATAGGTTAACCCACTGCCCTCGAGTGAAACCGAGAAGTGCAGCGTTTCTTTTTGACCGTCGGGCGCGGTCAAGCGCCGGCGCTCAACCAACTTAGCGGGGAAAGGGTTAGTCTTGTCGTAAGGGAGGGACATGGAAGCAGTTAAACGAAGATTCGAAGTTAGGTTTTCGCAAGAAAGAAGGGGAGGGAAAGGAGAGATGAGGGATATGGGATTAGAGATTAGGGATATGGGATTAGGGATTAGAGATTAAGCGGGTAGCAGGCTGTATAGCTCCCTAGCTAGTTTCCACCCCTTATCTCCTATCTCTAATCACTCATCTCAATTTTAGCTCGATAGCTCAGTAGCTCGTTAGCTCTCTAGCTTTGTACATAACCAGCTAGCGGGCTAGCTCGGTAGCCATTAAGCCGCCCCTCCCTCATCTCTTATCCCTAATCTCTAATCACGTTTTAATTTTTAATTTTTAATTTCAGCCTTTTCGTTTACCTACTTCCAAACCTTCAC
>CAZEDB010000017.1:0-6436 GCA_964510855.1 uncultured Enterobacteriaceae bacterium | reverse complement strand
TTAATTTTTAATTTTTAATTTCAGCCTTTTCGTTTACCTACTTCCAAACCTTCACCCAATCCACTTCGACATCGTCGGGCAACTTGGCGGGATCGAGTTTAGGTAATTCGAATTCTGAAACCGTACTACCGAGACTAAGGAAAAGTTTTTCTTGGGGAACCTCAAGACGTACCGAATGGATTTTCTTACCATCAGCATACCAGGTAAGTTCGCTGCGCGTCCACTCCAGCCCATAGGTAACAAACTTTAGACCAGCGATACCAGGGGCGAGAGGCTTGAGGTTTTTGGGCTTAACATCACGGAGAGCCTTACCGTCGTTATGGCGCAACCAAGTAATAACAATGTCCTCACCAAAGCCTTCCGCGACGTAGATTTCGGCAAACTTCTCGCTTGGATTAATCTTAGGTGGAACGAGTCGGAAGGCTGCATGGTGACCTTGGTGACGACCAAACTTTATCGAAGCCTCGAAATAGCCCTGCATTTGCTCAAACCGATTGCGGGTCACGATAGCCCCACCCAGCCATTGGTCATTGGCATTTTTGGATATACCTAGCTGCAACTTACCGTTGGAGAGGCGGACATTTCCTTGGGGCAAAGCGGCCACCTGGGTCCACTTAGTCTTATCTAAGGCTGGGCCTTCAAAATCGTCGGAGAAGGCCACCGACATCCGGCTCGTAGGTGAAGCAAGAAGTACGCAGGGTAAGAAGGCGGCGAGACTTAATAAGGACTTCATGGTACGGGTAATTTATCAAAGTCAGGAGCGGAGGGGAGTCAAAAATGCTAAAGCCCTACGGGTATTGTCTCGCCCTCAACCCCTGCCCTACCCCACGGTAAAGTCATGTCTGAGACGGTTCGCATTCAAAAGTATCTCTCCGAAGCTGGGGTTTGCTCCCGCCGCGAGGCTGAGCGGCTAGTCTTTGAGGGTAAAGTGACGATTAACGGCCACGCCGCTAAACCAGGTAACCCCGTGCGCCCGGGGGAAGATGTAGTTAAGGTAGGACGTAAAATTGTGGCCGCACCGGCACGGAAAATTGTGCTGATGATGAATAAGCCTAAGGGTTACTTGTGCACGAATCGCGATGATTTCGGCGGCCAAACTGTGTTTGAACTTGTCCCCCCTCCCTGGAATAAACTCCGCCTCTTTTGCGTAGGTCGACTCGATAAAGATTCCGAGGGTCTCCTCCTTCTGACCAACGATGGCGAACTGGCTAACCGCGTCATGCACCCGTCGGGCGGCGTGATGAAGCGTTACGAGGTACAGGTGAATCGTCCGTTTGATGTCACCCTCATCCCCCGCCTGCTCAAGGGAGTTAAGGATGAAGATGAATTTTTACGCTTCCGCAAAGTCATGCTCGCTGAAGGGGCCCCTGATCGCTTGGAGATTCACCTCGACCAAGGACGTAAGCGCGAGATTCGGCGGCTCTTAGAAATTTTCGGCTTTCACGTCAAACGGCTCCGTCGCTTCCAAGTCGGCGAGCTCGTTTTGCGGCGCATGCCAGAGGGGGATTGCCGTCTGCTCTCACAGAAGGAAATCGCTATGATTGTGGAAAAGTCTGCCTAAGCGGTGCATCGCTAAGTCTCGCAACCTAGAGCTGAAAAGTTTTGTCCGTTCCAGCGCCTAACGCTGGTCTTGGCTATCAATCACCTGCGTAAAGGTAGCAAGGTCGTGCAAGGATCTGCCGTCTTTACGAAATAAGGGCAGATGGAAGCTCACCAGACCCACAATCGATACGAGAGGATTCGGGAAACAGCAGAAGATGCCCTTCCAAGCGCCGCGCAAGAGGCAGCTGAAAACGGCGGGCGGCTCACCCGTACGCACATCAATCACGCGTAAGTTGACGACAGCCTTACCCGCGGTGCGGCCCGCCATAAAAATTTCTTGTAACGCCCAGCCTAAGGCAAAGGTGAGCGTGAAAGTAATCCCGAGATGAATGATCCATAGCGCAGCGGTTTCAGGCACCTTCAAGGCTAGAGCTGATAAGGTTTCTACGGCCTGAGGCTGGGCGTTACGGAGGGCAGCGGTGTAAGCCTCAACTAACTCACTAACCCATTGCTCGAGCGCAACCCGACCGGCGCGAGCCTCAGCATCGGCGAAACGCTCGGCGAGAAATGCGGCAAGAAACGACAGGGGAATGAAGTCTAAAACAAAGGCCAGAGTGCGCCAGCCAAAGCCGGCAGGACGACGTGGCAGTGGGGGCGGCGACTCAGACACGGGCGTGGGCGCGCTTACAAGCGTCGAGCGTGTTGCGCATCAACATCGCAACCGTCATAGGCCCTACCCCGCCCGGTACAGGTGTGATGGCAGCACATCGCGGGGCGACAGCGTCGAAATCAACATCACCCACAATCCTGAAGCCCGACTTCTTACTCGCGTCTGGAATACGATTGATACCGACATCAATCACGACTGCTCCCGGCTTAACCATATCGGCGGTGATAAAGTGCGGCTTGCCGATAGCGGCGATGAGGATGTCCGCTTGGCGAGTAATCGCAGGCAGGTCGGCAGTGCGCGAGTGAGCGATGGTAACGGTACAGTCGCACCCTTTAGCTAGGAGTAGAAAAGCCGCAGGCTTACCCACAATCAGCGAGCGCCCGACGACCACGGCGTGCTTACCCGCAGTTTCAACTCCCGAACGACGGAGCAACTCCATCACTCCGCGCGGAGTACAGGCGGCAAACGCGCCCGGTAACTCTTGCACGAGACGTCCGATAGACTGGGTACCAAAGCCATCAACGTCTTTAGCGGGTGCGACGCGGTTAAAGACTTCGGATTCAGGTAAGTGCTTAGGGAGAGGCGCTTGAATTAAAATCCCATGCACCGAAGCATCTGCATTGAGGGCGTCAATGTGCGCTAGGAGCTGAGGCAGAGAAACGTCGGACGGAAAGACGCGTAGGGAAGCGCGCATCCCAACCTCAGCTGCGGTCTTCTCCTTTTTAGCGACATACGAAACCGAGGCAGGATCTTCACCCACCCGGACAAAGGCCACGTGAGGAACTAACCCTGTCAGGCCCGACACCTCCGCCTTGATTTCGGCGAGGACCTGTTGGGCAATGGCGTTACCGTCAATGAGGCGCATGCCGTTATTAGGAGGGCGTAGGACCCGCTGGCAAGCGTCCGCCGATAAACGGGTGCAGATAAAGCAAAAGATAAGCCGTTGAGCTGTCTTATTGCTTATACAATTAACTGTTCTTGAGCCTAAGTTATCCTAATACGGCAAAATAGGGTAAGTAAAAATGTAAGGCTAGTGGCGTGAAGAATGTCTCAAAACGCCCTAAAGAGGCATGATTGAATCATGACCTTTAAATACAAAAATAAATTCAGGTTGAGACGCTGGTACTAATAAAAGTTCACAAGTCAGAGTCGACGACGGTCTAGGATTGAAAGCGCTCGGTAAACCACTAGAGAAGCGGAACTAGCTCCGAAGCCTAAAATGGAAGTTCTTAAGCTCACCATTCTTCTTTCCTCTCTTTTAGCCTTAATGGCCATGGTGGGATTTGCTTGGGATCGTCGCAATCGAGGGAGCGATGGGCTCGATCGAGAATCCTTAAAGCCCTTAGAGCCTGACAGCCCCGTTGAACCATCCAACACGCCTCCCCAATCTTAAATTAAATCTCTTCTTATCCCAATATGCATACTCCTTCCACAGTAACATACAATGACGGCGTGGTTCGGCAATTTACCCTGGCCTCTATGTTTTGGGGAGCCGTTGCCCTACTCCTTGGAGTCGTGATTGCACTTCAACTCGCCTTCCCAGTTCTCAATCTGGATCTACCTTGGACAACTTACGGTCGCCTGCGCCCACTCCATACTAATGCAGCCATATTTGCCTTTGTAGGTAATATGATTTTTGCCGGCGTTTACTACTCAACTCAACGCCTACTACGAACACGTCTAGCCCTTGGTTGGTTAGCTCAAATCCACTTTTGGGGCTGGCAGCTTATCATTTTATTAGCAGCCATCACCCTGCCCCTCGGCTTAAGCCGGGGCAAAGAATATGCTGAGCTGATTTGGCCGATTAATATCTTAGTAGCGATTATCTGGATTACCTTTGGCATTGTTTTCTTCACAACCATAGCGCGTCGTCGCGAACGTACCTTGTACGTCGCCCTTTGGTTCTACATCGCAACCATCATCACGGTTGCGCTGCTTTATGTAGTTAATCACCTCTCACTACCTACGAGCCTACTGCACAGTTACCCCATCTTTGGTGGCACCCAAGATGCGCTGGTGCAATGGTGGTACGGTCATAATGCAGTAGCCTTTTTCCTAACCACACCGGTGTTGGGAATTATGTACTATTTCATTCCCAAGGCAGCAGGAAGACCCGTCTACAGTTACCGCCTTTCGGTTATCCACTTCTGGTCATTAATTTTTATCTATATTTGGGCTGGTCCGCACCATCTATTAAATACCGCCCTTCCAACCTGGCTACAAGGACTGGGGGTCATCTTCTCGCTTATGCTTTGGGCACCTTCATGGGGCGGCATGCTTAATGGTCTGCTTACGCTACGTGGAGCTTGGGATAAACTTCGTACCGACCCAGTGATTAAGTTCATGGCTGCCGGGGTGACCTTCTACGGTATGGCGACTTTTGAAGGGCCTCTCCTTTCGATAAGTTCGGTCAATGCACTCGGTCATTATACAGACTGGATCATAGGACATGTTCATGGCGGCACCTTAGGCTGGAATGGATTTATGGCTGCCGGCATGTTCTATTGGCTCGTTCCGCGTCTATGGGGAACCAAACTCTACAGCGAAAAATGGGCCAACATTCACTTCTGGTTAGGAATGGTAGGCATCCTTTTCTACGTAGCCTCAATGTGGGTAGCAGGAATCGGCCAAGGCCTTTCCTTAAACGAGTTGACTGCTGATGGAACCGCAGTCGCGAATACCTTTGTTGAGACCCTAAAGAATATTCTCCCGATGTACTATCTCAGAGCCCTAGGAGGAGGGCTCTACCTCGCGGGATACATCTTGATGTTAGTGAATTTGTCCAAGACGGTAACCTCAGGGAGGGCAGTTGATGGGACGTTACAAGTACAGGACGAACCTAAACATGAAGCGGCTAAAAACGGCTTCTCCACCTTCATCAACGCACCTGTACTCTACTCGCTCGGCATTATCGTCTTAAGTTGTGTTTGGTTTTTCGGCAAAGGCGTCTGGATGGTAGTAGGTATGATTGGCATGCCCAGCCTCACATTGGCTGCGGTAGCCCACTTCGAGATTAAGGGTTACACCTGGAAGCAGTGGTATGACCGCCTCTTAGGCAATGCACTCCCCTTCTCTCTACTCTCATTACTGGCAGTTGCGATTGGAGGAACCGTGCAAATCCTACCCTCAATCATTCTCTATCGCGGCGACAGTACAGCCAAGCAGCTTGAAGGTAGAGTGCAGATTCCTTACCGCCCGCTTGAGCTCACTGGGCGCGAAATCTATGTCCGCGAAGGCTGTTACAATTGTCATTCACAGATGATTCGAACACTAAAGCCCGACATCCTTCGCTATGGGGCTGATCTCGGATATTCGCGTTTAGGCGAAAGTGTTTATGATTACCCTTTCCAGTGGGGCTCCCGGCGCATGGGTCCGGACCTCGCGCGCGAGGGTCTAACTCGACCAGATCTAGCCTGGCATTGGCGACATATGATTAATCCGCGCGAACTCGAACCTGACTCACTTATGCCGTCATACCCCTGGCTGGCAATTAACCGTGCCGATCGCGCTAGCATCTACGGCAAGATTCTTGCCCTAAGAACCCTCGGTGTTCCCTATACAGCCGCAAGCTCAACTCCGGCTGCAATCCAGGCAGACTATGACGCACAGTCGAAAGAAATCACCAAGGAGCTCGCTAGTAAAGGAATCACCGCAGAACGTGAGTCTGAACTTGTCGCCCTGCTCGCCTATCTGCGGAGTTTAGGCCGTAACTACCAAACCGCTGAATAAGTTATGTTACGCCGTATTCAATGGGACCAGTTAATGCAGAATGCGCAAATACTTGGGATGGTCCTACTAGGACTCGCCATGCTTATGCTCATCATTCGCTTATTCCGTATGCCAGCAGAGGAAATTAAGCGCATCTCTGAACTACCTTTAAACGACGACTAAAGACTTTTAACATGAAGCCTAAAGATCCTAGCGACGAGCAACCAGTTCTACTCGAGCACGCTTTTGATGGTATTCAAGAATACGACCAGCGCTTACCCAACTGGTGGCTCTTTACACTCTATGGATCTATCATTTTTGCCTTCCTCTACTGGGCCTACTACTTCCAACTTGGGTTAAGCCAAGGCGATCGCGAACGACTCGATGCGGAAATGATTGAAGTTGAAGCCAAGCGTCTGTCAGCGGTTAGCTCCCTTGATGACGCAACCCTATGGAAGCTTAGCCGTAACCCCGCTAAAGTTGCCGAGGGTAAGGCAGCGTATCAGGCGGCTTGCC
>CAZEDB010000016.1:32611-34385 GCA_964510855.1 uncultured Enterobacteriaceae bacterium | reverse complement strand
AACCTAGACAAAGTGGACCAAAACCACTTGTGCTGCCATTACACCATCGGACTGCAGGCTCTTCTTCTTTGGAAGTCTCGGCTCTAAGTCAAGCAGGGGGTTGACGCTGCCGCAGGCTTCCCCCTAAAAACCCCTATGCCTACTGCTAAGCCCAAGTATCGTCGTATCCTCCTTAAAATTAGCGGCGAGGCCCTTCGCAACGGGGAAGACCCCATTGATCCTGCGGTTCTTGACCGCTTAGCCGAGGAGCTTAAATCCGTCCGCGCCCTCGGTACAGAGATTGCGATTGTAGTCGGTGGCGGGAACATTTTCCGCGGTCTCTCTGAAGCCAAGGCTAACGGTACCGACCGCACCACGGGCGACACCATGGGCATGCTCGCCACCGTTATCAATGGCCTGGCCCTAATGGATCGCCTGGAGAAGAACGGTCTCGAAGTACGCGTGATGACGGCCATCCCCATGGACCGCGTGGCTGAGCCCTTTATTCAACGTCGGGCTACCCGCCACTTGGAGCGAGGCCGGGTCACGGTATTTGTCGGAGGTACTGGCAACCCTTACTGCACGACCGATTACGCTGCCGCCCTGCGCGCTAATGAAATCGGTGCCGATGTCTTGATGAAGGCCACCAAGGTCGATGGCATCTACGACTCCGACCCCAAGAAAAACAAGAGTGCTAAGCGCTATGCCCAAATCAGTTTCCAAGAAGCCCTCGATAAGCGGCTTGGGGTCATGGATGCCGAAGCCTTTGCCCTCTGCGAGGCCAACCGCCTGCCTATCTTGGTGTTCTCCATGGGCGAGCCTGGGTCCATCCTGAAGGCCGTCCGAGGCGAATCCTCGGGCACGCTGGTCAGTTGAACCTACCGCGGGTCACGGCTTGCCGTGATTAAAGTTCACTTTGGCCTTTCCCCAAGGCCCATTCGGCTTACCCCTCAACCTTACCTACTACTATGGACCTCAAAAAGACCATCGCCGACGGCGGCGCATCGATGAAAAAAGCTACGGATTGGACCGCGCACGAACTCGCCTCGCTCCACACCGGCAAAGCTTCGCCCTCCATGGTCGAAGGCATTCAAGTCCACGTCGAAGCCTATGGCATGACGCAACGCCTTAAAGACATGGCGGCCATCACCACACCTGATGCGCAATCCATTGTGGTTACACCTTTCGACAAAGCCACCATGGAAGATATTCGCAAAGCCATCCAAGGGGCGAACATCGGTATCAACCCTGTTCCTCAAGGTGGGTTCTTGCGTTGCCCGATTCCGCAACTGACGGGTGAACGTCGTCAAGATCTCGCCAAGGTCGCCCACCGCCAAGCCGAAGAAGGCCGGGTCCGCGTCCGCAATGCTCGCCGTGATTGCCTCGAAGCTCTCAAGAAAGGTCACAAGGACAAATTAATTACCGATGATGATCTCAAGCGCGCCGAAAAAGAGGTTCAAACCCACACCGACTCGGCCACCAAAGAAATTGATCGGTTGCTGAAGGCGAAAGAAACCGAACTCGGTACAGTCTAATAAAAATTTCTTACCTACGCCTTCATGAATATTCACGAATACCAAGCCAAGACCCTGCTCGAGCAGTTTGGCGTCGCTGTGCCTAAGGGCATTGCCGTCAAGGACGCAGCCGGTTTTGAGGCCGCCTTGGCGAAGCTCGATGGGACGGGTGGCTTCATGGTTAAATCCCAGATTCATGCCGGGGGTCGCGGTAAGGGCACCTTTACTAACGGCTTCAAAGGCGGGGTTAAATTTTCTGCGACTAAAGAGAAAGCCCTAGA
>CAZEDB010000016.1:21901-32511 GCA_964510855.1 uncultured Enterobacteriaceae bacterium | reverse complement strand
CTAACGGCTTCAAAGGCGGGGTTAAATTTTCTGCGACTAAAGAGAAAGCCCTAGAAAACGCCCAGGCGATGCTAGGAAACACCCTTGTCACCGCCCAAACCGGAGCGGAAGGACGGAAGGTCCAGGCTCTCTACTTCACCGAAGCAGCTAATCTCGGTAAGCGCCCCGATGGTCGTGATGACGAATACTACCTCGCCATCCTGCTCGACCGTGCCACCTCACGCCCCGTCATCGTGGCTTCGACCGAAGGCGGCGTCGAAATTGAAACCGTCGCCCACGACCACCCTGAGCGGATCACTAAGGTGCAAGTGGACCCCGCAGCAGGTCTGCAACCCTACCAAGCGCGCCAGATAGCGTTCGCACTCGGCTTTAAGGGCGAACTCTTCAAGCAGTGCGTCACCCTCGTCACCAAGCTCTATCACTTCTACTGGGAGAAAGATTGTGCCATGGTTGAGATCAACCCCTTGCTCGTGACCAAGGAAGGCAAGCTCCTCGCCCTCGATGCCAAGGTATCGTTCGACGACAACGCCCTCTTCCGTCACCCCGACATCGTAGCCTTGCGCGACCTCGCCGAGGAAGATCCTAAAGAAATCGAAGCCTCCAAATTCGGCCTCTCTTACATTGCCCTCGATGGCAGCATTGCCTGTTTGGTCAATGGTGCCGGTTTGGCGATGTCGACCATGGACATCATCCAGCACTTCGGCGGTAAGCCGGCCAACTTCCTCGATGTCGGCGGCGGTGCCTCCAAGGACCAAGTTACGGCAGCTTTCAAAATCATTTTAGGCGACCCCAATGTGAAGGGCATCCTCGTCAACATCTTCGGCGGCATCATGGACTGCGATATCATCGCGCAAGGTATTGTCGCGGCCGCTCGCGAGACTGGACTCAACCTCCCCCTAGTCGTTCGCCTGGAAGGCAACAATGTCGCCGCTGGTAAAGCGACTTTGGCTGCAAGTGGTCTTAAACTGGTTTCGGGTGATTCCATGGCCGACGCCGCCAAGAAAATCGTCGCCCTCGTTGCCCAAGCCTAACCCTCAACGCCTTTAACATGTCTATTCTCGTTAACGAAAAAACGCGCGTCCTCGTCCAAGGCATCACGGGCGACTTTGGTGGTCGTCACGCTAAGCTCTCGCTCGACTACGGCACGCAAGTGGTCGCAGGTGTCACGCCGGGCAAGGGCGGACAAATCTTTGAGCATAATGGACACAAGGTGCCCATCTTTGATACCGTAGCCGATGCCAAGCGCCAAACCGGTGCTCAAGTCTCCGCCATCTTCGTTCCCCCGCCCTTCGCAGCCGACGCCATTCTCGAGTGCGTGGATGCCGACCTCGATCTCGCCATCGCCATTACCGAAGGTATCCCCGTTAAGGATATGATTCGTGCTAAGCGCGCTATGGAGGGCCGTCGCACCCGCCTCATCGGACCGAACTGCCCTGGCGTGGTTACCCCGGGTCGCGGCGACAAATCTCATGGCGGCTGCCGCATCGGTATCGCCCCCGGCTACATCCACAAGCGCGGTAAGGTCGGTGTCGTCTCCCGGTCCGGCACGCTCACCTACGAAGCCGTCTGGCAGTTGACTTCAAAAGGCCACGGCCAATCCACCTGCGTCGGTATCGGCGGCGACCCCGTCAACGGCACCTCGCACCTCGATGTGATTAAACTCTTCAACGACGACCCTGAGACTGAAGCTATCATCCTCATCGGTGAAATCGGCGGCAGCGCCGAGGTCGAAGCCGCTCGCTGGATCAAAGCGAACTGCAAGAAGCCCGTCGCTGGGTTCATCGCTGGTGCTACCGCGCCCGCAGGACGTCGCATGGGTCACGCCGGCGCCGTCATCGGCGGCGCGGACGACACCGCCGAGGCCAAGATCCGCATCTTCCGCGAGTGCGGCATCGAGGTCGCGCAGACGCCGTCCGACATGGCCGACGCCCTGCTCCGCGTTTGGAAACCTTGAGCCTGTTTTACTATCTAAGAAGCAAGCCCCGCGAAAGCGGGGCTTTTGTTTTTGGGAGATGATAAAGAGAAGAAGTTGACGGACTATCTAAACAAGCGGAACTGTCCAAGAAGAGCAGGATTCAATCAGCCCCTTGGTTGACTTCTATCGGGAATAGGCATGAATTTTATTTCTTCTCACAATTATACGTCCCTTTACCAAATAAATTTGTGGCATCAAAATCAATTAAAGTAGCGGTAACAAGTGTTGGTAGCGGCATTGGACAGGCGATTGTAGATGGCTGCCGCCGATCGTCTTTATCTATCCAAATTTTGGGGATGGATATGAAGCCTCTCAGCTTTGGGGCTGCCCATTGTAATCAATTCGCGATTTTACCTCCGATAACCGACTCAGACTATCTCGATAGACTTCTCACCGTGTGTCTATCCCACGAGATTGAGGTTCTAATTCCAGGACTTGACTCAGAATTACTTCTCCTTGCCCGCAGCAGAGAGATTTTTGCACAAAAAGGTATTAAGTTGGCTGTGGCAGGCTCAGACTTAGTAGCACTGTGCCGCGATAAGTTAAGGTGGGGCAAAGAACTATCGGTAGTATCCCCACTTGTGCTTCCCTCCTACTCGCCCGAAGAAGCCCTTATGCGGTTAAGCTCGGGCGAATTAAGCTTACCCCTTATTGCCAAGCCCCTAGGAGGATCCGCTTCCGCTGGTATCGAGATTATCCATAGTGCGGATCAACTCTCTCTAATCGGCAAGGGATACGTTGTGCAACCATTTGTCCTTCCCTTACCCACGGACCATCTATTTGAGGAAATCAAGCAGGCAGCTGATGAAGGTAAAGTTGTTCAGGCCGCTGAAATTTCGATTCAGTCTGTCTATAGTTACAATGGTACATTACTCGGGCGTATGGCTAGTTGTAATCGTCTCAAGAACGGTGCTCCCATAGAAGTTGTACCCATAAGCCTCCATCAACACGAGGCGGCTATTGATGCCTTAGAATCAAAACTGCGAGCTTTCGGATTGCGTGGACCTATTAACCTCCAGGGCAGATTAACCGACAAAGGGTTGCGTCTTTTCGAAATGAACCCTCGGTTCACTGGGATCTCAGGTCTGCGAGCTCGTCTCGGATTCAATGAAGTCGAAGCCGTAATTCGCGACATGCTCAATCTCCCGCAACTCGAGGGCGGCCTAACCGTTAACTCTCAAAAAGTGGGTGTACGACAGATTGCAGATCAGGTAGTTAAGCCTAGTAGAACCAAGCAACTATCTGGCCTTTCGTCGCCGCTCGGAGGCGCGAGCCATGTCGGACAAAATGTACTCGTAACGGGTGCTACGGGTTGGCTTGCACGCCAACTTGTGGTCAAACTAGTCGACGATCCTCGAGTTGCCAGTTTGACCTTGCTCACTCGCAATCCTGAGCAACTTAGAGCCCAGTTACCCAGAACTTCAAAGTGCCTATTCATCGTCCAGCAGGGTTCATCTACCGATCGTCCGGCTCTTCCTGCAGGCAAAATTGATCTTCTTTACCACCTAGCGAGCGGTCGACCCATCGATTCACTAGAGTCACAGGCAGATAGCCTTAGGGCGACCGCTACTCTTTTTGACCATCTGGCAGAGAATGGACTACAAAGCCTCGTCAATATCTCGAGTCAGTCTGTTTATGGGCTCAAGCGATTGCCGCCCTGGTTTGAAGAGCTATCCGCTGCTCCCGAGAGTCCCTATGCTATGGCCAAGTGGGCATCAGAACTCCTAGCCCAATCCCTTAGCAAGGCATCGCCTTCGAGCCGCGTCACCTCTCTCCGCCTAGCACGCCTTTATGGTGCTGCACCTGGTCTGCGTTGGAGCGAATTACCCCATCTCTTTGCGCAAAAAGCCGCCGCAGGACAGGAGATTACTATCAAAGGAGGCCAACAGCAATTTGACCTCATTCATATCCAAGATGCTGTTGCCGCGCTCGTGAGCCTGCTTGATGACCAAAAAGATTGGCAGCACGTTTATAATCTTGGAGGCAGTAGCCTTTGCAGCATTCATGATATTGCTACAGCCGCAGTTGAGTCCGCCCACACTCTAGGGCTAAAAAAGTCTGAAATAAAAATTGGAGAAGGTCATGACAGCTTACAATTCGGCATGAATTGCACCCGCTTCCAAAATGATTTTCGGTGGATGCCTGAGACTAGTCTGAACCAGGCTATGCTCGATTTACTTAAACTAGCCATAAATAGAAAATAGAGGCGGCATCTAGTTACGAGCCAAAGGGCTTAGCCTTGCATCGATAAGAGTCTAGGCATCTGAATGTTCTTCAAATTCCTTCCAGCACCATGTCACGTCTCCTTCCCTTACTAAACCTACTTCTTGTTGCTACACTCGCTGTCGCGGCACAGAAGCCAACCGAGAAGCAACCAACTGGACCACTCAAGGATGGCATGGGACGGGACTACTGGGTCTACCTACCCAAGCGCGTCGAAGCCGCAAAAACCTATTGGCTCGTGGTTGGCGTTCACGGCATGGGCGGGACCGGACAAGGCGCCGGTGGCTTTGCCAACTTCGCAACTAAGCGCGACGACTGCATTGTACTCGGGCCCACCTTTCCCAGCGACGGCTACCAATTCCTGCAGAAAGACAGCGATCGGCAGTTACTCGACCTCATGGCAACACTCGCCCAGCGCCATCGCCTCCACCCGAAAATATTCGTCACTGGGTTTTCTGGCGGCGCCCAATTCGCCCATCGCTTCGCGCATGCTTACCCCGACAAAGTTGTAGGCTATGCGGCGCACTCGGCAGGCTCATGGTCAACTGGACAAGGCTGGGGCGATATTAACCCCGCAACACGCACCGTTCCTGCAATCATAACCTGTGGTATGACCGACACCGGCAAGATGGCAGCGCAAGCACCGTTCGGGCGGCTCGAATGGGCGCAAGCTTACGTACAACAACTTGCAAGTCGCGGCCACGCCCATTTCGCGGTTTGGATTCCGAAGATTGGACATCAACTCTCGCCCGAAGCGATTAAGTTAACGGAAGTCGGTCTTGAGGTTGCTATCGGTTCAAGCCGAGCAACCGGTGCTGATGCCGTTAAACTGCGCGACAGTTTAAAAAAGGCTCAAGCCGCCCGCTAAGCTTTACTCGAGGGTAAAGAGCGTACCGCCTAAGCGGTTAATCGTGAGCTCCTGCCCTGCTGCATTGGTAGCATTGGGCGTTGCAGGGGTGGTTGTAGGTGTACCAAACGGCGTAGCGGCGGTAGCACCTGCGACGGTTGAGCCCTGGGCAGCTTTAACTTCGCGAGCGACCATGAGATCGCGGAAGGCGCGATAGAAAGCCAAGATCTCCGCGCGCGAATTAACCGTTAGCTCAATCGTCTTAGCATGGGTTGCGGTAGGCCAAGGTTTAACCACCAGACCGTTGGTCGTATTACCCCGTAGATTATCGACCTTAGACTCAAGGGCAGCGAGTGGACCTGGCACAGGCACTTGCGTCGCCTGCGAAGGTTCAAGGCCGCGATTTTGTGCATTAGCCTGTAAGCCGCGATTCGCACGGTCAGCGACATCGGCCGAGCCTGGAGGGCGGGCGGAGTAAATGCGTAACTGCTGACCCGAGTTTTCCATATCGATGGTTACCTCAGCGACCAAGAAACTCCCTGTGGTGTATTCCTGAAAGGAGACCGAGATGACTTTGTCGGCCCGACCGTAGAAACCGACATCGGAGCCGGCGACTTCGATGCCAAAAAGACCCTGGTTAGGAAAGGCCCGCGGGCGCATGCGGAGGGCAAAAGCATCGGCGGTAGCCAGAAGGGCTAATAAGGAGAGCGAGATACGCATAAATGGAGTTTGTCACTGAAACCCTGAGTCGGCAAGGTAGGTTTCACTACTGGTCATGCTAAGTTGCGAAAACCTCACCGTGCAGGCCGGCCCCGACGGCCCCATCATCCTCGATCAGGCGGCGGCGCAGTTTTTACCCCGGGGGCTTAACGCCGTCATCGGGCCCTCGGGCTGCGGCAAAACTACCCTCATGAAGGCTATCCTAGGGATACTACCTGCGAGCGGTATTGCCCGGTTGGACGGTGAAACCATTCATCGGCCCGAAGATTTAGTCGGCAAGGTAGGCTTTGCTCCCCAGTTCACTGCGGCGCAACCCCAGCTAACCGTAGAGGAGTCCTTAAGTTATGCCTTAAAGTTGACGGTGGCCGACCAGGCTATTCGCGAGGAGCGCCTGGCGTCGGTATTAAGCGTCACGGGTTTAGCGGAGCATCGCGAGAAACGCGTCGGCTCGCTATCGGGCGGACAGCTCCGCCGGCTCTCGCTCGGTCTCGAGCTCACCCTCGACCCCGCGTGCTTAGTTTGTGATGAGGTAACCTCAGGATTAGATCCTCACTCCGAAGACCAGATTTTGGCTCTGCTCCGTCGACTCGCTACCGAACGAGAGAAAAGTTTTGTCTGCATCATTCACAACCTCGCGAAGCTGGGGCAATTTGATTGGATCACCGTGGTCTATCAAGGAGATGTCGTCTTCCAGGGCTCTCACTCGGCACTCTTAGCTCACTTCGGCGTCACCGATGCCCTGCGCTTATACGATGTCCTCAATCGAGAATCGCTCGCGCATTGGCGACTGCGCTGGGCTGAGTATCAAACCATCCACCCGCAGGCTTTCCAAATCGCGAGTGAAGCGGTGGTGGTTGCGGCGAGCGACGCTACCCCTCCAGCCCCGCCTGTACCCGTACCCACAGGGATTTCCCAGCTTGGCACGCTCTTAGCCCGCCGGTTCCGTCTCTTCCTGCGCGATACGGGCTATCTAGGCCTGACCCTCGCCATCACCTTTGGTTTCCCGCTCTTGGTCGTGATTTTCAATCTCTCGGGAACTTGGGATGTGCGCAAAGTGCCGATGGAACGAAACACGGCTTCACTCGATGCTATTCAGCAGGCCTTAAATGTCCAAATTCATAACGCCCAAATCGCGAACCTCGCGGCGGGGTTAATTATGTTCCAAGTTATTCTGCTCACGTTGATGGGAGCGAATAATGGTGGACGGGAAATTTCGGCGGAGCGCGCGCTTTACGAAAAAGAACGCATGACGGGTTTAAGTCCGATTGCCTACGCACTTTCCAAAATCGGCTTCGTGTCCTTCTTAGCCATTGCTCAGGGCCTATGGATGGGCGCCTTCGTTAAGATGGTTTGTCAATTCCCTGGACCGTGGGGCGAACAGTTTACGGTCTTAGCGGCAAGTTGCGTGGCGATGTCAGTGGTTTGTTTAGGTTTCTCGGCACTGCTGATTTCACCCGAAAAATCGTCCCTCCTTTCCATTTACTTAGTCGGCTTCCAACTCCCGCTTTCGGGAGTTGTCCTTGCCTTACCCGAGGCCCTGACCTGGGTGTGCCGTCCTTTCATCAACGCCTACTGGGGTTGGTCTGGGACGATGAGCTCGATGTCGGGCACGCCCCTTTGGGATGCTTATACCGCTTCTTTACCCGATAAATCGGCCTATGTAGCCGATAGTGAAACCGCCCTATTAGTACTGCTCGCCCAGGGCATGGTCGGAGCGGTCATGGTTCTGGTGGGATGTCAGCAAAAGCGCTGGAACTAGTCCGCCCAACCCCTAGACTTTATCTCGATGGCTAAGCCCAACCCCCTTCTTATCGCCCTAGGCATTCCAGCGGCGGTACTCATTTTACTGGGGGTAATCCTCATGAACCGCCAAGGGGGTAAGTTTGCCAACTTACCACCCTTCTCGCCTGAAGCCTACCGCAAGGATTGGGCTACCCTGCAAGGCAACGCGTACGTCTTTGCCGCACAAGTCGACCGTCAGCTGGCTTACGTTGAAGGCGCAGGCCGCGTGCTCTCGGTAAAACCGGTCGATGGCGGCAATGATACCGCAGCCGTTCCTCTCCGTGTACCCGCCGCACTCGAGGTTAACTTTGAATCGGGTCAGCGCTATCGCTTCAAACTCCGCGTGCGCCGCGACATTCTCGAAGTTGAAGATCTCGAAGCCTTTTAATTTTTTATGCGAATCCCTATTCTCGCCCTGCTCGCAGTCCTAAGCGCTGCGATTTCACCTTCGGCTTATGGCCAAGGGAACCTAGGCGGACAACCCGGAGCCGCCGTGAATGCGGGCGGAGGCGGCGACTACCGCAGTACAACTTCAGAGAATATGGCGGATCGCTTGTTCGATGTGAACAGTGACTCCGTCGACATGGAAAATGGTTCCATGCAGTGGAAGGGGAAGACGTTTAATCTCGGTAACTCTCGCATGATGCGGGCGCGCTTCGAACGCTACCTCGCCGCCCCTGCCCCTGCCCAAGATACCGCACGCTACCTCGCTTTGCTGGCACGCATTGAAGCTCTACTTTCCCCTGCTGCTATCAACGAACGCACCTGGGCACCTAATCAGCAAGAGGCCTTCAATTTGCTCTTTGAGGCCGCCAAGTATGAGCAAGACGGCGAGAGTTCGCTCACCCTAGCTTCGCAAGTACGCAAGGTCTGGGAGCAGCGCGTGGAGTTTCGCAATATGGGTGTTACCCATAACCAACTTGAAGACCTTCGCCGCAAACAAGAAGGCGTGGTGAAAAATCGCGGCGAACAAATGGAAATCGCCAACGATGAGCGCGCCCAGCAGAGCGAGAAGAAGGGTAAAGGCGGGGCGATGTTAAAATCCTCTACCGGTACCACCGAACTCGGCTATCGGGTTAAAGATGAACAGAAAACCCAAGCTGAGATTGTCGCCAATCAAGCTCGCATGACAGCCTTGGCCCTGCAGGCGCAAGTCGAGTTTCAGTCGCAAATCGTGCAGCACCTGTTGGCTCGCCGCTACCGGCATTGCATTCTCGCCTGCGCCTTCTACCGGGTGATGTTTAAGGCCCAGAACCAAAACGTCCGCGTCGGCGCTAAGGAAGTGAAGGAGTTCTTCCCCATCTCGGACTACGTACCTACGCTTGAGTCGCTTGATGGTCTTTGCCGCGAAGCCATCAATGATGTGGCTGTGGGCATGCGCTCAGTCGATGACCTCTACCGTCAAGGTGAAGTCTATGGCGCCTTTGAGCGCCTGCAAGAAACCTACTTCCTCGGTGAATATGAACCTATCGTGCAAGGCTACGATCCAGCAAAAAAGCGCATTATGCTCCTACTTTGGCGCGACCTGCGCGAACTTCAGCGCGTGGGGGATGAGCGCGACCTCGCCAACGTCGAACAGTACTTGAATCAAGTAGTAGCGATTGCCAAAGACTTCCCTGCGGCTGCGGTACGCTCGAAAGTCGAAGCGGCCAAGAGTGCCTCCAATATGCAACTGCTCGCCGCCCGTCAGGCTGTGCTGCAAAAAGATATGGCCAAGGCCGAGGCAGCAATTGAGCGGGCCGCCAAGATTTGGCCGCAAAATCCGGCGATTCAAGATTTCGCTAAACAGGCGATTGATCGACAAGACGTCTTAGCCCAAAAGATTCCTGAGTTTGACCAACTGTATGCCGATGGGAAACGCCGAGATATCTTTAACCGGCGTGACGAATTTGCTGTCGCCCTAATTCAAGACCAAGACCGTCTCCCTAAACTCAAAGAAGTGGTAGCGAAGATCGGTGAAATTGAAGCTATCCTGATGCAGGCACAGTCTTTGTCGGGTAGTAATCCTTATTTAGCGTGGGACCTCTTACAGCGCGCCCGCGAAATTGATGCCAACGACTTTAATTTAGCCCGTACCACCGCCGACATTGCCCCGCTCGTAGCCGAGTATGCCCGTCTGCAAGGCCAAGGCACCCGCTATGAAAAAGAAGGCAATGATGCTGCCGCTCTTACCGCGTGGATGGCCGCATTAGACCTTAACCCGGTTTCAGAGATTTGTAATGCCGCGGTAAAACGTCTCGCAGGTAAAGTCGCCGGCGCCATGGCTCCGGTCACGCCCCCTAGCACCGACCCTGGCACCCTCGAGATACCCGAAGTGCCCACTCGGTAATTGCAGCGCTTAGCGGCTGTACCTGCCCTTACTTAACGTAGGGCAGACTCTTACCAATAGTATCGGCTGACGCAGCCCCTTCGAGCAGGTCAGCAATACTATCCCACTTCCCTGCCAACAGAGAGGAGCGGGCGGAATCCGGCATCGCAGCTTTAAAGGTCTTACCTCCCGCTTGTACTTGGAGCGACTCAAGATCAATCGTCACGGTTTCAGCGGGGTTGGCTTGAACGAGGGCGGTGAGCGCGGCGAGATCGGCTGGGTTGAGCGTGACGCAAGGAACTCCAATACCGGTGGAATTACCAAAAAAGATTTCTGCAAAGCTTCCGGCGATGAAGGCCTTGAAGCCAAAGCGCCAAAGCGATTGAGGTGCATGTTCGCGCGAACTACCGCAGCCAAAATTTTGTCCTGAGATTAAAATCGCCGCCTCGCGGGCGTCGGGACGGTTCATAGGGTGCTCACGGGCGACGCCTTCAGGGGTAAAGCGTTCGTCACGAAAAGCATGCTCACCCAAGCCGTCAAAAGTCACGCAACGCAGGTAGCGGGCTGGGATGATACGGTCGGTATCAATATCGTCGCCCGGAACGGCAAGAGCACGACCAGCGATGCGAGTAATTTTAGCGAGGGACATTGGGAGAGAAAGGGATGAGAGATTAGGGAGGAGGGATCAGGGAGTGATGGAGGTCCAGGAACCAGGGGCCAAGAAGCCGACCGGGCGGTTGAGCGCACGGGCGAGC
>CAZEDB010000016.1:0-21801 GCA_964510855.1 uncultured Enterobacteriaceae bacterium | reverse complement strand
GGTCCAGGAACCAGGGGCCAAGAAGCCGACCGGGCGGTTGAGCGCACGGGCGAGCGAGGCACGGCGCGAAGCTAGGATGGGCGCTGCTGCGGGCGACTCAGCAAAGACGGGAAAGGTATCGAGGATCGCAAGCGGGCGTACGCAGCAAACGGGCTTACCATCATGGCACGCATCCAGCTCCACGCTTTCAGTCACCGACACGCCTTCTGCCGCTGCAGCTGCAGCCAGCGACTCACCGCGGACGGCGCGGTCGAGGACGCGAGCGATTGCCGGAGCGAGCATAGTTAGCGAATGTCGAAGACCTCGCGTGCATCAGCTACCACTCCCGTAATCGCTGCCGCCGCAACCATCAACGGGCTCATGAGTACGGTACGTCCAGTAATCGAACCCTGACGGCCCTTAAAGTTACGGTTCGAGGAACTGGCGCAAAGTTGGTCGCCTACTAATTTATCAGGGTTCATCGCTAGACACATCGAACAGCCGGCACCGCGCCATTCAAAGCCTGCTTCCGAGAAAATTTTATCGAGCCCCTCTTGCTGAGCTTGAATCGAGGTGAGCTGCGAGCCTGGGACGACAATGGCCTTGATGCCGGCCTTAACCTTACGTCCCTTCAAGTACTTCGCGACTTCACGCAAATCGGTAATGCGCCCGTTGGTACACGAACCCAAGAAAGCAACGTCGATACGCGTGCCTTTAATAGGCTTACCGGGCGCTAACTGCATGTGACGGTACGCTTCTTCGGCAGTGGCGCGGTCGCCTCCGTGGAGCGATTCCAGGGTGGGCATCGACTCATCGATGAAAATCGCTTGGCCGGGCGTGATGCCCCAAGTGACGGTGGGGCGAATGGTCGCGGCATCGTAGACTTTAATGTCGTCGTAGGTGCAGCCCGGGTCGGAGGCAAAAGACTTCCAGCGCGTGGTGGTAGCATCCCACTCAGCTTCAGAGGGCGCGTAAGGTCGGCCCTTGAGATAGGCACAGGTTTTATCGTCGGGATTGACGTAACCACAGCGGGCGCCGCCTTCAATCGACATGTTACAAACCGTCATGCGCTCTTCGAGGGTGAAGGCATCAAAGGTCGTGCCGGCGTATTCGTAAGCATAACCAATCCCGCCATTCACCCCGAGGTCGCGGATGATGTGTAAGATGACATCCTTGGCATAAACTCCAGGAGCGAGCTTACCATTAACTTCGATACGGCGTACCTTGAGCGGCGAGAGGGCCAACGTCTGGGTAGCGAGTACGTCGCGCACTTGGGTGGTACCAATTCCGAAAGCAATCGCCCCGAAAGCGCCGTGGGTCGCAGTGTGGGAATCGCCACAAGCAATCGTCATGCCGGGCTGGGTGATACCTTGCTCGGGTCCGACCATGTGGACGATGCCCTGCTTGCCGGTATTGGTATCAAAAAGACGAATGCCTGCCGCACGGGTATTCTCGCGCAGTGCGACAATCATTTCCTGAGCAAGAGGATCAGAGTAGGGCTCCTTGAGTTCATTGGTTGGGACAATATGGTCCACCGTCGCAAACGTTCGCTGGGGGTAACGCACCTTGAGATTCAGGTCCCGCAACATGCCAAAGGCCTGAGGCGAGGTAACCTCGTGAATCAGGTGGGTCCCGATAAAAAGTTGGGTCTGGCCGTTAGGCAGGCGCCGGACGGCATGAGCGTCCCAGACTTTTTGGAAGAGGGTCTTGGCCATAAAAGATGCGCAATAAGGCAATCTCTAGACCTAGGAGGTGAGGCGAACGGGTCAATCCCTGCTTCAAGGAAGTGGGCAGGATTGACGACCCCCATTTAGTCTTCAGGCTAAATTCTATGCGCCGTCCTACGCCGCCCAGCCGTCCGCGACGGCCAACTCGGCCCGTAACGCCTCAGCCTGAGCCCGAAGAAGGCTTTGTGGGCGGGCCCTCGTTCTGGCTCATCGTTTCGCTGGCTCTGGGCGCAACCGGATTCCTGGTCTATGAGCATCTCAACACCCGTGAGGCGCCTCCCAAGGTCGTGGCCCAGCGCACGACGGTGCCGACCCCGGCGCCCCCACCTGGGGTCACCGAAGTTGCCCGACCCGCTCCACCAAAGATTGTAGAACCAACCCCTCCTGCACCTGAGACGGTAGTAACACAAACCGAGGTTGCCCCTGCTCTACCAACCTATGCGCCCGATGACTTTGATGCTTCACTGCTTAAGCGCTATCGCACGGTCTCAACCCGTTTAACCGAAGCCCACCTTGGAGATCCGGCACGGCTCTCTAAAGTAACGCAAGCGGCCCACGCCCTGCGTATCAGTCCACGCGAGCCCCTTGCTGTGCAACGGGGCGATCCTGCAGCGATGGGTCGCATTCGTGAAACCGTCGAAGCCTATTGGTCCTCGATCGATCCGGACCGCTGCGTGCCCCACCCCGATGCCTACCTCTTCCCAGGTTCAATCGCGCCAGGAGCCGACCGAGTTATTTGGGCGGTTAATATTCCACTCAACACGCCCCGCCGTCACTCGACCGGACTTTACGCCGCGCCCGGCGAACGTATCACCTTCCGCATTCCCTCGAGTGCGATTGATAAAGGCTTTGTCGCCCGCATCGGCTGTCACTCCGGCAATCTCCTAGGGAGTAAGCGAGATGTTTGGAAGCGCTGGCCGATCATTACCAACACCCGTGCCCTCGACAAACGTAGCGTCGAATTAGCCAACCCTTTCGGTGGCCCCATCTACATTGAAATTCCTAGCCGAGAAGAATGGGCCCGGGAGCGCGATCGCGTACGCGTTGAAATCGTGGGTGCGGTCGAAGCCCCCTTCTTCGAACTCGGTAAAACGACCAAGGCGGAGTGGGATAATCGCCGCCTCGCCCCAGCTCCCTGGGGTGAACTCGTCGGTGAAAATATGATCCTCTCGGTACCCTCCGAGCTCTTGCGCAAACTCGACTACCCAGAAAATCTCATGAAGGTCTGGGACAAAGTAGTGGAGACCGGCGATTGGCTGGCGGCACTACCTAAACGACGTTCCCCTGAACGCATTGTGTCCGATGCTGAGATTACGGTCGGCTGGATGCACTCAGGCTACCCTATCATGTGCTACCTTGAAAGTGCACCTGACATGGTGAGCCTGCGGCAACTTCTCACTCAAGGCAACTGGGGGTTCTACCACGAATTAGGTCACAACCGACAATCGAGTCTTTGGACGTATTCCGGCTATGTCGAGGTGACGTGTAATTTATTCTCCCTGATTTGCATGGAGCGTATCTCCGGACAAAAAGTTGGTGGCGGGCACAGCGACCTCGTAGCCCTCGCCAACGAAATGGCGCTCGACCCCAAAGCGCACGCTGGCTCGCCCTTCCATTTACTAGCTCAGTACTATCATCCCATCGCCGCCTTTGGTTGGGAGCCCCTGCAAGCGACATTTGCTGAGCTTGGACGGCGCAAAGATATCCGCAAAGCCGATGGACTGGTCAATCGTACCAATAATCGGGAAGGTCGAGCGGCCGCTAAGATTGTTGAGGATCTTGAAGAAGAAAAAGCGGACCTTGAAAAACAAGTGCGAGCCTTTGATCGCAAACTCAAGGTGGCCAAGCCAGGCGAACGTGAAAAAGCCGTAGCCCGCATCGCAGAAATTCCTGATCTGATTAAAAAAGCCGGCGAAGCGTTAGGCGCACTCGCCAAGGAAGACTCCGACGAAAAGAAAAAAGAAATTTTACTTAAAATTTGGTCTAAGCATGCCGGCCATGACCTTGGTCCATACTTTGCCACCTTTGGCTGGCCCTACACCGACCACGTGAAGACCTTTAATAAAAGCCTCAAACCTTGGATGCCTAAGGATTTCCCGCCTAAGCCAACCGCTAAGGCCGCACCCCCTGCCAATCGCACCCTCTTTGGCTCGCGCAATGAAGCCATGGCCGATGCCGATGAAGTTCACGGCGACAATAATAGCCAGAATGAGTAATACCCTCCCCCATCGGCTCACGGTTGATTTACCCGACCGCGCCGGCCTACTAGCCGAAATCGCCACCTGGATTCATAGCCACGGCGGCGACATTACCTCAGCCCAACACCACGTTGAAAATGGGCGGCTCTACCTTCGCTTTTGCTTCACCTCCGCGACTCCCCGCAACGCGCTCCGGCAAGAACTTGCAGGCTTAGCCACTGAACTCAGCGCTAGGACACGCTTGCATGATCCTGCGGCACCCGCTCGCGTAGTGGTTTTAGTTTCTAAAGAAGGTCATTGTCTTTACGACCTGCTCGCACGCCAAGCTGACCGCGACTTTCCCTTGGTTATTCCCTGTGTGATTTCAAATCACGAAACCCACCGTCGCGTGGTCGAAGCGCACGGTATCCCCTTTCATTACGTACCCGTAACCCCAGAAAATAAGACCGCCGCCATGGCCGAAATGCGCCGGCTCTTTGCCGAAGCCCAAGGCGACTGGATGGTCTTAGCACGCTACATGCAGGTCCTTGATGAAACGACCTGCGATGCCTTAGCGGGAAAAATTCTCAATATTCACCACGCCTTCTTACCTTCTTTCCCTGGCGCAAGACCCTACCACCAAGCCCACGCTCGCGGGGTCAAACTGGTAGGCGCAACCTGTCACTTTGTAACCGCTGATCTCGATGCAGGGCCGATTGTGGAGCAAGACGTTATCCGCGTGGATCATACCGATAGCCCTGAGGCGATGGCCCGCCGTGGTCGTGATATTGAAGTCACCGTGCTCGCCCGCGGCTTGCGTAGCGTGGTAGAAGATCGGGTGTTTTTGGCCGGACAGCGCACCGTCGTTTTTCGTTAAGGAACCCAAAGCCTAAAAGGCTGTTAGCAGGAGCAACCTCATGCGCACGCTCCTTACCCTACTGCTGTCGACCACAGCCATGGTGGCTCAGTCTATTGAAGTCGAGAGCCTCATTCCTACCCCTAAAACCCCCTACCGGCAACCCGAGGCTGCAGCTCGCCCCCTGCTCCATCGCGCGATTCGTGAATTCAAGGACCAGGCTCCAGGCACATTTGGTGCTCACCCTGCAGCAGCCACTTTCCCTGGTTCAGTAACGAGTTCGGAACGCGTCCGCCGCGAGGTCACTTTCGATATCAATCGCATCCATCGTTGGGATGTCAGCGCCGGCAATGCCCCTAACCTCGCCACCGGCCCAGAGTCTTGGCAAGATACCGGGCTCTACGCCGCTCCCGGCGAAGTCGTTCAGGTAACCGTGCCGCAACTTCCCGAAGGTCGTGAAATCCGTATCGTTATTGGTTGTCATCGCGACAACTTACTCCGCCTCGATCAATGGAAACGGTTTCCAGTCATTACCCGTAGCTTTACGTTAAAGGTCGGAGAAAATTCGGTGGCTAATGCTTTTGGCGGCACGCTTTTTATCCAAGTCCTAGGCGACCCTAAGAAGGTTGCAGCCGCAGCACCCGCTCTGCGCTTTTCCAACGCGGTCGCGGCCCCTTATTACCAGTTGGGCGTCGATACCGCGGCAAGTTGGGCTAAGTCGCTAGAAAACCCTGCGCCCTGGACCACCCTAGCAGGACGGCGCGTTGTGCTGCACGTGGAGACTTCCGCCGCCCGTCAACTTAAAGACCCCGAAGCCTTACTCGTTTATTGGGATAAAGTTTTAACCGTCCAAGATGACTTTATTGCCCTCGACCGACTCGGCCCGGAGCGCGTGGTGCCCGATATTCAAATTTCAGCAGGCTGGATGCATTCGGGTTATCCCTTCATGTGTCATCTTAAACCTTCGCAAGGCCACATGCTGAATTTAGAGCGACTCAAGCGCGAAGGTGATTGGGGCTTCTTCCATGAGCTTGGACATAACCATCAGCGTCGGGATTGGACGTTTAACAACCAAGTCGAAGTAACCGTAAATTGGTTTTCCTTGATTTGCATGGAGCAAGTCGTCGGCCTACCCCGCGGCAAAGGTCATGGCTCGATTGCCAATCTCGACGCCCTCCTGCGCGCCCGCTTCGCCGACCAACCTAACCTAGGGCCTTTCGAACAGCTCGCTCCCTTTATCGCCCTTGCTCACCAACACGGCTGGGAGCCCCTACGCGAAACGCTTCGTTCGTATAAAACACAGTCGAGTGAGGCTGCTGGCGCCAAGGACGCCAAAGCCCAGCAAGATCTCTTTGTTAAACGCTATGGTAATTTCGCCCAGGCCAACGTCGCCGACCTCTTTGCTGCCATGGGGTACGCCGTTAGCGAGGCCACCCGACTCGAACTCGCCAAGTTTCCTAAGGTCACAGTACCCCATGCTACCCGTACTGAGCCTTCTGCCTCGCCCGGCAGTTAAAATCCCCCTAGGCTAAGGGGGTAACTCCTCCGCCTAAGTCATGAGTCTTATTTCCCGCCTTTCTGCGCGCCTTCAAAATCACCCTAAACGCGTGGTCTTCACCGAGGGTGCCGACCCTCGTATTCTGCAAGCCGCTCGCCAATTCGCGACCCGTAAACTCGGCGTGCCCATTTTACTGGGAGACCGCCAACGCATTAAAATCAACGCCGCACGCCTGAATATTTCTTTAGAAGGTATTCGAGTTTTAGAACCTGAGCGCGCCGACGAACTCGCCGCCTATACGGAAAAACTCGCTTCCGTGCAGCGCTACGGCCACAGCAATCTCGCTGGCGATCCTGCCGATCTCGCCCGTAACCCGAATTATTTTGGCTGCATGATGCTAGCCTGTTCGTCGGCGGATGCCCTTATTACCGGCGCAACCGCGAGCCCGGCATCAGGCTTGCGCGCCATGTTGCAAACCTTGCCCCGGCAGGCAGGTGTGAATACGGTCTCTTCCATGCTGATTATGGAATCGGAAGAGAATCCTAAGTTAGGTTCACAAGGAGCCCTCTTTCTTTCGGACTGCGCTGTCGTGCCTGAACCTACCGCTGACCAGCTCGCCGATATTGCCGCTACCACCGCCGGTCTTGCCGCCCACCTCACCGATACCCGCCCGCGCGTTGCCTTGCTTGGCTACACCACCCACGCCCCTGCGAGTCGCTCCGCTTCTATCCAACGCGTAAAAGCCGCCACCGAACTCGCTCGCCGACGCGTCGAGGAAATCGGCGTTGCCGCCGACATTGATGGCGAGATGCAAGTCGATGCCGCACTCGATGCCTTTGTCGCCGAAGCCAAGGGCGTGACCGGACCGGTTGCGGGCCGAGCTAATGTGCTTATCTTCCCTGACTTAAACTCAGGCAATATTGCCGCTAAGATGGCACAGATTATCGCAGGCGTCCCCGCCTTTGGTCAGATTTTAACCGGACTGGAACGACCCGCCGCAGAAATTTCGCGCGGCGCTTCAGCCCATGACATCCTCGGCACGGCTGTGATTGTGGCGGCGCAAGCGGTGGATCGTCGCTTCCTCTTCCCTGGCACCTAAGTATGCGTCTCCCCGGTCGCAGTCGCTTCGGCCAAGATGTACCGGGCTTAGTCGAGCACCCGCTGAACCGCACCACGCCGCGGGTATTTGTCGCCGCCACGCGCATGAACGATGGCAAAACCACCACGTGCTTAGGTTTGACCGCGGCCTTGGGCGCGATGGGGCTAAAGGTCGGCTATATCAAACCGATTGCGCAGCGCATCGTCCAATCTGGCGAGGATCAAGTTGACGAAGACTCCCTGCTGCTGAATTCCCTCTTTGCCCTCGATATTCCCGTGGCAGCGATGTCACCCGTAGCAATCGGCCCCGATTTTACCCGGCAATTTCTCGATGCACCCGAGGCACTTGCCCCACAACTGAAAGACCGCATCAGCCGCGCCTTTGACCGCGCTGCCTACGGCAAAGATATTATTGTAGTCGAAGGTTCAGGTCACGCTGGAGTCGGCTCCGTCTTTGGGGCTTCGAATGCTGACAATGCCAAAACCTTAGGCTGCAAGGTCATCCTCGTGGCGGCTGGGGGAATTGGGCGTCCCATTGATGAACTCGCCCTGAATAAAGCGCTTTTTGATCAGTCAGGCGTGCAAGTTATTGGTGCCATTTTAAATAAAGTCCAACCCGACAAAATTGATTTCATCCGCGAGTATGCGGGACGAGGTTTACGTCGACTCGGCATTCCTCTTTTAGGCGTTCTACCTTTACGCGAGACGCTCGCCTTTCCCAACCTCGAGCAAGTCGCCGATGAAATCGGGGCACGCTGGATTCACCGCCCCACCGGGATGCGGCGCGTACGGCGTGTGATTATGGGTGCGATGTCAGCCCGTCGCTCTGCCGAGTACCTTAATAAGCCAGGAACGCTTTTAATCGTTTCGGGTGACCGAGAAAAACTCCTCGCGGCCATGGCCGTAGCAGAATCCGCGCGCGCTCTCTCGGGTATTCTCTTTTCCAATGGCCTCCTCCCACCTGAGCCCGTGACGCAGGCGCTCATTGCCCAAGGCATTGCCCTCATGGCAGTTGAGACCGAGGCCTTTGCGGTCACAGCACGCATCAATAATATGACGGTGAAAACGACGGCACAAGATGAAGATAAGATTCCGCTTATTCGAGAATTGGTCGCTAACCACGTTGATTTGAAAGCTATTCTCGCGGCGATCAAAACCTAGAGATGAGCGGTCCGAACAACTGAGGGTTGAACCCTAAGAAATTGTAGAGAAACAACCTCACTTGGGCAGACTTGGCAGAGATTAGGATGTCGTCATGGCTAGGGCATGCTTGCCACCATTCGCTCGGGTGCTCTTCTCGGAGTTGAGGCTGCGCCCGTTGATATTGAAGTAAGCACGGGTGAGCATGGTGAATTCGGCATGGTGCTGGTGGGCTTGCCAGATGCTGCCGTAAAGGAATCGGAAGATCGCGTGCTCTCAGCCTTAGCGAACACAGGGCTGCGGCGGCCAGAGACACGCACGACCATCAATCTCGCCCCCGGGGATTTACGTAAAGAGGGACCGCTTTATGATTTGCCCATTGCCCTAGCACTTGTCCTTGCCCACGGGCGACTCCGACCCGAGCGGTGCGTCGGTTTAGTGATTGCAGGCGAGCTCGGCCTTTCAGGGGCGCTCCGACCCGTTCGTGGCGGCGTAGCCCTGGCCTTGATGGCACGAAAACTCGGCTTACGCGGGGTATTACTCCCGTTACCCAGCGCCGAAGAGGCCGCCTTGGTTGAAGGCGTCTCAGTCTATGGCGTAACCTGTTTAGATGAGGCGGTACGTTTTCTCTCGGGCAATCTTCCGCTTGAGCCTTTGCGACCCGAGCGAAGTCCTTTCAAACGACCTAGCGCAGCCACGGTAGATTTTTCTGAAGTGCGGGGGCAGATCGGAGCGCGGCGAGCGGCTGAGGTGGCGGTTGCGGGTGGACATAACTTACTCTTGGTCGGGCCACCCGGCTCTGGGAAGTCGCTCATCGCCAAACGCATCCCCACTCTCCTGCCCGACCCAACGCCCGAGGAGTTTTTAGAAATTCTCGCAGTCGCTTCCGCCGCCGGTCTTACCGCTGAGGCGGCCGGACGGGCTTGGAAACGACCCTTTCGCGCGCCCCATCACACGATTAGTGATGTAGGGCTGATTGGAGGCGGCGCCATGCCCGGACCAGGTGAAGTCTCACTCGCGCACCGTGGGGTACTTTTTCTCGACGAACTTCCGGAGTTTAGACGCTCCGCGCTCGAAGTGCTACGCCAACCCCTTGAAGACGGTTGCGTGACCGTCTCACGCGCGGCGGCTAAGGTAACCCTCCCCGCCCAAGTTATGTTAGTGGCAGCGATGAACCCCAGCCCTTGCGGTCATTTGGGTGACCGACGTCGTGAATGTCGATGTGCACCCACAGCCGTTGCACGCTATCGCTCGCGCGGTTCCGGCCCCCTGCTCGATCGGATTGACTTACAAGCAGAAGCTCCAGCCTTGGGCATCGATGAGTTACGTCGCGCCGAATTAGGCGAGAGTTCTCAAAGCATGCGCCAACGCATTATCGCCGCCCGAACCCTTCAAGCCCAGCGCTTTGGTGAACGGATTGGGCTTTGTAATGCGACCATGGGGCCAGCTGACGTTCGTGAACATGCGACGCTTGAACGCGCCCAAAGCGACCTACTCGAACAAGCTATGGAACGTCTCGGGCTCTCGGCGCGAGCCCATGATCGTATTCTCAAGGTGGCACGCACCTTAGCAGACCTTGCCCAAGAGTCTCGCATTGCTACCGCCCACTTACTCGAAGCCATTCACTACCGCAGCCTCGATCGGCGCTAGATGGGTTCATTAAATTAACCAGCGGATAAATGTGGGCTGGTGGAACCCTGCTTAACCGACAGTGTCTTGCTCGTTATGACCCGCTTTTACCTGCTACTTGCATTCGTCATCGCCCCCTTAGGTGCAGTTGAGCGTCCAGCCCTCATGCCGATGCCCCGGGAAATCACTTGGGGCTCAGGCACAGTAGCCCAAGCGGGCCTGCGTGAAACCGTCACCGTTAAAGAGGGTTCTGTTACCGCCACAACCTGTGCTGACGAAGCTTACACTTTAGAAGTAACCGCTAACGGCATTCGCATCGGCGCCAATAGTCAGCGCGGGGTCATCCATGCTCGCGCTACCCTAGCCCAGCTTAACCAAAAGGGTCAGCTTCCGCACGTAACCATCCGCGATTGGCCAGCCTTCCCTATTCGTGGCTTTATGCACGACGTCGGACGTAATTTTCAAAGCTTAGGAGCGATGAAGCGCACCGTCGACCTCATGGCGCGCTATAAATTGAATACCTTTCACTGGCATTTGACGGATTATCACGGCTGGCGCGTTGAGACCAAGCGCAACCCAGGTCTTAATGACCCTAAATCTCGGGACCGTAAACCCAACGGTCAATACAGCGTAGCTGAGGTTAAAGAACTGGTCGCTTATGCCACGGCTCGCGGGGTCGAAGTTATTCCCGAGATGGATATGCCTGGCCACTCAACCTACTTCAAAAAAGGTCTAGGCTTCACCATGCAGACCCCTGAAGGCGTAGCGGTCCTGAAGGGTGAGATTGATGACTGGGTAAAACTTTTCCCCAGCAAGTACTTCCACCTAGGTTCTGATGAGGTGGCGATTCATATGAAGGAATTCCTACCCGAGATGGTGGGCCACGTCCGCAAGCATGGGAAAATTCCCGTACTCTGGCGTCCAGGTGGCGGCATCCCTGGAGCCGATGTAGTCTATCAACTTTGGGCCAAGGCTGCACCCCCCAAGGGCAATCCTTACATTGATTCACGCTATGTGTACACCAATCACATGGATCCCTCCGAAGCGGCTAACCAAATGTTTGTCCAACTCTGCGGAGTACCCGAAACCAATGGTAGAGCCTTGGGCGCTATTCTTTGTCACTGGCCTGATCATATTGTGGACGATGAAAAACTGACTAACCGCATCTCACCCACTTGGCCCGTCACCGTTGCCTTTGCTGAATCCGCCTGGCGCGGCGTAGCCCAGAATCGTAGGGAATTTTATGCTAAAGCTCCAGCTGAAGGCACCCCTGAGCGTGCGGCCTTCCTCGAACTCGAACAACGCATTGCTGCCCAACGACCAGCAATCCTAGCTCTCGGCGAACCTTTCCCTTTCATTGCCGCTTCTGACATCCCCTGGAAAGTTGTTAGCCAACCGGAGGCCACCGCTAAAGTACCTTCAAAAGAAGAATGGGCTCAGGCGATTCCTGCTTGGGGAGGCACCCTCTACCTCAATCACCATTGGCATGAACTCCCCAGCTGGTTGCCGCTCTCCAAGGCCCCGATGGTGGCTTGGGCGCGCACCTACATCTACAGTGAAAAGGCCCAGTCGATTGGACTTTCAATTGGCTTTAACACGCCATCGTCCTCGGATACCCCTCGACCTGAGAATCGCTACGAGGATGGTAAATGGAATCCCTCGAGTTCAGAGGTTCGCGTTAATGGCACCTTAGTGCCCGGACCTAAGTGGGACATGGGAGGCAAGACCACCGCCCAACAATCGCAAATGCCTTGGACCGATGCTTCTTGGTTCAATCGCAAGCCCTCAACCGTCCAACTCAAAGCCGGCTGGAACGAAATTCTCGTGCGCACTCCTTCTCATCTAAACGGAAAGCAATTACGTAAATGGATGCTCACCGTTATCCCGACCGAGTGGGATAATGCCTCACAGTCCCTCGTGCGTAAACAAGGTCTTCGCCACGCCGCTGAGCCCCGCTAAGATTACGGTCGAATCTCGGTAGGTGCGCCGGCACGAAGGGTCACTTGGCGGACTTTTCCATCAACGCGCACGCGCACGGTAGTATCCTTATCGGCTAGTAACGTTGCGGTTACTAAACGCCCATTCGACCAAGATAGGTCACGTACTTCAATGGCCCCTCGAGCCCGAAGGCCTTGCGCCCGCCCTTCCCTCCAAGCCGCAGGCAAAGCCGGAAGCAGAACCAGTTCGCCGGCGTGAGACTGCACTAGCATCTCGCAGATACCGGCGGTGATACCGTAGTTGCCGTCGAGTTGGAATGGCGGGTGGTTAGCAAATAAATTAGGCAGGGTATTATGGGTAAGCAGTCCGCGAATCATATCGGTGCACCGCTCAGCCTCACCGAGTCGTGCCCACAGGGCACAACGCCACGGCCAGGTCCAGGAACGCCGGCTATCACCATTCGAACCGCGCGCTGCCAACGACACCGCAGCTGCTTTGGCAAAATCGGGCGTTTGCTCCCGGCTGATTTGACGACCAGGATAAACCGCAAAGAGATGCGAGGTGTGACGATGCTGACTCTTAGGATCATCACGATCGACCATCCACTCCATCAACTGGCCCCAACGTCCAACCCGCGGCCCAAGTAGACGCGCCTGCTTGGCTTTGAGTTCCGCACGGAAGGCTGGGTCGATACCTAACACCTCAGAAGCCTCCAAGGTATTTTGAAAAAGGTCCCAAACCAACTGTTGATCATGGGCCACGCCATCTTCACGTGGACCGTGCTCAGGCGACCAACCCATGGGCACAACCAAGGTGCCGTCAGGTAGTGCTTTGAGGTGGTCGATCCAGAACTCACTCACCTCCTTAAGTAGAGGATAAGCCTTATCGCGCAGAAACGCTTTGTCGCCGGTAAAGGCATACTGCTCCCAAGCGTGTTGAACCAGCCAAGCGTTACCCGGGAGATTCCATTCCCAACCATTGCCGCCCCAAATATTTTGTGAGGTGCGAACCGTCCACCCGCGGGGATTAGAACCAAAGCGCTTACTATCGGCGCGTGTCGCCGTGCGACAGCCTGGGACTTGAGAAATCAACCAATCAATTAAGGGGAGCTGGCACTCGGTAAGATTCGCAGGGCCAGCCAGCCAGTAGTTCATCTGCACGTTAATGTTGTTATGGTAGTCAGAAGCCCACGGGGGATTATTACTCTCGTTCCAAATACCCTGCAGGTTAGCAGGCAAGTCGCCGGGCCGACTCGAACCTAGTAAGAGGTAACGTCCATACTGAAAAAGCGTCTCCTCAAGATCAGGATCTTGTCCGCCCTTCTGATACAGGGCTAAGCGTTGATCGGTAGGTAGTTTGGTAAGTTTAGTGTCGGTACGACCCCAATCAACGGTGACGCGCTGCATCCAAGCTCGGTGCTCGGCGAAATGCTCAGTTCTGAGGGCATCGAAGCCCTTGGCGACAGCGGCCTCGACCTCGGCCTCTAGACGCGGCAACGGAGCCGAGCCCTTGAAGGCCTTCGCCGGGTCCATCACGTAATTGGTGCGCGCGCCGAGGATCACCAGCAGCTCGTCGCAACCCTCGAAGCGCAGCGCCGCGCCCGCCTCCGAGACTTTGCCACCGCGCGGCGCCAGCACTTGGGCCTTCGCAGCAAACTCCAACCCGTTGGTGAAGCGGCCCTCGGTGATCAAGGCGGCGCGAACGGTGCGCACCGGGTTACCGTGGGCCTGGCGGAGCTCGATGATACCCGATGTCTGGCGTTCGAATCGGTAACGTAAGACGACGACCTGGGCGGGCGCGCTGGCGAAGGCCTCGCGCAAACCCTGACCTGGAACCAGGGTGAGATGGACGCCAGCAAGCAGGTCCAGTCGGCGCTCGTAGCCTTCAGGCACTGACTTGCCGTCGGAGCCGTCGATAGTCACCACGACCTCACCGAAATTTTGGTAGGCACCAAAGCTATTGGGCTTATCCTTCGAGTAGTCATAGCCGCCCGATGGATTCGCGTCGCCCGTCCAGAGAGATTCCTCGTTGAACTGAATGCGGTCGACGCCGACGCCAGCATCGAGCATGGCACCGAGGCGACCATTTCCGATGGGAAGGCGTTCACGCTCCCAGGATGCCGCAGGTCGTTCGTAGGTTAGAACGGGCTCCACAGCCCCTACTGCCACGCACAGCAGACAAGCGAAAAGACGGAGGGGCATTGAAGTGAGACCTTACCTAGTCACTGGGGTTCCGACCGACTCAATTAAAGCTCGATGGTCTTACCGGTACGGAATGAAAGGTCCGCGGCAGCGACGATACGCATCGAGTTAACCGCATCATCCATATGCGAGGTGAGATCGAGATTTTCAACTATAGCGCGGAGAAAGTACTCCTGCTCGCGACGGCAGAGACCGTCGTGGCCCGGATCGGCATCGGTGGGCACCAACTCGTCTTTACGCTTAAATTTACCTTCTGCACCGAGCTCGGCGTGGTGCACCTTGAGGGCTTGAGCACCCGTGTGGTCATCGACACTCGCCGAGTTGCCTTCTGCTGCGCCCTTGCCGGCAACAATCGTTACCGAGCCACGCGGACCCACCACGTCCTTCACAAAGAAAGCCTCCTCCGACATCATCGGGCCCCAGCCCGCTTCATACCAGCCGACCGAGCCATCGGCAAAAGTTACCTGCAGGTGACCGTAGTTCACCATGCCCGGGGGCAACTCGTCGGATAGCCGGGCGCCAATACCTGAAACCCGCACGGGGCGACTCCCGGTCATGAGACACATGATATCTACGTAATGGACGCCACAGTCGACGATAGGACTACACGTACGCATCAACTCCTTGTGCGTCTTCCAAGTCTCACCCGAACTTTGTTGATTAAGATTCATCCGCATAACGAGGGGCTTGCCTAAACCCTGGGCGACCTTGATGAACTGGGTCCAGGCCGGGTGATGGCGGAGAATATAACCAATCACGACCTTACGCTGTACCGCTTTGGCTTTGGCCACAATGCGCTCCGCCTCCTCAACCGATGCCGCTAGAGGCTTCTCAACAAAAACATGGCAGCCCGCATCTAACGCTGCCGTCGCATACTCAGCGTGCGTGTCGGGGTAACTTGAGATAGAGACGGCATCAGGCTTGGTCTCACGGAGCGCTTGATGAAAATCCGCGAACTCGGCATAGCCGCCACCGAGCTCGGCATTCAATTTTTGCCGCGAATTGGCTGAGCGTGTGACGATACCGACAATCTTAAAACCGGGGATTTGGTGATAAGCGAGCGCATGAGAGCGCCCCATGTTGCCCGCACCGACACAAAGAACACGAATGGGAAGGGTCATTAGAAATTACTTTTGGGACGGGGAAAGTCGGGTCGAATCGCGGAAGACTAGGGCAAAAACGACCAGTAGACCTAAGGCAAAGAGTGAAGGGTAAAGCCAAAACTCCCGAGCAAAACTCATGGTGCCATCGGCAGCGCGGACAATGAAGTGGCGGTCTAACAAAGGCGCCAGCAGATTACCTAAGAAAAGTCCGAGCCCAAGGGTAGCCCAAGCGACCACGGATTGCGCCGTATTGCGGAGACCCTCAGGCGCCTTGCGATCGGCATACAGTGTACCCGTTACAAAGAAGAAGTCGTAACAAGCGCCGTGTAGGGCAATGGCCACGAATAGAGCCGTTCCAGAGGAAGGAAACTCAGCGAAGAGCGCATAGCGCAAGGACCAACAAGCCATACCGATAAGGAGAATCGTCTTGGCGGTTAGCCGCGTCGCCAGCAGTGGCAACAAGGCTAAGAAGATAACCTCCGATACCTGACCTGCAGTCATGAACGTCTCGGTCTGGGCAACACTCACACTCTTCAGGAAGGTATTGGCGTAGGAGTAGTAGAGCGCCAGCGGAATACAGAAGAGCACCGAGAATACCAAGAAGAGGAGGAACTTCGGATCGCCTAACAATCTGCCGATGCCGCCCGTAGCAGCCGGTTCGCTTCCGGACTTAGGTTGGGGATCATCGAGACGGCTCGCACCTAGGGCCATGAGCACAAGGGCGCCCCCACCCAGTTGGAAAATGATGGGCTGAGTAGCGACGTCTGAACCGAGTAAACCTGGGAGAAGCGAACCCACCGCCACCCCCGAGACAATCCAACCTAGCGTGCCCCAAAGCCGGATAGCACCAAATTCACGACCTGGGTCAGCAAGCGAAGCCATCACCACGGAATTAAGCAGCGGCAGTGCGGCAAAAAATGCCAGTGAGTGCAGGAAGAGCCCTACCTGAAACTCCCGCGGGGTTCCCGCATAAGGGAGAAGAAAAAGTAGACCACCCGCCAGAGCGCCTAACACCGCAAGCAGCTTTCGGGGTGAGAAGGCGCGATCGGCTAACCAGCCAGCAACTAAAGGAGAAATCATGGCCGCGAGCGGACCCATACCATACGCGATGCCAATCACGGTAGTATCATTCACGAACGCCTTCGCTAAATAAGGACCCATGGGCACAAAAAAGACGCCCCAACCAAAGAAGGTGAGGAACATGACAAAACCTGCTAAGACGCGGGGATTCATAATGGGGTACCCTAGGGCTAACCAATCTCCCAAAGTAGCCAAGCAAAAGGGCGCCACAGCGCCCTTTTAAAAAAACCGTGTAGGGTCTTTTAGCTACCAGATTCCGCAGGTTGAGCGGGAGGAGTGGATTCGCCCGGCTTACCCTCACCCCTCTCGCCGCGGCGAGGACCGCGAGGTCCACGATTTTCTCCCGAAGCATCCAGCAGACTATCGCGAGCGTCGCCCATCTTATCGATGATCGGGGCTAAAGTCGCGTCACTCGCAACTAAAGCGGCGCGCACCGTGTCACGAAGTTTTTTACCAGCAACTTTTGCTTGTTCATAAGCGGCTTGAACCGCGGGGTCGTTCCGAGCCTCAGCCATAGCACGACGTATCTCCTGCATTTTTTCAGATCCCGGACGAGCAGGTTGCTCACCTGCTTGAGAAGAACCAGGTGTAGGCAACCCCTTCGAACGCGCAAAGGCCTGCAAGGCATTGCGCACGGCTTGACGGGCTTGTTCCGCTTCGGCACGTGCCGCACGCACCCCTTCATTTTGAGCAATGCCTTCTAAGGCAGTACGAAGTTTTTGCATTTCCTCCCGCGTGACGCCGGATTCTTTCATGCGCTCAATCCGGTTGCGCATAAATTCACGACCACGCTCTTCCATAGGGCCACGCGGACCGCGCTCGGCACGTTGAGGGCCAGGCGGGTTTTGAGGCTTTGCCAGAGGGTCTTCAGCTGCGGGAGCTTTGGGATTACCGAGCAAATGATCTACAGGCTCGGCTGCGGACATGTCAGCCAGAAGCACGAATAACATCAGGAAGATAGAGAGCGACTTCATCAGCGTAGGTTGGTTATGTTAAGTTAACCCCAGCTCGTAAGGGAAGTTTCAAAGCGGCAAGGGCTGACCTAGTCCGCGGTCTTGAAGCTGCTTGAGGCGAAGACGGAGTTCTTCAACTTTTTCAGGATGACGTTCTACTAAGTTAACCCGCTCACCAGGGTCCGTTTTAAGATGATAAAGCTGCTCCCCTTGGGCTCCAAGCGTAGGTCGGTGCCCAGGTCCATGGAAGGTAGTAAAGTCGCGCAAATCAGCAGACGTGACATAGACCCAGTCCCCAACCCGGAGGGAAAAACGGTCACCCGAGCCATGGGAAACCACGTGATCGCGGGCGGTGCCCGACACCAAGGAAGTCGCGTCAAGATTAGCGCTATCCAACTGAATAAAAGGTGAAGGGTTACCCCCAGCAACCCGCACGAACAGCGCTGGGAAGTCTACTTGCGAGACGATGCTATCAACCACTAATCCAGCTGAGACCACGCGGGGCCAGCGAACCACCAAGGGCACGCGCGTACCGCCTTGGTGGGCACTATACTTACCGCCACGGAAAGGGCCGGCGGGGAAATGACCCGCGGCACGATTACGCTCATAAGCCTCATCCTTATAACCGTCATCCAGCACTGGCCCATTATCTGAAGTCACCAAAACTAAGGTTTGGTCAGCCACCCCCGCCTTTTCCAATGCTTCCATAAGTTGTCCAACCTGCTCATCGAAGGCGACAATCGCATCTCCGCGGGGCCCGAGCGGCGTCTTGCCCGCGTGACGCGGGTGGACCACGCGAGGCACATGATTTTCATGCGAAGCATAGAAGAGGAAGAAGGGCTGCTGGCGCTGAGCTTGAGTCGTAATCCAAGCACAAGCTTGGGCAGCAAAGACGTCGCCGAGAGTAGTATCATCCCATACCGCCGCACGACCCCCGCGCATCCAACCGATGCGACCAACACCGTTGATTAGACCTTGATTGTGACCGTGCGACCAATCCATGCGCAGGGTGCGCCGGAGTTCAGGCGACTTGAGGTCGGGGTCGGCCGGGAAGGGACGTTCATAACTAACTTGAATGGGGTCATTAGCATCGAGTCCCACCACTTCGCCGTCCTTAACATAAACACAAGGCACGCGGTCGCCCGTGGCCGCCATGATAAAACTCGTGGTGAAACCTACTTCGCGAGGGCCGGGCGCAATCGGCTTGTTCCAATCCAAGGCAGGGCCGCCTGCTCCTTTGCGGGGACCAAGACCTAAATGCCACTTGCCGATGACAGCGGTTGCATAACCCGAGTCGCGCAGGATGGTGGCGACCGTAGGACGGGTGGTGGGAATAATCAGAGGCGCGTCACCTGATAAGACCCCCGTACCCTTTCGACGCCACGCATACTCCCCCGTCAACATCGAGTAACGAGAAGGCGTACAAGTGGCCGAAGTACAATAGGCCGAGTTAAAACGGGCACCTTGGGCGGCTAGCCGGTCTATATTCGGAGTGGGAATGACCTTAGCCCCGTAGCACCCCAAATCGCCCCAGCCAATGTCGTCCGCGTAGATCAGTACGATGTTGGGCCGTGGAGCTGGTAGCGACTCAGCAAAGATTGTCGAGGGGACTACCCCCATAACGGTGAGGAGTAAAAGACGGTAGTTTAGGAACATGGTGGGGTTTGGACTTTGACCGTTAGGCTAAGACACCCTTACCGTAAGGTGCGTTCCGTTCAACCATGCGCTTTCATAAGTACCACGCCCTTGGCAACGACTACCTCGTGCTCGAACCGAGTGCTTGCCCTGCCCTGCCCACCCCCGAGGCAACCCGTAAGATTTGTCATCGTCACTATGGTTTAGGTTCAGACGGGATTCTTTACGGTCCGATTCCTCGTACCGATGGTGACTTTGGTCTACGTATCTTGAACCCCGATGGCTCAGAAGCCGAAAAGTCAGGCAATGGAATTCGGATCTTTTGCCGCCACCTTCTCGAGACCCAAAAAATTCGCGAAGGCCAAACCTTCCACATCCATACCGTCGGAGGTCGGGTAGCGTGCGTCGTCTATGAAGGCGGCCGACGCATTCGCGTGGAAATGGGTCGGGTCAGTTTCCGCTCTACGGAGATTCCTATGACCGGACCTGACCGTGAGGTACTCAAGGAGACGATCGAAGTCTCGGGCAGGTCGTTTGAGTTTTGTGCCGCGACGGTGGGCAATCCCCACTGCGTCATCCCGGTCAGCGAAACCACCCCGGAGTTAGCACGTACGTTTGGCCCCCAGTTAGAGAATCACCCCTGGTTCCCCAACCGGACCAATGTCCAATTTCTGCAAGTTATAGACCGTAAAACGGTACGGATTGAAATCTGGGAACGCGGCGCCGGGTATACCCTCGCCTCAGGCTCAAGTAGCTCTGCTTCAGCAGCCGTGGCTTACCGCCTAGGGCTGGTCGATGCTGAGGTTACCGTACTTATGCCGGGGGGAAAGATTGAGATTGGCATTAGCCCCGACTTCTCCATCGTAATGACTGGTCCAACCACCCCCGTAGGCACCTACGAGATGCATTCTGGGGTAGTGGTTCAGGACGTCGCCCTTTGAGGCGTCTTTAATCCCACATTTCACGCACCCTAGCCGCGAGGCGCCCCAGGCGCTCGCGCACCTTCACCCACCTGATGGCGCCTAGCCGTCCCCTACCCAAGTTAACCGAGGAGGAGCTCATTGAGCTCGCCGGCGGCGTGACTGTGAAAACTGCCAAGGAGTTGGTGCAAAAAGGCAGCGTGCGCAAAGCGGTCTGGAAGCACCCTCTCGTTACCGCCGAAGTTAATGATGGCAACGGCTCACGTGAGGTTGAACTCGATCTATCCTCCACCACCTTCATGCGCAACGGGTGCGGCTGCGAAGTCGCGCGCCGCCGCAAACTCTGCATTCACGCGGTAGCAGCTTATTTACAATGCGGCATTCATGAGGGCATTGTACCTCGCCCCGAAGTGCCGCTCTCAACCAAAGCACGAGCCGCGGCGGCCGCTGAAGCGTCGAAACAACCTCCTGCTGCCGCTGAAACTACCGGCCCTCGCTTAAAGTCGTTAGTCCTGTCTCAGGCTAAAGGTACCTTGATTGAAGTAAGGTTTCTTATTCCGCCTAATATTGGTGCCGCAGCCTCGCGCGACCAAATCATGGCACGGCTGGAACTTCGCGTTAACGATCAACCGATTGCTCCTGAAAATCTCGATCGAGGTAAGGCCTGGAACCTCGATCCTGAGACCACCATCTTCTTAGCCATCATTGAAAACCTTTGCGGAGGAAAACTCCAAGGGCTGCTGCCTTTAACCCGTCGGCACCTACGTCAATTACTCTCGATTGGCAAAGGGTTGGCCATCTTCCGCATGGCGAACAGCCCGACAGAACCCTTGCCCTGGGAAGGCGACCGACTAGCTGGCGTCTCGGAGCACCTCGAAGATGGTGCGAGCGCCTCAAACTCGAGCAACGAGGAGGACGATGATGAGGAAGATGGCCCGCGTGCCCCCTCGGAAGACCAAGGCGATGATCGACGCCCCTGGGTTGATGGCTCCGTCAAATGGTTGTGCGTACGACTGCCCCAACAAGCAAGTGGGCCCACCGGCGATTTACGTGATCTCCTGCAACGCAGCGGCTTCATGCTCGACACCGTCTCGCGGGAATGGCGACTCCGCGGTACCTTAAGTGTCTTAAACTTTTTTGCCCGACACTGGCGGGTTCTGCGCGATAACCACGCGGCCTACTTTACCCACAATCTTGCCCACTCCTTGCGCAATGTCGCTTTTGCGCGAGCCAAGTGCGACGCCAAGGAAGAAGCCGATGGTTTCCGTTTCGCAATCGGTATCGACCCTGAAGGCGCTTCACCTAAGACCGTGGCCGAGGCCGTACAAGGGGGTCGCATGTTCTTTTATACCCCGCGCGGCCCGCGACTCATCTCGCCTGAACTGCTCGACTCAATCAAGCGCGCGCAAGGTCGGATCTTAGGTGACGCTCGTTACGCCAAGAACGAGAAGGTTGACCTCGAGCTCGACTTAAAGGTCTCGCACGCCGAGTTAGCTAACGCTGATGCCATTGCCGAAGAAATTCAGGCCGCCTTTGCACCTCCCGAGACTTGGACCAAACGCTCGTCGGCAATTCGCAATTTATCTAAACTGCAACCTGCACCGGTTGACCCTGAACTTGCCGCCAAGCTTCGTCTCTATCAACAGGTAGGCGTGGCCTGGCTTTGGCACCTCCATGCCAATAATCTAGGCGGTCTTTTAGCCGATGAAATGGGTCTAGGCAAAACTGTCCAAGCCCTAGCTTTCATGGAGGCAATCCGTCGCGTTCGCCCTGAAGACGGCCCCTGCCTGGTGGTCTGCCCTGCCTCGCTGGTAGAGAACTGGCGACGCGAAGCCCGTCGCTTTACCCCTAGCTTAAAAGTTCTGGC
>CAZEDB010000015.1:18161-37085 GCA_964510855.1 uncultured Enterobacteriaceae bacterium | reverse complement strand
TTTCGATATCGGCTACTAAAGTGAAAACCGAATGGGTGAAGCGGTGCTCGCGTGGAGCAAGACGCGCATGCATCACGTCACAGTCATAGAGTCGGGCAGTCACCGCCCTTGACGGTGACGAGAAGTGTCCCGAAGGCAAGGTCGCCCCCGGTCGGGGTGGCCCAGATAGGGACGCCTTGGGTAGGCGCGTCTGTCCGAGGCCTCCGCCCGTGCGGTGCGGATGGGGCCGGCACAACTAGCCGGCGGCCCCTTGCCGCACGACTTAACTTCCGGAGCTCCTCGAGGATGTCGCTAGGCTTGATGCCCAGCATGCCGAGCCTGAGTCGGGCGGCGCGCTCAACCTCGATTCCCTTACTTGGAAATCTTCCGGCGGCGAATCGCTGCGCCAGCGAGGGCCAGGCCACCGAGGATCAGGCCGTAGGTGGAGGGTTCGGGGATGGCGGGAGGGTTTTGTGCAAGCGTCAGCGAGGCGCCGTAGTTACCGAAAAACATCACCGAGGAGCCAACTTGTCTAAATAGGTAGCCCGCGTAAGGATCTTCAGACTCTCCGCCAAGGGTCAAAGGTATATGGTTAAGCTTGAAATTGTTAGCGTTGACGAAATTGGCTGAGCCGGGATAACGATCCTGTAACGTGTAGTTGCTGTTGGTGAATAGGAAGGTATCACCGAGTAAAAGCACGTTTACGCCAGCAAGGGCATCGGCATGGGTCACACCCCAAAACTCCTCAGAATCGGTATGAAAAGAAAGATCGGCTTGGGTAAAGGTTTGGGTAGAGGAGTCGTTTAGGGTGAAGGTGGCAGTGAAGGTCATCCCGTAATTGTTGATCAGGTTCGACCAGGTGTAATTGCCATTGGCCAGCTTGGATCCGGCAGTGTAAGTCAGTGTCGCGGTGCCGGCGAAAGGGGACTCAAGGGTGCTGTCGTACGTCTTGTCGTAGGGCGACGTATAGGTGAAAGTGGCGCCATGGACCGAGGCGGCGATGAGCAGGGCGGGGAGGAGGGCGGTTGCACGCATGGCAGTAAAATAAAGCAATAATGACCCTGACCGCAGGCAACTAATTTCTTTTAGCGAGTGAAATCGGAGGGCCTGCGGCCGCTATTCTTCCTTATTCGCCCATTTGGCGAGGAAGCTCATCTGCGCTTCCCTATCCGGAATTCTTGTTCTTGCGGAATCCTTGAGGAACGTCGGCGGGAAGGCCGGCTCGACCGAGGTCACCGTCGCCACCCCATTCGCCAAGTCGAACACCGCGCGCCAAGCCCCGCAAGCAATGTCGAAGCCGCCGCCGCGTCGATTACGAATCCGCCGCGTACGATGCGGCGAGGGGTCGCGGGATAAAATTTCGAGCATGCGACCTTCGAACTCAATCTGCCAATCCTTGGCTAACCAGTCGAGTTGGGCGCGCGCAAGCGGGGCAATCGTAACTTGGGTAGGCCCGCGTGCGGCTTCGGCTGCCATGAAGTCCGCCCACCAGCCAGTGGCAGCGTTGGGGAAGCTGTCGTAGGCAGGTAGGTAAGGTTTGAGATCGAGAATCGGGGTACCGTCCACTAAATCGCAGGGCCCAATTTCTAGCCGATTCTTGGTTACAGAAAAAAGTTTAACCGGCGTAATGCCAATCGGGTTAGGTCGGTGCGGGGTACGAGTGGCGAAAAGCCCGAGTCGACGATCTGGGCCGTAAGGGGGAAGGACTTTCGAGCGCCAACGCGTGTTAAGATGAAACCACCATACAATCCAAATACGCTCAAAGCCTTGGAGATCATGGAGGGCTTCTTGATAACCAGGTACGGGTAGCAACTCGATGACGTTGCGCTCCTCGCTTTGCTCGTCGGGCTGGTGACGGGCCGCGTGCTTGAGTTGTTTAGCCGTGCGTACGACGCCAATGGGCTTGAGGGTCAGCGCAGGCAGGTCGGCGTTTTCAGAGGATTTACGACTCACCAGGGTTCACCTCCGAGAAGTTGACTACAAAGTCGATGCGCTGACCAAAGGCCGTCTTCGTGAAAACCATAGCGTTGCCAGGCGCCGACGAAATGGACCCGTGCCCCGGGCTGAGCGTTAAGGGCTGCGACTTCGCCTTGTGCGCGTAAAGCCGCCAGTGAGAACAAGGGGTGGGCACTTGGAATGGTTTGCAGCACCTTTTTGGGATCAATCTGTTGGGGGTGATTAATGCTGACCAAATAATTTTCACGATCTGAAACCCCTTGTAGTGAATTCATCCAGTAGTGGGTGGACGTGAGGCGGCGGCCATTTTCGTCCCAAGTGCGGACATTCCAAGAAGCGCGAGCAAGGGGCGTGCGCGGCAAGACCGACATATCGGTATGGACCGTAGCCACGTTTTGGTTGAAAGCAAAAGGCGTTAACACCGCGCGTTCTTCCGCGCTTATGTCCTGTAAGAGTTGGCAAGTGGTCGGGGCGTGGGTGGCAAAAATCACGCGGTCGTAACCTTCCCACTGACCTCCAATGCGCACGTCGACGCCTTCTGCGCTGCGCTTAACCGCTTCTGCGCCTTGGCCTAGGCGTACGCGCCCGCGTAAGCGCTGGATGAGCGCTTCAACGTAAGTGCGTGAACCTCCGCCTGGGGTTAGCCAAGGGTGTTGCGTATGCAGACCTAGGAAACCGTGATTATGGAAAAACCGCAGCAGCTTGGCGGCGGGGAATTCCAACATCAATTCAGGTGGCGTTGACCAAACCGCCGAACTCATGGGCACTAAGTAGAGATCAAGAAAGTCGCGACCTAAACCATGACGGGCACACCACGCGGCGAGAGGGGTAGACTCGGCCTCAATTGATTTCCAGCCTTCAGCGGCAAGCTGATTGAAGCGAGAAATCTGTAATAAGAGACGCCAGTGGCGGGGACGAAAAATATTTTTACGCTGGGCAAAGAGATGATTAATCGATGAACCCGACCACTCGAGTCCACTCGGATCGTGGCGCACCGAAAATGACATCGAGGTGGGTTGGGGGCGGGTGCCCAGCTCGCGAAAAAGTCGGCAGAGCAGGGGATAGGTCACTTCATTGTAGACCATGAAGCCGACGTCCATCGGCTTACGTAGGCCAGTGCCTGGTTCGGTTACATCGATGGTGTGGGCGTGTCCACCCGGTCGAGTGGCATCATTAATCACCGTTACCTCATGCCAAGGGTCGAGAAAGCGTGCACAACCCAAGCCGCTGATGCCTGCGCCGATGATGGCGATGCGCTCGCGCCGCATGATTAACTCCCAACTTGGGAGGTTGAGTCCTTACCTTCAGCTTCGTCGTAGACCCACTTAGGTACGGGCTTTAACCCCCAAATAAGACCAGTCCACGAGAGCGCTTTGAGGAAGTAATAGGTCGGGTCGAATTCCCACCAATAAAAACCCTGACGTACCGTGGCTTGGTAGCGGTGATGATTGTTGTGCCAACCTTCACCGAGCGTGATGAGGGTGAGAATCCAAGAATTGCGGGAGTCATCCTCGGTATTGAAGCGGCGCTTACCCCAGACGTGCGCCATGGAATTAATGCAGGCCGTACCGTGGAAGAGGGCAGTGGTCGAGATGAAGAAGCCCCACACCAACATTTGCCAGCCCGAGGTGGCTACGCCATTAGCGGCTAAGAGTTCGCCGAAAGCAAAGGTACCAACTCCAAGTAGAATCGGGACTAAAGTATCGAAGCGGTTGAGAAATACTAATTCAGGGTATTTCGCTAAATCTTTAATTTGGCTGTAGTCGGTAGGGAAGTTGCGCTTGCTCGTGATCCAGCCGATGTGGGCCCACCAAAAACCATCTTGTACGGGCGAGTGCTTGTCATCGACTTCATCGGAATGTCGATGGTGGTGGCGGTGGGTGTAGGCCCACCAAAGTGCGCCGCGTTGCACTGAGGTGGCGGCCCAGAGGGCGAGGAGGAACTGCATCGGCCGTGAGGTACTATAGGTCTTGTGAGAGAAGTAGCGGTGTAAGACCCCCGTGATAGCTAACATTCGGCCCCAGTAGAGCGCGATGGCGGTGATAACAGCTACGGGACTCCAACCCACCCAGATAACTGCAGCACAACCCAGGTGCAAAACCACAAAGGGAATGCAGCGAGGCCAATCAACCTTATGGGGAGCTGAGGCCATAGCTGCCGTACCTTCGGGGTGATAGTCCGAATCAAACCAACGGACCAAAGGGGTCCAAAGGCGCTTAGGAGGGTTGCTGGAGGCAGGCGCGTGCATGCTTTTTCACAACGTAAGTAAGACCCGGCAAACGGCAACCGCCAAAGCCATTACTTTAAGGAGACGGATTGCCCCCGGGGCGGCGCTTCTTTAGTAACGTTGCATGCCTTTTCAGTCCAGTGAGCCTGCTGATTGGACAACCTGGTTGGCCGAAAATGGCCCCCGGTTGCGGCTAGTCGCGCGTGCGCTCGCCCGCTCTGACGCCGATGCCGACGATATCCTACAAGAGGCCCTGGTTCGTTATTGGCGACATCAGCGACAGTTACCCGGTGAGCCCAATGCGCTGATTGTTACTTCTTTGCGACGGGCCGCCTTGGATCTTGCCCGTCAGTCTGATCGTCGCGTCCGCCGCGAGCAGCGGGTCGCAGCGGATGCCGACTTGGTCGGGGGCTTTGAGCCACCGACGGATGATCGCCAAGCCTTCCTGACCCAGGCCCTGCAAGATTTGCCCGAAGATCAGCGGCAGGTGGTCGTGCTCCATCTATGGGGCGGTCTGACTTTTGATGAAATCGGGGCGCAACTTGAAATTTCTCCAAACACCGCCGCCTCTCGGTGGCGCTATGCCTTACAGAGTCTCAAAAAAATCCTAGGCCCTATCCTCTCAGGAACGACGACACCCGCGATATCGAAGCTGCCCTCCGTGCGCTTAAGCCTCGGCGCCTGCCTCAGGAGTTAAGTGCTCGCCTTACCGCCGCAGTCACGCCCCCTCGATCTCGAGTGCTGCCCTTCCTCACTTGGGGTGCACCACTTGCGGCCGCGGCCTCGGTGGTTTTCCTCCTCTTCGCTGCGCCGGCTGATGAAGCGCTGCCTCCTCAAGCTTCCTTGGCGGCTGCGGCTCCTGCTACCGAGTCCGGTTTACGGTTAGTGCGGGCGGAACAAGTCCCCGCTGAAGTTACCCTACTAGAGCCGGTTAAACTTGCAGAAGGTAGTTTCGCCCGCCCGATGCGCGTGCGCTGGCATAATACCGCCACTTATCGTGATGCGACTTCCGGCACTGAGCTTGTACGTTTTGCCCCCCATGATGAAGTGGTGGGGTTAGTTCCCTTCGAAACCGATTAATAGACAAACCTGCCCGTTAACCCCGCTTACTTATAAACCCACTCTACCATGCACCCGCTCCGTAAACTTCCGCTCCACATGTTGCTCCTCGCTGGATTGGCCGTGCCGTCCTCGGCCGCTGAGCCCAGGGTTGAACCGTCGGCTGAAGTCAAAGTTGCTCCCGCTCCAGAAAATCTCCAAGCCCACGCTGGGATTAACGTCCTACCGCTCACCCCTAGCTTCCGTGAGTCGGAATTACGTATGGATATCCCCGACGGCGTAGGCGTAGTTGTCGGTTTTATTGATCCGAATGGACCAGCCGCGGGTAAGTTACTCGAGAAAGATGTCCTTACCCGGCTCGACGATCAGGTGTTAGTGAATGCCGAGCAATTTCGTACCCTGATTCGTAATCGTAAGCCCGGCCAAGTGGCTAAGCTGGTGCGTCTCCGCGGCGACGACATTGATACGGTTGAAATTACCCTTGCAGGTAGGCCTACATCCCGCCCGCAGGCGGCCCCCATTAGCCCCGACAGTTCGCCTGACCTTTCGGGATCGATGGGCGCGCCTCGGATTGTAATTAACGGTCAGGAAATTGACCCTAGTCAGATGATTGGCGGCGGCACGATTACCTTTGGAGCAGGCGCTCCTGGAGGCCAAGTGGTGATTGTGGGGCCAGGTTCCCCGGGTCTTCCTGAAGAAGTGCGTCGCCAGCTCGAAGAGATGCGGGCTCGAGGCCTCCCCGTGCCGGATCTGGGTCAATTCGAGGAGACGATTTCGCCGCCTGCTGCTGGAGTGACCTCGGGTCGCCGTGTTACCACCTTCTCCCGTAGTTTCAGTTTTGGCACCGCGGGTGGATCTTCCTCAACCTTAACCGACGAACAGGGCACAGTTAGTATTCGCAAAGACGGTGATAAAAAGATGGCCACGGTTAAAGATGCCGAAGGGAAAACACTTTTTGACGGCGAGATTACCAAGCCCGAGCAAGTAGCAGCACTTTCCGATACCGTGCGTGAGCGGCTCGCGCAAGCGGACCGCCCTGCACTTAGCTTACCAGGTCTAGGTGCATTAGGTGGTAAGGATGCCAGCCCCGAGGCGACTGATAAAAGCCCGAAGGGCGCCGCACCTGCTAAGCCCCGGCGTAAGATTGATCCGCGCGAGGGCGCGTGAGTTTATTGAGCGACTAACTGCACGTTGCGGAGGTTAGCCACACCTTCCCCTTGCTTAGGTCCGGCCCGCAAGGTGAGGTCGGTGTCGCCATCTAACTTCACGCTACCGATTTCTAACCTACGAAAGGTTGACCAGTCGCCGGTAGAAGGAACTTCAACCTCGAGCTTTTGGCCTTTGCCAAAGTCTAAGATGAGACGGTTACCTGCGTCCTTCGCGGCTACTTCTGCCGTAACCTTGTAAGTGCCTTTTTTAGCCCGGAGGCGCCAGACAATGGTATCCTGAGCCTCGGTCCATGAACCAATGTTACTTTTGCCTTCAGCTTTGGTCTCAACCAAAAGTTTGCCGCTCAACTCCGCAGTTTCAGCTTCGAGGAGAATTTTTCCATGAGCGGTTTGAACGCGCCCATCGACCAGGGCACCTAAGGGGCGCGCAGGCCCGTCTAATTGGAGTCGCACCACGCTCGCTCGTGCGTCGGGTAAGACATCGGGTAACGTGATCACGACCGATTCGCCCTCACGCTTAGCACTTGGCTGCTGGGAACTTTTTCCGAGCAGCGTGACAGAGCGAGGGGTATTATCGAGCGAGAGCATGATGCGGCCGTCGGCGGGTCGATCGAAAACAATCAGATAAAGATTTTCACCGCGTTGAGTAATGCGACCCCAGGGGAAGGGACGCACAAAAGGTGAAGCGACCGTACGTTTAATGGCTTCGCCATTAACTTGCATCCAAGAGCCGATAGCGGCGAGTCGTTCCAGCGAAGCTTGCGGGATTTCTCCAGCGGCTGTGGGACCAACATTGAGTAGGTAGTTGCCACCCTTGGAGGCACAGTCGGCTAAGTTTCGAATCAAGGTGGCCTCGGACTTCCAGTTCTTGTCGCTGGAGACAAAGCCCCAGGTGTCATTCATGGTCATGCACGATTCCCAATGCACGCCTTTGGGCATACCATTGGCGGGGATATTTTGTTCGGGTGTCCCGTAATCGCCCACGCCCTTATTTCCGGAATAACCAGCCGACATACCTTGCATGCCTTTGCGCGATTTACCGACTCGGTTATTGATAATCGCAACGGGTCCGTATTTACGGCACCAAGCCTCAAGACTTTCCCCCATCTCGACGGTGTAGGTTCCTTCCCACTCGCCATCGAACCAGAGCAAGCCCGGGTCATAGAGCTCGAGGATTTCCTTAACTTGGGGTTTTAAATATTCCTTCACAAACCGAGGCATGTCGGTAGGACCTTGAGCGACATCATTGTACTTACGACGCGGTGCATACCACGGGTGATGCCAGTCCATGATAGAGTGGTAGAGGCAGAAGCGAACCCCGTACTTTAGACAGGCGTCTTTTAAAGGTTTGAGCAGGTCTTTCTTCCAAGGTGTAGAAGCGACATCGTGGTCGGTATGTTTAGAATCCCAAAGACAGAAACCATCATGGTGTTTAGAGGTGATCACTAAATAATCCATGCCCGCTTCTTTGGCGGCCTTGACCCACGCATCCGCGTCAAACTTGGTGGGATTGAAGCGGTCGCGGACAGTGAGGTAGCGTGAGAGGGGCAATTGGTCTTTGGCCTGCTCAATAATCCACTCGCCTGCTCCCCCCACCCGTTTGCCGTCCACATAGCCCGCCCATTCACTATACAGACCCCAGTGAATAAACATTCCGAAACGCGCATCATTAAACCATGCCATACGCGCCTCTTTTTCGGCCTCGGTCTCGCCATCTTTCCAAGCAATCCGGGGGTAGCGATTAGGATCAATCGAGCTGGAGGGTACGGCGGCGCTTGCGCTAGCAACCAAGGCAATGGCGGCTAAGCCCTTCAAGAGTAGGGATTTCATGGGTGAATCTAGGACAACACATCGACTTGCCTTGTTCCATCTTTAAGATTGGTTGCAGTATGGCATCTGATGTTGAGCTCTTCTCGCGCTGGGTCGCAGGTCTGAATGGAGTCGCCACCGCGCTTTTGACCGTGGGCTATTTTCGGATTCGTCGCGGGGACCGTGTCGGACACGGTAAAGTCATGGCCTTGGCGGTTTTAGTCTCGGCGGTATTTTTAGCGGTTTATTTAGCTTCAAAGGCTAACTTGAGACTCACTCACGGGATTTCAAATGTCCCCTACGCACCTGAAGCAGGTTCAGTTTGGGAAAGTCTGCGATGGCTCTATTTCTTAATCCTCATTCCCCATATTATTTTAGCCATTATCGTGACCCCTTTTGTGGTCAGGGCTGCATGGTTAGGACGTCAAGGGCGCTTCGAAGAGCACAAGCGACTCACGCGCTGGGTCTTCCCTGTTTGGTATTATGTCTCGATAACCGGGATTCTCGTTTGGGTATTTATGGAGTTTAGCGGCTCGCTCGCCAAGGTTGTGAGTTGAGTCGCCTTCCCCCTCGACAAGGCCACGCCCTCTGGCTAAACATTTTTACGCATGGAAAGGGAAAACGCATCTGCTCGGTCGAGTCCGCATACCGATCAGTTTCTGCTTTGGTCAGCTTTTCTCCTTCTGCTTGCCGCGGCATTTTTAATGTATGTTTCGTTACGTGAAGAACGCGCCCGTCTCGCTGGTCTCGAGAAAGTCCAGGCCGACCGGCAAGCCGACTTCGAGCGCATCGAAGCTGCCCGTAAACAAGGGCAACAAATCCTAGGTCGCTTTCATGGCGATGATGAATTTGTCCGCGATCAAGCCCGCGAGCGCTTAGGCATCGCTGCCCCCGATGAGGTTGTCATCCGGATAGAGTCCGGTGCGGCTGGTTCTCCCGCTAAAACAGGTGGGCCGCTCTTTGCCCCCGGTCGCGACGATACGTCAGGCGCCCGCTGACCCCTTTGCGTTTGCCTCCGGGGCGGAGCTGGGGTGTCATTTGTGTATGGCTAAGAAGCAGCAAGTTACTTGGGGAGGTCGGTTCACCACCGGTCCGGGTGCGCTTATGCAGCACTTTAGCGAATCGGTATCCTACGACCAACGGTTGGCCTTATTTGATATCGCTGGCTCGCGTGCCCATGCCGCGATGTTGGCTAAGGTTGGTATTTTAACTCGAACCGAGAAGGACGCGATTCATCGCGGACTTGATGGGCTGGCCCGCGAAGTCGCAGCCGGAAAATTCCGTTGGAAAACTGAGCTTGAAGATGTGCACATGAATCTTGAGCAGGCACTGACCGCGCGGGTTCCTGCCGCTGCTAAGTTGCACACCGCCCGCTCCCGTAATGACCAAGTCGCAACTGATATGCGGCTTTACCTAAAGGCGGCCTGCGCCGAGGTCGACGCTGGCCTCGTCGCGTTGCTGCGGGCATTACTCGCCCAAGCTAAGCGTCATGCCGATGTCCTGATCCCTGGTTACACCCATCTACAGCGGGCGCAGCCGGTTTCGGTTGCCCACCATTTGTTAGCTTACTGCGAAATGTTAGGTCGGGATCGCGCTCGGTTTGCTGCCGTAGCCGATGCCGCTAACTGGTGTCCGCTCGGCTCAGGTGCGATTGCGGGAACGACCCTGCCGATTGATCGGGCGTTTACCGCTAAGGCCTTAGGTTTTGTCGATGCGAAAGGCCGGCCCCGCGTCACCGCTAATTCTATGGATGCGGTAGCCGATCGCGATGCGGCTACGGAGTTTACCTTTGCGGCAACCCTGGCTGCTAACCACCTGTCGCGCATGGCCGAAGACTTGATTCTTTGGTCGACGACGGAGTTTGGTTTCGCTCGCATGCCCGATGCGTTTTCTACCGGCTCCTCGCTCATGCCGCAGAAGCGCAACCCTGATTCGCTTGAAATTCTCAGAGGTAAGGCAGCGCGCGCTCAAGGCTGCTTGACGCACCTTCTGTCCTTAACCAAGGGCCTGCCTCTTACCTATAATCGCGACCTCCAAGAGGATAAGCTCCCGGTCTTTGATGCTCATGACCAACTCGTCTTATCCCTGAGTGTCATGACGGGTACGGTCACGGGTATTACTTTTAATCGCGTACGCTGCGCTGAGGCTGTGGCTGACCCTGCTTTACTCGCTACCGATTTAGCCGACTGGTTAGTACGACGCGGGATGCCTTTCCGTCATGCCCATCATGCGGTAGGCCGTTTAGTAGCCGTCGCTGAAAAACTCGGTGTACCGCTCTCGCGGGTATCGGATGCAGCTGCGTTAAAAGCTGATGCAGCCTTTAAGGCAGATTGGCGTAAGGTCTTTGATCTTAAGCGCGCTCTGCAGGCCCGTGAAAACACTGGCATGCCTGGCCCTAAGCAGGTCGCACGCGAGCTGGCTAACTGGAAGCGTCGACTCAGCTAGTGGGGATGGATGTCATCGTGCTGGCGGGGGCTTGCTTGGTAGCGAGTCTTTCTCCGGGCCCTGCAAGTTTATCGACCTTAGCGACCGCGCTTCGCTTAGGGTCGAGTCGCGCGCAGTGGCATACCTTAGGTTTAGCTCTCGCTGAAATCCCTGTTTCCTTAGCGGCACTGGCTGCTGCTTTCTGGCTAACACGTTGGCCTTGGGTTCCCGGTTTGATTGCTTGGGCAGGTGTCATCTGGTTTGGTTATACAGGAGTTAAACTTTTGCTCTCCCCGCGGGATGCCCTGCAAGACGAGACTAGTCTGCTAGAAGGTCGCGTCGCCCTTTTGCTTCGTGGACTAATGGTTAATCTAACCAATCCTAAAACCTTACCCTGGATGTTGGCGGTGATTGAGTTGGCTCGCGTGCCAGTCGAGACACTTACGCTCGGCGTGGTAGCAATATTTTTAGTCTGCACCGTAGGTGCAGAGGCCTTGGTTATGAGCGGGTACGCCCTTTTGGCGGGTAAACTACGTCTCTATCTTGCGACGCCCAGCATGGTGCGTGGCATTGATCGCGTCACAGGCATCCTTTGGCTTCTACTCGCTGGCCTCGCTCTGCGACTTGCCCTGTCATGACAAACGCATCTTCACCTTCACGGGAAAGCTTAGTCGATCTCATCCGCGGCTTTGCGCTTTTTGGTATTTGCGTAGTGAACCTACCGCAAATGGGTTACCCTACTGGAGATCTTGCACCTGCCCCTGCGCTCATCGACCGAATCGCAGGCGTGGTTGTGATGGGTTGCTTTGAAGCTAAGTCGTTTACCCTCTTTGCCTTTATTTTGGGTTGGGGTATGGGCCAACATTGGCAACGCACGAACCCAGCTGATTTTGCTGTTCGTCACCTTCGTCGGGTCGCCGCACTTGCGTTGCTCGGGTTCGCCCATGCATTGCTGGTTTACACGGGTGATATTTTACTCCCTTACGCGCTCATCTCATTGGTAATTTGGCCGTTGCTTCTGCTACCTAATCTTTTCCGACTCCTCGTAGCTGCCGCATCTTGGCCTTGGGGGGTTCTCGGATTCGCTTGCTTGGGCTGGATTATTTTTTCGGTGGGCTCGTATGCGCCTGAACCAACCGGACTGGCGGGTTCCTTTAGCGAAGGCGTGCAGCAGCGTTGGGACGACTTACCTGGCTCATGGTTTTTAGTGCTGCTCTTTAATATCCCTTTTGCTTTTGCCGCTGCCCTAGCAGGGGCGGCAGCTGCTCAGGTAGGCTGGCCAGCAGCAGGGCCTTCGTTGACGCGTCTGGGTAAGTTAGGTCAGTTGGCTTTGCTGACGGTCGTGCTGGGGAGTCTGTTACTAAGTTTTTGTGTCGCTGCTTTCTTGGCTTGGAACGGTTTAGAAACTGCGGCGACACCTTTGCTTTTCGCTTTATTTGCTGTCGCTGCCCTCCCTCAGGCTTTGGGTTATCTCCTAATGCTGCGTTGGTTACATGCTAAGGGCTGGCAGCCTCAGTGGCTGTTGGCAGCCGGGCGAAATTCTTTAACCTGTTATGTCACCCAAGGGGTTTTGGCCGGCTGGATTTTTGGTTCTTATGGTCTGGGACTTTACGGTGAATTAGAAGCTGCAAGCCTCTTAGGGGTTGCCCTGGGAGTGGCGCTCCTTGCCGCTGGCTCAGCGGTGCTGTGGGAAAAACTCCTTGGGCGTGGGCCGTTAGAGTATGTCCTGAAGTGGGCTACGGGAGCCCGTCGTTAAGTGCCACTAAAGCCGTAGGTAGTCAAAAAATCTTCTACCGTGCGGCAAAAGTTCGGACGCATTGCGGCAGGAGTCATTTTTACTCCTTCGGCGGCACAACTTAAGTAGCCCAGTTTCTTTTCTGCACTCGCTTCAAGGTTTCGATCTTCAATCCAGCGTTGCAGAACGGCCGCCGCGCGAGCCCATGTCACCACGTCTTGGTCGGAGGCGGCGGCCGCGGCAATTAATGTACTCAAGGGCGTTGTGCCTAAAAACCGTTCGACGGCTGAGGTATCCTTGGGCCCTAGGGCAGTGCTGAGCTCAGCCCAAGTTCTCATGTGGCGTAACCGAGCACCGGGGCGAGCCACTTTTCGGCTTGGGCAATGGTCCAGCCCTTACGTTGAGCATAATCCGCTACCTGATCTTTTTGCAGGCAATCGACGTCGAAGTAAATCGATCCTGGATGCCCAAAATAAAGTCCAGATACAGAAGCCGCCGGGTTCATCGCAAACGATTCCGTTAGGGTACAGTCGGTATGGCGATCGGCTTCGAGCAATTTCCAGATTAAGGCCTTCTCGGTGTGCTCGGGGCAGGCGGGGTAGCCAGCGGCAGGCCGCCGTCCATCGTAGGTTTCGTCGATTAAGCCCTGCACGGAGAGTTGTTCGTTAGGGGCATAACCCCAGAGCGTAGTGCGAACCTCACGATGGAGCCATTCGGCGGTACCTTCAGCCAATCGATCGGCTAAGGCTTGGAGTAAAATTTCTCGATAAGGATCAGTCTGCTTGAACGACTTGGCATAAGCGTCGAGTTCGTGACCTGCACTTACCACAAAAGCTCCGATGTGATCTCCAGGTTGATCCGAGATTAAGTCGGCGAGTGAGCGGCAGCGGTCGGTACTGGGTCGTACGGCTTGGTCTCTGAGAAAATGGAAGTCACCTAAAGCTTGAGTTTGTTTGGCATCAGCAAAGACCCGGACGTCGTCCCCCACGCGTCGGGCGGCCCAGATGCCCGCCACAGCCCGTAAGCACACTCGCTGGTTCTGAATCAGGTCATCGAGTTCCCGGCGCGCGTCATCGAGGAGTTTGCGCGCTTCGGTGCCATACTTAGGGGACGTAAGAATTTTTGGGAAGGTGCCCTTGAGGCCCCAAGTAACGAAGAAAGGCGTCCAATCAATAATCGCTGCTACTGCCGCAGGGTCGATGGCTTGGTAGATACTTACCCCAGGTTTACGCGGGGCGGGCGGGGTTAAGCCTTGGGGGATGAGGGGTCGTTGGCGTGCCTCTGCTAAGGCAACAGCTTGAGCGGGTCCACGCTGTTCATAATCGCGCCGGGTTTTCGTCTGCTTAGCCGTGAGTTCGGCTATGTAGGCTTGGCGCTTATCGGGTGAAGCAAGATCCGAGCAGACGGTGGTGACAATCGAAGCATCCGCTACATGCACCACGGGTCCAGTATAGCGCCCCGCAATTTTAATGGCGGTGTGCTCGCGTGAGGTCGTCGCCCCGCCGATAAGGAGAGGCTTATCAATCCCCGCCCGTTTGAGGGCATCGGCGACGGACATCATTTCATCAAGCGAAGGCGTAATCAGGCCTGAGAGGCCAATGAAGTCGGCATCGGTGCGACGGGCTTCTTCGACAATTCGGTCGGTCGGCACCATCACCCCCATGTCAACCACGTCCCAATTGTTACAGGCTAGGACCACGCCCACGATGTTTTTACCGATGTCGTGAACGTCACCCTTAACGGTGGCGATTAGGAAGGTGCCGCGCTTTGAGCCTGCAGATTTTTCCGCTAAGAGCGCAGGTTCTAGGGCAGCGACGGCCGCCTTCATCACCCGAGCCGACTTCACGACTTGGGGTAAGAACATTTTTCCGGCTCCAAAGAGATCGCCCACCACGCGCATGCCCGCCATGAGCGGACCCTCAATCACGTCGAGCGGCTTCTTCAGTTCAGTTAAAGCTTCGAGGGTATCCTCGCGAACATGGGTATCGATGCCCTTAACCAAGGCATGGCGTAGGCGCTCAGCCACGGGCTGCTGGCGCCAAAGGGGGTTCTCGGTGGCAGCAGCTGAGGCACCTTTATCTTTGGCATAGCGGGGAGCCAAATTGAGTAACCGCTCAGTGGCATCGGCCCGGCGATTAAGAATAACATCTTCAACGCCTTCGCGAAGTACCGGGTCAATCTCTTCATAGACCTCGAGCATGCCGGCGTTGACGATGGCCATGTCGAGCCCTGCGCGGATGGCGTGATACAGGAAAACCGAGTGCATCGCCTCGCGGACCCGGTTATTACCTTGGAAGGAGAAACTAATATTAGAAAGACCACCCGAGGTGCGTACCCCTGGGCAGCGCCGTTTTAACTCACTGACGGCAGCGATAAAATCGACTGCGTAGTTGTCGTGCTCCTTGATGCCGGTTGCGACCGTGAGGATGTTCGCATCAAAGATAATGTCCTGCGGATCCATGCCTGCCTCTTGGGTGAGCACGGCGTAGGCGCGCTCACAAATCCGAATTTTATCAGCGAGCGTGGCGGCTTGGCCTTGCTCGTCGAAGGCCATGACTACAACTGCAGCGCCAAAGCGCCGACAAATTTTAGCCCGGCGAACCAATTCGGCAGGACCTTCCTTAAGCGAGATAGAGTTAACGATAGGCTTGCCTTGAACACAGCGGAGGCCGGCTTCAAGAATCTCCCACTTCGAGGAGTCGATCATAATAGGCACACGGGCAATATCGGGCTCAACTGCGACTAAACTTAAGAAACGCGTCATGGCTGCTACGCCATCGAGTAGACCGGCATCGAAGTTTACATCGATAATGCCTGCGCCGTTAGCTACCTGCTGCTTGGCAACTTCGAGCGCTTTGGCGTAGTCACCGGCGGTAATTAAATCCCGGAAAATCCTTGAGCCGGCGACATTGGTACGTTCGCCGATGTTAACGAAGGAGGCCGCCCCGCCTTCGAGATTGAGGGGCTCAAGTCCAGCCAAGCGCAGGGCAGGTGAGGGCTTGGCAGGTTGCCGAGGTGCGTAGCGTTCCGTGCGGCGACGAATCGCGCGGATGTGGTCAGGTGTAGTACCGCAGCAACCCCCGACGAGATTGACTAAGCCATCGCGGGCAAAAGTCTCGAGAATAAGGGCAGTATCTTCTGGCCCTTCTGGGAAGCCGGTTGGCGAGAGGGGGTTCGGCAATCCCGCATTAGGGTAACACGAAACAAACGTGTCGGCTTTGCGGGCTAATTCCTCGATGTGCGGGCGCATTTGTTCGCCCCCGAGCGCACAGTTGAGTCCGATAGTTAAAGGGTGTGCGTGGCGCACCGTATTCCAAAAGGCTTCGACGGTTTGCCCCGTGAGCGTGCGGCCTGAGGCATCGGTGATGGTGCCTGAGATGAGCAGCGGCACGCGCTGGCCGCGGGTTTCAAAAGCTTCTTCAATCGCAACGAGGGCAGCTTTAAGCACGAGAGCGTCGAATACCGTCTCGCATAAAAGACAGTCGGCTCCTGCATCGAGCAAGGCATCGACTTGTTCGCGATACGAATCGCGCACTTGGTCAAAGGTTACATCGCGCTTCCCAGGGTCGGCGACATCGCGCCCCATCGAGAGGGTCTTATTGGTAGGGCCAATGGCTCCAGCCACGAAGCATTGTCTTCCGGGTGACGCTGCCTCGGCTTGTTGTGCGGCCTGACGGGCCACGGCTACTGCCGCAGTATTGATCTCTCGTACGAGATGCCCAAGTCCGTATTCCTCTTGGGCGATGGAGGTACCATTGAAGGTATTGGTTTCGACTATATCCGAGCCCGCTTCAAAGTAAGCGAGGTGGACTGCTTCAACTACTGCAGGTTGGGTTAAGACTAACAGGTCATTATTGCCCTTCAGATCGCGGCTATGGTTTTTGAGCAGGTCGCCCCGGTAGTCGGCTTCACTGAGGCGTTTTTGCTGCAGCATAGTGCCCATCGCCCCGTCGAGGTAGACGATGCGTTCGCGGAGAAGGGCTTCAAGGCGCTCCCCTTTGGCGTTTAGCGGTAATGCAGCAGGCACGGCTCCTACCGTGTGACATCCCTCGTCACGGTCAAGGTGGGGGTGTGTCCTAAGCCAATAAAAAGCCCCGCGACTGCGGGGCTTGATAAAACCTAAGGTCTTAGACCTTACTTATTCCGACGACGGCGAATGGCTGCGCCGGCAAGGGCTAAGCCGCCCAGGATCAGACCGTAGGTGGAGGGTTCAGGGATGGGGGCCGTGGTGACAATCGTGTCCCGAGTTGAGTCCAACCAATAACCTTCGTTAAAGAAACCGTAGGACTTCGGGATGGCAATCAGTCCTTGGGAGACTCCAGAAATCCGAATATGCTGTCCGGTTGTGGCGGCGAAGCCTTCACCGAAGCTGAAGCCCATAGTCTGGTATTTCGTCCCATTTACCGTGACGGACCTGAGGAAGAAGCCTACGGCATCGGCGGTCGCGTTGGTTTCCATATTACGAGCAGTGATGGTGATGCCTTGCGGGAAAAGCTCGTAGTAATTGGCTAGATTGGTCCTGAGTGCGGTTAGGCCTGAAGTGGGGAAGGAAGTAACTTCCGACACTGCGGCGTAGAGCTCGTTAAACACCGTGACATTGGGGTCCGTGATTTCTCGACCGCCAGCATTGCCCCAGATGTTCATTTGGAATGCGATGGTGGTGCCGTATCCGTAATTGTAAGGGCTTAGGTCGAAGCGGGTGTCGGGCACATATTGGGCTGAGGCCTGTGAAGCCGCGAGCAGGAGGGCGAGGGAGGCTGTGGTACGCATTTTTTTCTAAAAAACTCCTTTGTTTGGCGATTTCAACCCCAAAAACTAAGGTATTTACCTAAGCACCTCCTAAAGCACAAAAGACCCAACTTCAGGCCTCTTGTTAAACGAGGCCTTCGTTGGATAATTTCAGGTCTTAGACCTTACTTATTCCGACGACGGCGGATGGCTGCGCCGGCAAGGGCTAAGCCGCCCAGGATCAGACCGTAGGTGGAGGGTTCGGGGACGGGGGTGGCTAGCGTAAATCCAATCGTGGAGGTGAAATTAGTCGGATTGATATAGTCAAAGACGAGATCGTCTCCAGGGCCAAAGGTACCAAGGATGGAGATGATGAAGCCGTGATTGAAGTGGGTTGCACCAAGGTCGGCCGAGACCGTTGGGGGCTCTCCGTTTAAACTAGCAAGGTTTCCGCTGAGCAACATCCACTCGTAGCCGCCGAAGTCAAAGGATGTCCCGCTGTCGATATAATTGAAGATCAGGTGCACGTCGGAGACCGCGCTACTAAAGCTGAGGGTTTGAGTGGCGGTTGAATTAGGAGCAACCGCAAGAACCGTCGCTGAGGTGTTGGAGAGCGAAAAGCCCGAGAGGAATGGGATGGCAGACCAGTTTTCTTGGAGGATGCTGCCACCGTTATCTTGAGTAGTAACTCCAGTAGTTCCTGAAACTTGTACAGTCGATAGGGAGCCTCCAATGAGCGAAGTTGGAATGGATTGGCTTTGTGCTTCCCAGTTGACTGAGTTCAACGAAGTAGGGCTGGCGGCGAGTTGGCTAGCCGCCAAAAGAACAGACAAGGTTCTTAGGTACATGGATTTATAATTAAGTACGGGATGTTTTAGACAAGTTAGTTTTAGTCAGTTTCTTAAAACAAGCTACTTTTTCTAGCTCCCCACCCCCCCCCAGCCGCCCATATCCGGCTTTGTAAGACCAGGGTCTTGTAGGGTTTTTTCTGTTGGCAAAGATTAGCGGTGCTGGAGCAAAGCGGGTGCTGAGTCTTTTTACGGGTTCGGATTCGGCGGCTTCTTGGCGCGGACTAAATCCTGAGCTCGGTAGAGCACGAGACGCTTCTGGAAGAATTTTTCATCCCCCTCGAGTAGAGGTTGGAGTTCTAAGGTGTGGCTGGGCTTGATGCCCACGCCGGCAAACTCCGTCTCTACGTCACCGCCCTGCCAGTAGAGAATGCCATTAGGCAGAGAATTTTTTTCGCCCCGGCGAGTCAGTTGACGCGTATGGGCAATAAACTCGGCTAAACTTGAAACCGCACGACCCGTCACAAAGTCATGTTCGTGTCGCAGGGTTTCAGCCCGGGCATTTAGCACTTGGACATTTTTAATTCCTAGGCGCGTCACCATATCTTGCACGCAGGCGGCTTTTTTGCCCACCGAATCGACCAGGGTAAAATCTGCATGCGGGTAGAGCACCGCTAAGATAAGCCCCGGGAAGCCACCGCCGGTACCAACGTCAATCACCCGCGCCCCGTGCATGAGCTTGAGTATTTTAACCGCCGCAACGCAGGGCGCGTAGTGGTGCCATTCGAGATTTTCGATATCCTTCCGCGAAACAAGATTCACTTTTTCATTCCACTCACGGTGGAGCGCGGCCATGGCCCGTAACTGATCCCAAGCTGGGGCTGGGACTTCGGGGTAGATGGGAATGAGGCGATCCATGGGGAAGGGGGACGGGGGATTAGGGACGGGGGATTAGAGATGAGAGATTAGAGAGGAGGGATTAGAGAGGAGAGATTAGGGATTAGAGATGAGAGGGCGGGGGGAGCGTTGCGAGATTAGAAGGGTGCGGTT
>CAZEDB010000015.1:0-18061 GCA_964510855.1 uncultured Enterobacteriaceae bacterium | reverse complement strand
AGGGATTAGAGATGAGAGGGCGGGGGGAGCGTTGCGAGATTAGAAGGGTGCGGTTGGGCTTGGTACTTGTCCTACCGCTCCTAAATCTTATCACGCTAGGTCTCATGCTCTCTCACGTTGTCCTCTTTTGGCTCAAGCCCGACCTTACGGTTGCCCAGCGCCAAGATTTTGAAACCCGCCTGCGCGCTCTAGGTAGTATCCCGGGTGTGGTGGCATTTCATGTTGGTACAGTTGCCACTACCGACCGCCCTGTGATTGATCGCTCCTACTCGTTTGGTCTCAATCTCATCTTTCCTGACATGGCGGCGCACGATGCTTACCAAACGCATCCGACCCACCAGGCGTTTGTGGATAATTGTAAGACGCTTTGGACTAAAGTCGTGATCTACGACTTCGCCTAAAACTTAGCGCGCGGCCCGGCAGCGCCAGACACCCACCCCGAGGATGAGGAGAATGCCCAGGACGAGGCAGGGCGTGCCGTAGTTAAACGTCACTAACTTGAAGGCGCCTTCTGCAATCCAGCCGAGGACGTCTTTGACCCAGCCTGGCATCTCCATGCTGCTCTTTTCTCCGCCAAAGGAAACCATTGAGCCAAAGGTTACGATAATTGCTGCTGCACTCCAAATAAACCAGCGGGTGCGGCCAAGAATAGCTAAGACCAAGGTGGCGGCAGCGATGGCCAGTAAGGCGGTGACGCGTTCTGCCGAGACTAAATTGAAATAGACCGTCTTAGATAAAATACCCACCCCCACACTCGCCAATGGTCCAGTAGCACCGAGGGCGAGGAGAAGGGCACCGACGCCGGCGAGGATGCGTGCGACCGCGGTAGACTTATCAGGTGAGCGAAGTAGGGCGGGGATTTCCATGCGCAGAAGTTAGCGAGAGCCTAACTATTTTGCCAGCCCGCGTTGAGCTCAGGCCCATCTACCTAGCCTTAGCTTCGCATAAAAAAACCCCGGGTTAACGGGGTTTTAGAGTGGGCGATTATTAGGCGCCGGGGACGATTTGCACCGAGCGGTGCTCGCGATCCCACTTAACGACGCCGTCTTTCAAGGCGAAGAGAGTATGGTCGCGGCCCATGCCCACATTCCGGCCGGCGCGCATAACGGTGCCGCGTTGGCGGATGAGGATAGAACCTGCGGAAGCGAATTCGCCCCCGTAAAGCTTAACGCCGAGACGTTTGGAGTTGGAATCGCGGCCGTTGGAGGACGTTCCGCCGCCTTTCTTTGTTGCCATGGCAGTAGTTAAAAAGGGTTAGCCTTGAATAGTTTCAATCTTCACGACCGACAGCTCTTGGCGGTGGCCGCGACGACGGTAGTAACCTTTACGACGGCGGTGCTTGAAGATGCGGATTTTGTCGCCGCGCTTATTTTCCAGAAGTTTAGCGGTTACCTTGGCTCCAGGTACGGTAGGGGAGCCGACTTTTACCCCCGCGCCGTCACCGAGCAGGACGACCTGGTCAAAGGTGATGGTGTCCCCCTGCTTGGTCTCAGGCAGGAGGTTGAGGGTGAGTACGTCGCCTTGCTTAACAGTAAACTGGCGACCGGAGGTGAGAATAGTGGCCTTCATGGCGGACGGAAGGTTGGAGAAAAGGCTCAAAGGGGGTCTTGGCAAGGGAATTTATGGTTTTCGCCTTTTATCCGCGCCCTGACCCCTTCACCCTAGGGCCGTGAACCCATTCCAAGCCCCCTTTCCCCCTTCTGGGGACCTTGCTGCCCGATTGAACCGGCACCTCGGCCGCGGTCCCAATGTGGACCTAGGGGCTTTCATTCACCCCAAGGCCGTGCTGGTCGGCGATGTCACCGTAGGGGCAGGAGCAAGTATTTGGCCCTGTGCGGTACTACGAGGCGACATTGAACCTGTGGTCATAGGGGAAGGATCTAATATTCAGGACGGTGCAGTGGTTCATGTTGCTGATGGTCTGCCGGCGCGCATCGGCAAAAATGTTACAGTAGGTCATCTCGCGATGATCCATGCCTGCGAGGTTGGTGACGCTTGCCTGATTGGGATGCACGCCACCTTGCTCGATGGCTGTGTTATCGGCGACCATTCGATTATCGGTGCAGGCGCACTCGTCACCAAGGGTACCCGTATTCCTCCTGGCTCGTTGGTCTTAGGTTCGCCCGCTAAAGTTGTGCGGTCGCTTTCAAAGCAAGAACAAGACGCCTTGCCGGGCTGGGCGGAAAAATATCGTATCGTTGCCGATCACCACCGTCGCTGGCAATGAGTTGCGCTGCGCCGCAGTCGATGGTCCCGCTTGCCGTTTGGCAGGCACGTCGTGCCGCTCACCTCGCCCGGGTCGAGCCTTTGCTGGCGGCACGTCGCACGCGCGCAGCCGCAGGAATCCATCATCCGGTCGAAGATTTTCTTTTCACCTACTACCCTTTTCGTCTCGCCGCCTTGGCACGTTGGTCGCCGGGCTGGGGAGTCGTGCTCGAGGGGCAGCCCCCAGAGGGCGAACGCGGATGGTCGGCCTCGGACACTAGCTTTCAGGTCGCCGCGAGTGAGCGCGATGACAAGGTACTGAAGCGCGTGCAGTTCATTAAAGATTTGTGCGCGGCGGTGGCACGTCGCCCGGCCTTTCACGGCTGTTATGGACTCCATGAATGGGCTATGGTCTATGGTCGCTCATCAGCTCGGCGTCACACCGAGTGGCCTTTGCGCTTGGGTGCAGAGGGTACCGATGCCGTAGTTGCCGCCTCCGCCGTTTGCTGCTCCCACTTCGATGCCTTTCGATTTTTTACACCCGACGCCCGGCCCTTGAATCGTCTTAATCCCGATCGCGAAGGGCGCATCGCCAACGAACAACCCGGCTGCATCCATGTGACGATGGATCTTTATAAATGGACGATGAAATTAGGTTTACTCATGCCCGCTGAATTAGCGGCCGACACCTTTGCACTCGCGGCTGATGCGCGTGCCATCGACATGCGAGCCAGCCCATATGATTTTTCGGCGCTGGGTTATGAGCCGATTAAAATTGAGACACCGGAGGGACGTTTAATCTATGAGCGCGAACAGCGTCGTCTGGCCACGGCGGCGGCTCCCTTGCGGGCACGCTTGCTTGCAGCCTGCGCCGCGGTCTTAGAAGAAACGACTTAAGGTAGGCGGCGTACGCGCAGCTCACGGTAGTCTACGGTGCAGCCTGGGTCATGCGCTTGCAGGGCAAACGTTCCAGCTCCGAGTCGGCGACCCGACATACCCTGAGGTGGTTGCCAGTCTTCGGGCTCGGTGAAATCAACCGTCAACTGATTCTTTACCCAAAGTCGGATGCGCTTTCCTTCCACGCGAATGCGATAGTCAAACCACTCATCATCGCCCGCGGCTGGCTTGTCTAAGACATCGACAATGCCATAGAGACCGCCGGTTTTCTTTCGGTCTTCGTGAGTGGCATTAACCTGGGCTTCATAACCTGCACTTGGCCAGCCCGAGGGTTGGTAGCGGGTGTGAAAATAAATTCCCGAATTGGCATGATTGCGCGTACGCACTTGAGCGGTGAACTCAAAGTTTTGGAAGGAAGCTGTGCCTTCAGGGCCGACATAAAATAAATGCGCCCGGCCGCCTCGCACTTGGAGTACCCCTTCCTGCACCCGAAAAGCCGAGGAACCTTCCTCGCTCGATTTCCAGCCTGCGAGCGAGCTGCCATTAAACAAAATAATCTCCTCGGATTCAGGGGCATTTGCCCAAAGCACGACTCCCGCGAGCAAGCTGGCGGCCATGAGGGGGTATCTCATGATAAATCTTTAGCCTAGGATCTGGGCTCTTGCAATCGCTTCTTCAAGGTCGAGCGATTGAGCCCAAGGATAAGCGAGGAGCGTAAATGATTTTCGCGGGTTTCGGCCAAGGCGCGATCAATCATTTCTAATTCAATACGACTTAAAATCGCCCGCCCATCATCTTTGCGAAGTTCACGGTAGAGTGCATCGAGTAGGTCCGGGATGGAGGCTGGGGTGGGTGCGACCGTGGGCGTAGGTGTCGAGGGCAGGGCAGGGCTCTCGGTTCGGGTTGCGCTTCGTCGCGGGGCTAAAAGGTCGGCAGGTAGATCTTTAGCTAAAATCGTTTCGCCCTTGGCTAATACGCCAGCGCGGTGAATCACGTTTTCTAGCTCACGCACATTGCCGGGCCAATCGTGTTGCAAGAGGCGTTCGTGAGCCTCAGGCGAGAGTCGTCGAGCGCGAAGCTTCCGTCCTGCCCCAAGGCGTTGCAGCATGTAGTCGACCAGTACGGGAATGTCTTCGCGCCGTTCGCGTAAGGCCGGGAGACGAATGCGAAAGACGTTGAGCCGGTAAAAAAGATCTTCGCGGAATTTACGTTCAGCCACCATGGCTTCGAGGTCTTTGTTGGTAGCGGCTAAGAGGCGTACGCTTATTTTGATAGTTTCTGTACCGCCGACGCGTTGGATTTCTCCTTCTTGAATGGCGCGCAGAACTTTGGTTTGGGTGGGGAGTGACATGTCCCCAATTTCATCGAGAAAAATCGTACCGTGATCGCAAAGCTCGAACTTGCCGAGTTTTTGAGTGGTAGCTCCCGTGAAGGCGCCTTTTTCGTGACCAAAAAGTTCGGACTCGATAAGATTTTCTGGAATCGCCGCACAATTGACCGCGAGGAAAGGTCCCTTGGCGCGAAGGGAGTAGCGGTGAATGGAGCGTGCCACTAATTCTTTTCCAGTGCCGGACTCGCCGGTTACAAGCACGGTGGCTTCGGAGGCAGCGACTTGTCCGATAGCTTTAAGTACCGCTTGCATCGGTTCGGAGTTACCCACGATACCTTCTTTTAAATCTGAAGGATCAATGCGTGAACCTTTGGTGCCGACGGCTTGCGCTAAATCGTGTCCGGCCTGAAGGGCCTTCTCGACTAAGCCTAAAACTTTAGCCTGATCAAAAGGCTTCATCACATAATCGAAGGCGCCGAACTTCATCGCTTCGATGGCGGTTTGCGTGGTGCCAAAAGCCGTCATCAGCACGACCATGGCCTGAGGTGCTGCGCCGCGCAGCAGTTGTAAGGTTTCAATTCCCGTCATACCCCCCATGCGATTATCCAACAAGACCACCTGGGGTTGTTCGCGTTTAGCTACCTCGACACCTTTCTCGCCGCTCTCGGCTTCATGAACATCCCAACCCTTGCCGGCAAAAGCCCGCCGCAAGGAGTAGCGCAAATCCTTATCATCATCGATGAGGAGGATTTTGGTAGCGGGGGTCTTACTTGAGGTCTCCATGTTGAGGATTAAGCATAATCAATGCCGAACACCCCTTTAGTAGGATAGTGTCTAAAAATAGGCAAATCTAACCATTGAAAAGGTCTAATCGCCCCTTTTAATGGCATTAATGCCCCAATTAGCCCAGCGTAGGCCCCTCTGGCAAAGCCGACTTGGTTGGGCGTTTTTTGCTGCCGTGAGTTTTTTTATTGGGTCCAACTTGTGGGTAGAACTCGACGCTGAAGGACGTCTCTCACGCAATCCTTCCGTATTTCCCAAAGGCGCGGTTGCGGTGGTGTTGGGTTGTAATGAATTTCACGAAGAAGGTTGGCGCATCGCTTCGTATCATCCTCGGCTCGATGCGGCGGCAACCTTAGCTGCGTCGGGTCGGGTTCGGCTGGTGATTGTCTCGGGTTATTTAGAGCAAGCTTATGCTATGGCGGCGGGATTGCGTCAGCGGGGCGTAACCGTCCCCATCGTACTCGATCCTTTCGGTTGGCGAACCGTCGACTCGGTAATTCGAGCCCAGACCGCTCACCCGAATACGCCGCTCATTTTTGTTTCGCAGGCGTGGCATGTCGATCGTGCGATTTGGCAGGCGCGGCGTTTAGACGTCGATGCCTACGGCATGGTGGCGGTGAATGGACCGGGCTTTCGCGCTCGGTTTACTAACCCGGCGCGTGACTTACTAGCCAAGCCCAAAGCCGTGCTCGATTGGATGGTAGGTTTTCCGCTGAGTACCGACGTCGAGCCGTCGGTAGGCTTTCGCTAAGTTAAACGCGTTCATGCCGTCCGTCAGGTCGACGACGTAAATGGCCCTCAACTTCGAAGCGCGTAAGGAGAGCGGCAGCTTCGCCGACTGAGATTTCCGTTAGGCTCGCCAAAGATTCGGCATCGTGGGCTTCGCCGCCGTTAAAAGGACGCAACTCAGGAATTTCCGCGCGCGTCGGGGCGCGTGCTGTTGTGGGTGCTTCGCCGAGTTCTTCTAGAATATCATCAACTTGGGTAATGAGGGTAGCACCATCGCGGATTAAGTCATGGCAGCCGCGGCTCGCTGGGCTGTCGGCTCGACCAGGTACGGCACAAACGGTACGTCCAAGTTCGGAGGCAAAGCGTGCCGTGATGTGACTCCCTCCCGCGCGATCGGTTTCAATCACGACCACCGCCCGACACAGCGCGGCTACCAAGCGATTGCGTTGCGGAAAGGTGCGCGTATCGGGCACACGCCCTAGGGGAAATTCGGAAAGGATGCAGCCCGTTGTGGCGATACGTCGGCGTAGACCGTGAGCGGTCGGCGGATGGGTGCGTTCTAAACCATGCCCCAAGACGGCCGCGGTAGGTCCGCCACCTTCAAGTGCCCCTTCATGCGCGGCGGTATCAATGCCCGCTGCGAGACCACTTACCACCCACCAGCCGGCTTGGGCTAATCCGGTGGCTAAGTTACGGGCCATGGCGGCACCATAGGGTGTGCAGCGGCGCGTGCCGACAATCGCCACCGCCCGTGCCACGGGTAACGCCGCACCCTCAACATAAAGCACCAAGGGCGGATCCCAGAGATGGTTTAAAGCTTCGGGCCACTCGGGATCGCCCTGCGTTAAAATATTAAAACCTAAGCGTCGTGCATGTTGATATTCGGCGAGTGGGTCGAGCTTTGGACCTAGTAACGTCGTCACCGCAACCGGTCCTAGCCCCGGAATGGCGAGAAGTTCATTGCGTGAAGCGGCGAGTGCACGGGTGAGATCGCCGTCGAAGGCTTCACTGAGCCGTCGGGCCGTTACCGGCCCAATGCCAGGCAAGGCATTGAGTTGTAGACGGAGGGCGGCGGCGGGAGAGAGTTCGGGCGTCATGCCCCCGCGATGCTTAAGCGCGGGCGCGTCGCAAGGCAGGGGATAACCCAGTTAAAAGCTGAGTAGTACGCACTGAAGTTTCTCCCTCAGTGCGTGCCAGTTCATCAGCGGCTGCGCCATGCCAGGTCACCGCCATTACCACCGCAGAAAATAAATTGAGTTTATAGGTCGTGCGAGCGGCGACGACTGCCGCTACCATGCCCGCTAGTAAATCGCCACTACCGCCGCGTGCGAGAATCGGACCTCCGTGAGGAATGTAACAGGTCTGAACGCCGTCGGTGACACAGGTGAGCGGACCTTTCAAAACCACCACCGCGCGGAAGCGTAAGGCGAGGCGTTGCGCTTCGGCCGCAGTGGCCTGGCGTGCGCCGAGTCTAAGGCATTCCCCCGCGTGCGGGAGTAGGATACGTGCGGTTGCACCTTGGGCGGCGCGTACACACGCTGGGCGCAACGCATCGGCGTCGAGAATGGCCACGCCACGCGTGGCGCGGGCGGCGGCTTGAGCTAAGGTTTGACCGCGAGGTCCAAGACCGCTGCCGATTAAAACTGCCTCCCAGATTTTCCCGAGCCGTTGTAGGGTCGCTTGCGCTTCGCTGCTGCTTTGAGCCTGCCACATCGCTTCTGGCAAAGCGATGGCGGCACGAGCACGTAAGCTACGGGGTGCTAATACGGTTACAAGGCCCGCACCTGCGGCCAAGCAGGCTCTAGTGTTCATGAGTACGGCTCCGGGCATGGCGGCGGAGCCGCCGACGATGACCACCCGACCTTGCCGACGCTTATCAGTTTTGGCGGAGCGTGGAACCGTTAAGGGTAAGAGTGTCTTGAGCGTGGTTGCGGCAGGATTGCCAGCGGGTAAGTCGATGCCGAGGTCGGCGACACGCAGGCGACCGGCGTGAGACAAAACCCTAGGACGCAGTAAGGGGGCTTTGAGTGAGCCAAGAGAAACGGTAAGATCGGCATGCACACTTGGACTGTCGGTAGTATCGCCCACGCCGCTTGGTAAATCGACGGAGACGACGGGGGCACTCAAGGTGTTCATCCAGCGAATCACGAAGGCTAGTTCTGCTCTGAGGGGCGGTTTAAAACCTACGCCGAGCAAGCCATCGATGATGAGATCAACTTTAGGTCGGGAGCGTCGGGCTTCTTTCCAAGTCAGCACGGTGGCATGGCGACGTCGTGCTCGCGCCAAGATGCGTTGAGGCAATCCTACAGCGACATTTTCTTCGGCCAGCACCACGGTAAGTTTAGCGCCAAGATTAAATTCGAGTCCGGCTAAGATGGCATCAGCTCCGTTGTGGCCCTTACCTGCAACCACGAGGATGCTGCGGGGCTTAACGCCCGCCAATAAAAGGTCGCTTGCCGCGGCTACGGCGGAAGCTGCTCGCGCCATCAATCGTGCTTGCTCGCCTGGATGCCGGCGTAGCCAAGCGCGCTCAGCGGCCACACTTGCGGCGCAACTTAAAACTGGGAGTAAGGCCGTTTTCACGCCACCACCATGGCTACGGCTAAGGCTTGTCCACCCTCGTGCGACAGAGTGATGAGAATTTTGGAACCTCCCTTGGCCTGCAGCGTGCGCGTGCCGAGCGCATCAAGTTGAACATGGGGAGCACCACTCGTTGGGTCACAAAGTACCGCCACCGAGGTAAGACCTAACTCCGGACCAATCCCCGTGCCGAGGGCTTTGCTCACCGCTTCTTTAGCGGCCCAGCGTGCAGCAAAAGAAGCATCGGGATCGCCGCGACCGAGACATTCGGCCTGTTCCGCGGGGGTAAAAACTTTATCGAGAAAGGCTTGGCCATGACGCGCTCGTGCCGCTGCGAGGCGGCTCACGGCACAGAGGTCTGCGCCTAAGCCTAGGACATTGCCTCCAGAAAGATTCATCATTTGAGTGCGTTACGCATTTCGCGCACGGCGGCACGCATACCGACGGTTAGGGCCCGAGCCACAATGCTATGTCCAATATTAAGTTCGTTGAGCCAAGGGAGCGTGCGGATGGAAGCTACATTGGCATAACTAATACCATGGCCCGCGTTAACCATGAGACCAAGTTCGTGCGCACGCGCTGCCGCAGTATGCAGTCGAGCTAACTCCCGTGCTTCAACTTGGGCATCCACGCTAAAGCTGTGAGCCCAAGCGCCGGTGTGGAGTTCAATCACGGGAGCGCCCGTGGCCGCGGCCGCGTGGATTTGTGCTAAGTCGGGTCCAATAAAAAGCGAAACCTCAATCCCTACTTGTTTTAAGGCACTTACAGTTTGGGTGACCCGTGCTGCTTGACCCACAACATCTAAGCCACCCTCGGTCGTGACTTCATGGCGATTCTCTGGGACTAAACAGACCGCCGCTGGACGATGCAGTAGGGCGATGCCTTGCATTTCACTCGTGCAAGCCATCTCGAGGTTCAGGCGTATCTCGCTCTGCGCCCTTAATGTAGCCAGGTCGCTGTCTTGGAGGTGACGACGGTCTTCGCGCAAATGCACGGTGATGCCATCGGCACCGCCTGCTATAGCCTCACGCGCGATTTCTAAAAGGTTAGGTTCGGCATGAGGCGAGTTATGGTCTCCGCGATAACGGGCTTGGCGCACGGTGGCGGCGTGGTCGATATTTACTCCAAGCCGGAGTGAACTCATGACTTTTTAAGCTTATCGAGTTTCTTCTGAATTTCCTCTTGGTCGCGCTCAAGTCGACGGAAGCGTTCGGCTTGTCCGCAGCGTTCAAAATAACCTTTCATCATGCCGAGTACGCTCGCGACGGTTTTCATGCGGAAGACATCGCCCCCACCATCGAGTTTACGTTTATAAGTGCGCTCAAGGTCGTTGAGGAAAAAGGTTTCCTGCTCCTTATCGCCTTTCACCGCTAAATAGTAGCCTTCGAGCGCGGCTTTAAATGTAGGTAGGTGATCGGCATGGTCGCGCATCACATCGCGATACAGATTACGTACCCGATCCCGTTCACTTTCGCCTTTAGAGTTCCAGTGTTTGGCTTGGCGCTCAATCGCACGGAGAATGAGGTCCATGCGATCGGGATGCTCACGCTGCAGGCGATAGTATTGGCCGCGTAAGGCGGTAAGCGCTTGGTTGTTCGACCAAGTGGGTGCTAGGTAGCGCGATTCAAGATCGTCCGCTAGGTTGCGTAAGTCGGGCCACTTATCGAAAGCGGACCGCATGCCTTTCACCACTGTGGTCCAAGTCGCGAGGGTGGTGGTTTTGCGTTCTTCGAGGGCGCGGACATAGGCCTGCCAGACGTCGAGCAAGCGGTCGGCGGTCTCAACCGCCTGACTCAAGGTCTCGAGTTGTAAGTCGTCCTCGGCTCGGCGTTCGTAGATTCCTGCAATCATAACTAAACGACGCGCTTGCTGTGCTGCACCTGAGCGCCGCTGACGATCCCCTAAAAGTTCAACTTCGAATTCAGGTACGGCCTCGCCGGTTTGAGGATCAGAGGTACGGCCACACGAATAACCGTCGCCGTAGCGGCCGGTATCCATATTCCATTCGCCTCTCCCCGAGAGGTAGGCAAACCAAGCATGGCCGCCGCGATTACCTTCGCCTGTAACATAGGCAGCGGGAATACCCACCGCCCGTGCTGTGCTAGTGGCGTAGTGGCCTTGGTGCATACAAATACCACCACATTTGAGAATATCGGCGAGCGAGCCATCGGTATAGTCAGGGCCCTCCGACTTTCCTCCCGTAACAAAATCCATGCGGTACTTAATTGAGCCGTAGGTTTGCCCCCAACTTTCTTGGCGTACACGACGAAGTTCTTTTAACGCCCAATCCATTTCTTCTTCAGAAACATCGGCGGCTACCACCCAAACGAGTTCTTCAGGACGTAATTGCGTGAGACGGGTTTCGAGTCGGTTCGCTAAGTCATGGTCACGATACCAGCGATAACGTTTGAGGGGATCAATCGGGTGAGCCTCGCGCACGAGTCGACGCCATGACATCGGTCGGTCATAAACCACCGCCATCGCCACTTGCAGGGATTGGTATTTCCAGCGCAGCTCCGGTTTGTCATCGCGCCAAAGCGCTGCCCAAGTGCGTAAGCCTGCAGCCACGTCGTCTTTGGGCTTAACTGTGCTTAACCAAGATTCCAGTGCCTCGGGTCGGGCTAACAGCGCCCGGAGAAAATCAGCATCGGGCTCATGGCTAGCTACAGCCCGTAAAACCTCGGGGGTGGCGCGCCGGATAAAAGCTGCTTGGGTGACGCCGAGAGAAAAATAACGGCTCTCCCAGAAGGCATCGTAACGTTTAGCACCGTTGGTGCGTGAGGTGGTTTTAAAAGCGGTTACTAAACCACGCTCAAGGCGCGAGGCGTGAGTTTCCCACTTACCATCGGCGAGACGGTAAGCGGTATCCGTGATTAACTTTTCGAGTTGTTTAGGATCACGCAGGGGCGCACCCACGAAAGGGTAAGGGCGATCGTCTTCTGAAGTTTCAACACCTGCCTCAATCCGGGGGGCAACCGATGGGGTAGGTTTAGCTTCGGCTACGACTTTAGGCGGGGTCGGTGTCGTTGCGGCGGCAGGGGTCGTGGCCGTAGGCAGGGCGACTTGCGGACGGCCCATAATTTCATCGACTACGGAATAGGCTAAACCCTGCTCGCGAAAACTCTGCGCACGCTCTTGGTAAACATCCCAGGCAAAGTAACCGGCGATACCCAGTAAGGGAAGAAGTAGCCAAAAAGGTGGACCGCTGCTTTCGGACGGACGCTTGCGAACCGGCGGCCGATAAGGCGTAGGTCGGCGCGGGGGGAGGCGCTTGGGCGTACTCATGCTCGGGGTGACCGTAGCTTAGGTTTTGAGGTTTCCAAACTCTTTCGCAACGCCTGGGCCAAGGCGGGTGCGGTGGGTGAATGCTTAACGCCGAGTAAGCCTTCAGGAGCGCCTTGGTAGAGAAGATGGCCGCCACCTGACCCACCTTCAGGACCAATTTCTACTAACCAATCCGCTTCCGCTAAAATATCGGGATGGTGTTCGATGACAATGACGGTGTGACCTTGATCAACCAGTTCGTGTAGTACCCCGAGGAGTCGACGAATATCGGCGGGGTGAAGGCCAATCGAGGGTTCCTCTAAGATGTAGAGGTTGGGTTGAACTTTTCCGCGGGCACGTTCGGTAAAGGTGGGTAGACCACGAATGAGTTCGGTCACGAGTTTGAGCCGCTGCGCTTCACCCCCCGAGAGGGTGGGGCTACTTTGTCCTAAGGTTAGATAACCCAATCCCGTTCGCACCATTAGTCCGCACATATCGCGCAGGCGCACATCAGGGGCGAGGAAAACGGCAGCTTCTTCAAACGTCATCGCCAAAATATCGGAGGCGGATTTTCCGTTCCAACGAATGCCGGCTGCGACCGGTCCAAAGCGCGTACCTGCACAAGCTTCGCAAGGAACGTAGGTTTCGGGTAAGAAACTCATTTCCAAGCGGGAACGACCAGCCCCTGAGCAGGCTTCACAACGCCCGCCGGTGGTATTAAAAGAGAAGAAGCCTGGGCCGAGGCCTCGTAGGGCTGCTTCTGGGAGTTGGGCTAAGCGTTCCCGCACTAAATCCCAAGCACCGGTGTAGGTTGCTGGCGTGGAGCGCGGCGTCTTGCCAATCGGATCTTGGTCGACGACCACGAGTTGGCGAAACCCTTTGAGTCCAGATAACGACTGAAAGGATTTTTGTCCTAAACCTAATGCCGCGCCTTCGGTGCCCTTGACCCCATCTTTCTCGCGGCTGAGCGCGTGTCGCACCATGGGCGCAAGTAGATCGGTAATGAGGGTAGATTTACCTGCGCCTGAAACACCGGCCACGACGCAGAGCCTGCCGTGGGGAATGCGTAAATCAAAGCCGCGTAGATTACGCAGCGCTGCGCCGCGCAATTCAACCCAACCCGAGGGCGCCTCTTTACCTCGGGGTGTTACCTCACGACGCTTTTGCCGCATGGGGTGGGTCATCGGTTCACGCAGGGCGGCTCCAGTGGGTGAAGCTGCACAGGCCATAATTTCATCAACCGAGCCTTGGGCTAAGATTTGGCCACCCGATCGACCCGCGCCTGGCCCCAAATCGACGACGCGATCGGCCGCGCGCATGGTGTCTTCATCATGTTCGACTACTAAGACGGTATTACCGCGGTCGCGTAGGTCGTGCAGGGAAGCAATCAAGCGTTGGTTATCGCGCGGGTGCAGACCAATGCTGGGCTCATCGAGTACGTAAAGGGCGCCCGAGAGCGTTGAGCCTAATTGCGAAGCGAGACGAATACGTTGGGCTTCTCCACCGGATAAGGTGTCGGCAGGTCGATCGAGCGCGAGGTAGCCCAAACCTACTCCAGCCAAGAAGCGCAGGCGTGCTGAAATTTCAGGTAGCAAGGGGGTGGCGATGGCCCGTTCTCGCGCGCCCAAGCTGAGAGCGTTTAAGAAGGTTAAGACCTCATCAGGCGGGAGCGCTAAGAGCTCGGGTAGCGACAAGCTGCGTTTACCGGCCGATAGACGTACCGCACGTCCCAGCGGAGCTAAGCGAGCGCCACCGCAAGTGGAGCAGGCGGCCTCGCCCACGCGATCGGCGATGGCGTCTTCGTGTAAGGTCTCGGCTTCATCGGAAGCGAAGCGATCGACTTCGCGACCGTGACCGCGGCAAGCGGGACACCAACCTCGGGGTGAATTCCACGAAAGATGTTTGGGATCAATTTCCGGATAGGATTGCCCGGTTGCGGCATCGACCCGCGAGGTCGCGAGGCGAGCCAGCTCAACCCCTTTAGCGTCTAACAAGAGTAAGCTTCCTTTGCCGGCGCGCAGCGCGGCCCGCACGGCAGTGCGTAAGGCACGCTCGCCGGATTCCGTTTCTCCACCTGCGGGTGTGACATCGCCGTTGCGACTTAAGTTAGCCAGAATCACATCAACATCGTGCTCCCGATAGCGATCGAGCCCGGTAAATCCTGCGACCGCGCACAATGTACCATCGCAGCGTAGTTGCGTCGCGCCTTGCTCGCGGGCCCATTCAGCGAGAGGTCGATGGTGACCTTTGCGACCGCGCACCAACGGAGCGGCGAGGAGCAAGCCTGCTTTACCGGCTTTGCTGGCGGCAGTGGCGGTTTGGCGGACAATCGCATCCTCTGTCAGCGAAACGAGGGCAAGGCCGGTTACTGGGCTGTGTAAAATTCCGGCCCGGGCAAAGAGGACGCGGAGGTATTGGGCCACTTCGGTTACGGTCGCTACGGTCGATTTTGAAGAGCCGCGGGTAATGCGCTGTTCAATCGCGACCGAAGGGGGGAGGCCGCGGAGCGCGTCGAGGTCGGGCTTGGGGAGCTGCTCGACAAATTGTCGGGCATAAGCGGAGACGCATTCGAGGAACCGACGTTGGCCTTCGGCAAAAAGAATATCAAACGCTAGGGTAGATTTTCCAGATCCTGAAACGCCGGTAAGAACCGTGAGTTGTCCGTGAGGTAAATCGAGGGAGAGGTCGCGCAGATTATGTTCGCGGGCGCCGCGGAGCTCAATGGCTTCGGGGCGTGGTTGCGAAGGGGCTGCCGTCGGCGTGGCGAAGGCGTTATCTCCGCCCGCTAATAAACGACCGGTAGGCGTGGTCCCGCGCGCGAGTTCGCTCGGCGTTCCTTGGGCAATGATGTGCCCGCCGCCAGGGCCCGCTTCCGGTCCGAGCTCCGCTAGCCAATCGCAAGCGGCTAAGACATCGCGGTGATGTTCAACAATGATTAAGGAATGCCCAGCATCTGCTAACCGTTGGAGTAAGCCGAGGAGGCGAGCGACGTCTTCACGGTGTAAGCCGGTGGTGGGTTCATCGAGTAGCAGGAGCGCGCCGGCAGGGGTGCTCTTTGAGGCCTTACCTCGAGCAGGCTTTTTATCTAAATCTCCTAAGAAGCGTACTAGTTTTAGTCGCTGCGCTTCGCCGCCCGAGAGCGTGGTTAAAGGTTGGCCTAAGCGTAAGTAGCCTAAGCCCACTTCTTCTAAGACCGCGAGTTGCCCACTCGCAGGCGTGCGTGCACCTAAGAAGGTGCGAGCTTCGGTCACGGTCATGGCCAAGAGGTCGGCGACACTTTTACCGTCAACTTGCAGTCGTAACACTTCATCGCGGAAGCGCCGACCTTCACAGGAAGGGCAGGGTACTAAGACATCGGATAAAAATTGCATCTCAACCGTCTCCCAGCCTGCACCTCCGCAACGTTCACAGCGACCCTCCCCCGCGTTAAAGGAAAAATGCGACGGGGTTAAACCTTCGGCGCGGGCAGCTTCAGAGTTGCCCAACCAATTACGAATCGCATCCCAGGCTCCCGTATAAAGAGCAGGGTTCGAGCGTGAGGTGCGGGTGACGGGTGATTGATCGACTAAAGCAATTTCGCTTACGGCTTGATCAAATTTTAAATAAGGCGAGGGATCGGTGCGTTCGTCGCCAGTTTCAGGATCACGATTGGCGAGGATCTGGTGAAGCAGGGTGGATTTACCTGAACCTGAAACGCCACAGAGCCCGGTGAGTCGCCCCATGGGCAAATCAAAGCTCACCTTTTTAAGGTTATTCACGCTCGCCTCATGGATACGAAGACGTGGGGTAGAGGTTTGTAGGGCACGAATGCGCCGTGTCTCAGGCACGCGCTTGCCCGCCAGCCAGGCACCAGTGGGTGAATCGGCCTGTTTGAGAATCCCCTCTGGAGGTCCAGCATAGACGAGGTTGCCGCCTTCGGCTCCCGGTCGGGGGCCAATTTCAATCAGCCAATCGGCGGCACGCATTACCGATTCATCGTGTTCCACCACGACCACCGTGTTACCTTGTGCAACCAAGCCGCGCAGGATGCCGATCATCTTACCGATGTCGCGCGCATGCATACCCACGCTGGGTTCATCGAGAATGAATACCGTGTCAGCGAGCGCAGCCCCGAGACACGAAGTTAAATTGACGCGTTGAACTTCGCCGCCCGAGAGGGTGCGTGAAAGGCGATCGAGCGTGAGATAGCCCAAGCCCACCGCCTCAAGATAACCTAGGCGTGCGAGGATGGCTTCGAGGGCGTGTTCTGCGGGGTGACGGGCGCGATCGACTCCATGGGGGGCGAGGAGGGCCCGTAGTTCGGTGACGGTACGCGCATAGAGTGCGGGTAGGGTTTCACCTTGCCAGCGCCAGCAAAGGGATTCGGGTTGGAAGCGAGCCCCATTACATGAGACGCAAGTTTCGTAGGCGCGATAGCGTGCGAGGAAGAAGCGCACGTGCATTTTGTAGGTCGTCGATTCTAGCCAACGGAAGAAACCTCGGACCCCGTACCATTTACTTTCCCATTCTCCCGGTTCATAGCCGGGTTCACCATCACGAATTAAGGTGCGGTGCGCTTCGCTCAAGCGCGTCCAAGGGCGATCGGTAGGCACGCCGAGACGACGGCAGGCACGCAGCAAGTCGCGTTGGCTTTCGCCATAGACATTACCTTGGAAGGTGGCGATGGCGCCTTCGGCGAGCGTCAGGCTGGGATCAGGAATAACTTTTGCCCAATCGATACCAATGGTACGTCCGAACCCGCGGCAAGCAGGGCAGGCGCCTACGGGCGAATTAAAAGTAAAGAGTGCGGGAGTGGGCGCTCGGAAACGTCGACCATCAATGGGGGACTCCAACGATTCAGAAACGCGTAAGCATTCTTTGCCATCGAGATTAAGAATACGCAGTCGGCCGCCGCCGAGACGAAAGGCGGCGCGTGCAGCTTCGTCGAAACGCCCGCGAGCAGCGGCTTCGATGCGGACGCGGTCTTGGACGACGACAATTTCCTGCGTCTCGGCTGGTACAATGCTCTCGCCGAGTTGGAGCCATTGTTTGGCCCAAGCGCGGGTGAAGCCAGCTTTGGTAAACTCGGCAGTAATTACGTCCCACGCCAACGTGGCCGGTTTAGCGACGGCAAAGCCCACCACGATTTCTTTGCCAGCTAAGTTTGCTAAGCAGCGTTCCCAGGCCGCTTCAGGGCCACCGGGTTTAATCGGTCGACCATCTGCGGGGTCCAATAATTCTGCGCGATGGGCAAACCAAACTTTAAACCAGTCACAAAGTTCGGTCATCGTGCCTACGGTCGAGCGTGAGGTGCGCACCGAGTTGCCTTGGCGAATGGCAACCGAGGGTCGGATATGTTCGGCGGAGTCGAGCGCGGGAGCGGGCAGTAGCTCTAAAAATTGCCTGACGTAAGGCGAAAAGGTTTCAACGTAACGACGTTGACCTTCGGCATGTAGGGTATCGAAAACTAGAGAGGATTTACCCGCCCCACTTAAGCCCGTAACCACGATTAATTTTCCAACCGGAATATCGAGGTCGAACCCTTTGAGATTATTTTGCCGTACGCCGCGGAGGCGAATGCAGTCGGGTCGCGTGGCTTGCATCGAACCTTCTATCCCAACAACTTCGTGCCACTTGGCAAGCGGCGGGACTTAATCCTTGGCCTTGAATAGACCCGAGGGGGTAAGAATCCAGCCCACGCGGCGGTCATGGGGCTCTTGGGGGACGTTTTCAAGCAGCTGGAAATCGTGACAAAGACCCACGACTGCGGTGCGGGCAGGGAGTTGGAGTAGGCAACGGTCGTAGTCGCCACCCCCTTGTCCGAGTCGTCCTCCACGTCGGTCAAAGGCCACCCCAGGAGTTAGCATCAGGTCCAAGCTGTTTAAGTCCACCTCCGGCGCCTGCGGCCCGGGAGATTTTATCTTTTGAGCGTCGAGTTTAAGTTCATTGAGCGCCGTGATCCAACGCAGACGCATACCGGTCGACTCCATACAAGGGAGTGCCACGCGCTTGCCTCGATTTAAGGCTTCGGTGATGAGGCTTTGCGTGGGTAGCTCGCCCCGGGCATCGCAATAGAGGGCCACGGCTTGGGCTGATTTCCAACCCTCCCAAGCTAAAAGGTGCGTGCGTGCCGCTGCTTCTGCATGAATTAAGTCGGTCGAACTTAAAGCTCGTCGTTGAGCTCGCAGGGCTAAACGCAGAGCCGACTTTTCCATCTTAGTTGTGCCAAATTCGATCCATCACCAAGGCGAGCAAGCTGATGGGGAGATGAAGGAGTGAAAACAAGAAGAAGGG